>JAGCWA010000017.1 GCA_017962085.1 Paludibacteraceae bacterium
CTCCGGCCTCCGCCCGGGGGGCTTTTCGTTTCCGAAAGCGGGTGCAAAAGTACGGCCTTCCGCGCTTCCCGCCAAACTTTTTCACATCTTTTTTCGTGGCTTTTTTACAACGCGCTGTGTTTCAGGGAGAAAAAATTTAGGTCATCGCAAGATACAAACAAGGAATTTCATGTTCATACACCCCAATGACCACATTTGGACCTATATTTCATGCCCTCAACACAGAAAGAAGGTGGCGCACTTACCCACAAGTCCGCCACCACTCCGTGATTCCTATATCCGTGATTCGAGTAAATCAACCTACTCACTCACTCCTTCCGAACAGGTTATTCGACCTCGAAATCCAAGCATTTCCTGTCGGCGGTGAAAGGACGCACCTTCGTGTCCGCCACCTGCACATGGGCAGGATGCACCGCATACGCCTTCAAAGCCTCAAAGCTCTCCAAGGTTGAGTCCAACATCACATCGACATTGGATGTAGGCAAGCCATTGACATTCACCTTCACATCGATCAAACCAGGGACAACCCCCTTCAATCCTTCCAAACCAGCTTTGATGCCTGCCTTAATCTCCTCTTTCTCAGACGCTGAGAAGGTGTCCTTCAACGTCCACAAAATAACATGCTTTACCATAATGTCTACCTTAATTAAATTCTTCTTTCCCGCAAAGATACTCAAAAGAACCCTTTGGTTGAATTAAACTTATCATGAAAAGTGGCGCTTATCCCTAGTTTTTAGTATTCCAACAACGTGAAAATAAAACATTAAATCACTCCACATTCTTTTTTTTATCTTTCAACGTCACATTCACTGTAATAGATGTTTTCCCCTCGTACCACCCATGTGCACCCTTAAAATGCAACTGATTTTCTGGTATAATAGTATCAAACGGTTCATATAGTGTCGTATCGCCAACAAATCTGAAGGGATACCCATCATTACCCCAACCAAGGCTATATAAATCCTTCATCACCCGATAAGTCCCTTCTTCGTCCGTAAAAGTCAAGGTTCTGACATGTTCTACGGAATCATGATACATTGATAGACTGTTGATTTTAACCTCAGATAAACATTCACCTCTCTCGTTCACCACTTTACCCCTCATGTCAAAATCAGCAGTAGGCGTCCCATACATGCCTCCGCAACCTGAAATGCTAGAATATCCTAAGATTCCAAGCACCATTTTTAAACCCATTTGGAAAAATCGACCGAACATTTCTTTCATAACAAAATAATTTAGCATTCAAATACTTTCACCACAAAAGCAAACAATGCTACAAATATATACAAAAAACGTATATTCGACATAAATTTTACATTTTTTTATTGCCCCAAAAATTATAATGGTCAATGTAATGTTATAATACACATTATATAAAATAAAGGATTCTATTTCCGCATCTATACATATCATATAATTGACAATAGATAATAAACGTACAAAATACTCATTTTACTATATAGTTATATGTATATTTTACATTTTTTTATTACTTTTGAGGGCAATTCACAATGAACGGCTTTTCATCATTCGACTTAATAGGTTCGAGCGAGTGTTGAAAATTAAAATAATAGAACCTTCGCTTTAATATTCAATATCATGAAAAAGAGATACATTTTATTGGGTTTCATTTGTGCACTAACATCATGTAAATCAGCCATTGACAAATCCATCACCGAACCCCTTAGCAATAAAGAAATGGTCGAAATATGCAAGGATTATAGCGACCTGAATTTAGAAAAACCTCTCGCATATATTGGATCAGAAGAGTCATATCTAAGACATCTCGCTAAGGATCTATACCTAAAATATGCGGACGTGACCTATCGCGATATTATAAAATACCGTGAAATGGCAACGGACACAAATAGGCTAAAGGAGCTTAAAGAAAAATACGACCAGTACGCCAATGTATGTTGTGATTCCGCATGGAAGAAGATAACCGACATCCGCGAGAGCATAAAAAGAGACACATCGTTCAATAAATATGCAAAAATATACTATACCCTGGGAGAATCAGAAGATCGATTTCATTGCCCACCTAGAAAACGCAAAACTATAAATGCCAATATTGATCTCTATGATAATGAGATAACACGTTTTGGAGGAATTGTAAGTATAGCGTCAAAAGAAGGAGCCAGTAATCCAATTATCAAATTCCATATTTATGATGCCTATGTTGATCGATATGGTTGTAGTTTCTCTAGGAACCCAGCATATGATGAGGACACCTTGGATTACGTCAGTGGTGAATATGATTACGCATTCAATATCCTTTGGGTGGAAAAGGGAGGCGAAACACTATACACATCCAAGGAATACTGGGATCTACTTAAATCAAATAGTAAGCCCATATTGTTCAGTTATTCTTTTTACGACTCGTATTTCGTAAGGGATATAGCCATAAACGACAAACAATTATTTAAAATCACAAACATCGACATCAAAAGCCGAAAAGCTTTCACGGATTCCCTTTTATTCGAGCAAATGAACGAGAGAACCAGAAGAGCGGGAGAATTCTATTTAACCTTAAAACAATAAAAAGGATATAGAAAGATTTACAATTTACTATTGACTCTTTTGAGAGAAGAAATTTATGTATATTTGCAGTGACGACGGTTGCGTGAAGCCCTTCTTCACCCCGTCGTTTTTTATCCTGTTATGCATATTTTACCATTTACAATTTACTATTGACTCAATACCTATCGCCCAAACAAATTCATCCACAACACTCTGAAAACACCCCGCAAAACAAATAATCAACCATGAAAAAGGGTAAACTAAAAAAGAATAGGTATCTTCGCGGAAAGAATTAAAAGAAATAATACATAACAAAATATGGCATTACAATGTGGCATCGTGGGGTTGCCTAACGTAGGAAAGTCAACCCTTTTCAACTGTTTATCCAACGCGAAAGCGCAAGCGGCTAATTTTCCATTCTGCACAATAGAGCCTAACGTGGGCGTGATCACCGTGCCCGACGAGCGCCTCAACAAACTGGCGGAGATCGACCATCCGCAACGTGTCATCCCTACCACGGTGGAGATCGTGGACATCGCGGGTCTCGTGAAGGGAGCCAGCAAGGGAGAGGGCTTGGGCAATAAGTTCCTCGCCAACATCCGCGAGACGGACGCCATCCTCCACGTGCTCCGTTGCTTCGACGACGAGAACGTGACACATGTGGACGGCAGCGTGGACCCTGTGCGCGACAAGGAGATCATCGACATGGAGCTCCAACTGAAAGACTTGGAGACCGTCGAGAGCCGCATCCAGAAAGTACAGAAGCAAGCCCAGACCGGAGGCGACAAGACCGCCAAGGCAGTGCTGGACATCCTCCTGAGATACAAGGCCGCATTGGAGGCTGGCAAGTCTGCCCGTACCGTGGAGCTCACCAAAGAGGAGAAACCGATCGTCAAGGACCTCTTCCTCCTCACCACCAAGCCTGTCCTCTACGTCTGCAACGTGGACGAGGCCAGCGCCGTCAGCGGTAACAAATATACCCAAGCGGTAGCGGAGGCTATCAAGGAGGAGAAGGCTGACATGCTGATCGTGGCGGCCGCCACCGAAGCGGACATCGCCGAACTGGAGACCTACGAGGAGCGCCAGATGTTCCTCGAAGAGGTGGGACTGAAGGAGTCGGGCGTGGCCAGACTGATCAAAGCAGCCTACAAGCTGCTGGACCTCCAGACCTTCTTCACCTCAGGAGCGGACGAGACCCGCGCATGGACCTTCCGCCGCGGCATGAAGGCTCCGCAATGCGCCGGCATCATCCACACGGACTTCGAGAAGGGATTCATCCGCGCCGAGGTCATCAAATACGAGGACTACGTGGCCTTAGGCTCCGAAGCAGCCTGCCGCGAAGCTGGTAAGATATCCATAGAGGGAAAAGAATACATCGGACAGGACGGTGACATCATGCACTTCCGTTTCAACGTCTGAGAAATAACTCCTCGGCAACCATGAGCAAAGGGAAAGTCTTAATGGCCATGAGCGGAGGCATCGACAGCACGATGTCCGCCATCCTACTCCAAGAGCAGGGCTACGACCTGGTTGGGGTCACCTACCGCACATGGGACAGCATGAAGGAGAGCTGCCTCGCCAAGGAGAAGGGCTGCTGCACCATAGACGCTATCATGGAGGCCAAACGCATGGCCGAAAGCCTAGGGTTCGAACATCACATCGTCGACCTGAGGGAGAACTTCCGGGAATCGGTCATCCAGAACTTCATCGACGAATACATGGCGGGACGCACCCCCAACCCGTGCGTCATCTGCAACGCCACCATCAAATGGGGCAAACTGGTGGAGGTGGCCGACCAAATGGGTTGCGACTACATCGCCACCGGCCATTATGCACAGATCAAGGAGGAAAACGGCCACCACTACCTCTGCAATGCGGTGGACAACCTCAAGGACCAAACCTATTTCCTCTGGCGCATCAAGGAGGAGTTCCTCTCACGGACGCTCTTCCCGCTGGGACAATACACCAAACAGGAGGTGCGGGCCATGGCCAAACAGAGAGGGTACGAGAAGCTATCCACCAAGACCGAAAGCCAGGAGATCTGTTTCATCCCCAACGACGACTACCGTGAATTCCTGCAGACCAACGTGGAAAACTATGCGGAGCGGTGCGTTCCGGGACACTTCGTCGACATGCAGGGACGTAAGATAGGCACCCATGAGGGATTCCAGAACTACACGATAGGACAGCGCAAAGGCTTACGGGTCGCCTTCGGAGAACCCCGCTACGTGGCAGGTATCAACGCCAAGAAAAATACAGTCAAGCTGGGCACACGGGAGGATTTGCTGAGCGATAAACTGGAAGCGAGAGCTTGCCAGTTCACCGACCTCGAAGCATTGCAGAACAACCCCAACGTCGAGGCCCGCATACGGTATAAAAGTCCGGCAACACCCGCCACCATCGAGACGGACGGTAACAAGATGAAGGTACACTTCGCCCAACCCGTCTGGGGAGTTACGCCAGGACAATCCGTCGTCCTCTACCAAGAGGGCAAGGTAATCGGTGGCGGCGTGATCGTGAAATAATTTCAGACTACCTAACCTATTCAATATCAACAAAAAACGACTAACCAAATTGTTTCTTCGAGATATAATTCCCTCTGGAAAACCACACAACGGCAACAGAAATCAACGGAATATCTACCCTACCACCATCACACAAAAAATTAATTATAGCCTTATTGGCATTCCACACAAAAAATCCATATCTTTGTCTTGAGGCAAGGGAAGAACCGTTGCCTCGATTCATTCACTTAAAACAAACAAATATGGCTAGCCAAAAATTTGAATTGATGACACTCCCCTACGCCGCCAATGCGTTGGAACCAGTTATCAGCCAGCAGACCATCGCCTTCCACCATGGGAAGCACCTGCAAGCTTACGTGAACAACCTCAATGCACTGTTGCCCGGCTCGGGCTTCGAAGAGACGCCGCTCGTGGAGATCGTCAAGAAATCGACTGGCGGAATCTTCAACAACGCAGGACAAATACTGAACCATGAGCTCTACTTCGGACAGTTCCGTCCGGCTAAAGCGGACAACCAGCCTGCGGGAAATATCGCCAATGCGATCACCAGGGACTTCGGGTCGTTCGACGCCTTCAAGGAGGAGTTCCAGAAGAAGGGCGCTACCCTATTCGGCTCCGGCTGGGTGTGGCTCTCCGCGGACGCTAATGGCAAGCTCGTCATCACCCAAGAGGCGAACGCCGCTAACCCCGCAAAGCAAGGACTGAAACCCCTGCTGACCTTCGACGTGTGGGAGCACGCCTACTATTTGGACTATCAGAACCGTCGTCCGGACCACCTCGCCGCTCTTTGGTCAATCATCGACTGGCAAGTCGTGGAGCAACGGTATAATGCGAAATAACCAGCATAGAGTATCAGTGCAATAGGCTGGTAAACAGAACTATACAAGATGGGGTTGAGTGGGTGGCCGTTACGCTGTCCACTCAACCTTTTTCTTTCGAGGCAAGATTACACTCACGGCGGTTTTTACTTACTGTATTAGATATAATATAACATTTACTATTTAACGATTTACGATTCCATAAACGCAGAACGAATATTCACCTTCTGCCTCATCTAAATGAAAGGGTCATGTTACACACTTGAAAAATTTTTTTATCTTTGTTACGAGAGGGAAACTGCTTTGCCGATGGTAGCTCCTCTCTTTTGTAAAAGTGGCATATCACAACTTTTTATTTCTTGGTTTTTAGCAGTCTATAAATAAAGCATAAGCGTATGAAAAAACTTTTTACCAAAATAACCACTACGCTATTCTCCGTCATGGCATGTTGCGCCATGGATGTCTGGTCGATGAGCACATTCCATGTGGAAGAGGCTGGTTCCCTATCCTCCCTCTTTTCCCCAGGCGACAAGGAGGTGAAGATCACGGGTTCCATCAACGGAACGGACGTCAAATACCTTCGCCAGCTAATCGACGAGGGGTCGGTCACGTCGCTGGACCTCTCCGAAGTGGCGATCGTGAGCGGTGGGGACGCCTATTACGAAAACCACCGGACAAGGATGAATGCCATCGGGGAGGCTATGTTCACGGAATGCTCGAACCTACAGTATGTAGTGCTTCCCCAATCGGTCACGAAAATCTACGCCAACGCCTTTTCCCACACGGGTCTGAAGGAAGTTGTCATCCCTCAAAATGTCGAGTCGATCGGTATGGATGCCTTTGCCTATTGCGAGGCGCTGCACACTGTCGTCATCGGGGCCAATGTCACATCCCTGGCGCAAGGCGTATTCTATAGCTCCTCCGTCAAGGTCGCCTATGTCATACCGATGTATCCTCCACAGATCGACAATTACCTCTTCTCTTCCGAACCGGACATCCTCGTCTATTCGGAGATGGAGAACACCTATAAAGGGTCCGAATGGAACGAGTTCGGCACCATCAAGGGTACCTTGGACGAGTACTATGCGCAAGAGAAGGACCCGCTGCTCATCCTGCGTTCAAAGCTTGGCACCTACTTCAAAGATGCGGCCTGCACGGAACTGAGGGACGAATATGCCGCGATGGGCGATAATGATCTCTCCCAAGCGATGAAGGGAAGCGAAATACCTGATGGGATCATTGCTATTGCCTTGAAAATCAAGAATAATGATTGGGATAAGTACGAAAAGGATTTCAGGATCCATGATTATGCGGCCTATAGCGACGCCAACTATTGGAACAACTTGCTCATGAGTTCCAGTGGCTCATACATGGGTAATCCGACGGGTATCTACTCGGCGGATAGTGAAACCATCTACGTCTTCGTGGATCAAGATGTACCGAGCGACGCGACGCTCTACTTCGCGGGATGTGTCGGCAACGCCCTCATCTCAAATGCGAAGGCAGGCACAAGGCTCTCCAAGGGAGTGAACATCATCGATGGACGGAAGGATGCCCTCTACTATATCGTCTATACCGCCGATACCCGCTCGATGACGAAGAAGCTCAACGAGTGGCCTACCCTCAAGATCCATGTCGAGGGTGGCGTGGTGAATGGTTACTATGATTTGGCGCGCCATAACGATGCCGAGTACGTGGAGTTGTTAGGCAACGCCACGCATGAGCTCTTCACCGTCAAGGGGGCGGAGACGCTGCTCAACTTCAGGACCTCCTCCTATCGGGAGCTCTTCCCTTCCTCCATCGACAAGGATGTCATCTGGTTTGATAGCCTCACCGTGTGGGAGAAGGAGCTGATGGGTATCTGCGAGTCGGTGGCCACCGGACAACGGGCCAATCCGCCCTACAACCTGACGGGCGGCGAATCTTACTTCCCGATCTACTACAACAACCCGAACTTCGCCATCGAAGGGGACGAATCCGACGATGGATACGCGAACTCCACCACCTACCGCACATCCTACAATTCGGTGGATTGCATCTCCAAAACATTTGACGTGAGCAGGGAGGATCATGATGATTGGTGCGCCGGACACGAATGTGGACACAACAACCAGCAAGCCATCAACCTGGAAGGTTGCACGGAGGTTTCGAACAACCTCTTCTCCAACGTGATCTGCTTCCTTGACGGACGCACCACCTCCAAGGGATTGTCGCTCTCCACCACGATGAACGACTATGTGCACCATACGCCGTACTTCATACGAAACGTTTCCAGCATGATGAGGATGTATTACCAATTGTACCTCTACTACCATCAGGCAAGGAAGAACACTTCGTTCTACCCGACGCTCTTCCAGGAGTTGCGTAAGGATCCTTTGGAACTTTGGGATAATACGAACAATAGCTCGCTGAAGTTCGTCCGAAAGGTTTGCGAGGTGGCGCAGGAGGACCTGACCGACTTCTTCACCGTATGGGGATTCTTCGAGCCTTGCAGCCTGACCATCGACGACTACGGGGTCCGTTCCATGGAGGTGCTGCAGGAAGACATAGACCGGACGTTGGAGGAGATCTCACAATATCCGAAGAAGAACAGGGAGATCCTTTTCGTGGAAGACCGCGCTGATTATGTGTTGACCACCGACTTCCTGACAACGCCAGGCGAGAAGCGAACGGGTTCGGAGATGGTCGGCCTCTACGCTAACCTGGGACAGTTCACGGACTACATTTCGGAGGTGGCGGAGCCTTCCGAGTATACTTATATGCAGGCGGATTCCTTCTATGCCATGACGGGTACGGGGGGCATAGGCTTCTTGGTGCAGGACAAGGAGGGCAAGATGCTCTACGCCTCCAACACGCTGAGTTTCTGCCTGCCATCCTCCATCGGAAAGGATTTCTCCATCTACTCCGTCGATGCAGACGGCACCCTGCATGAGGTGACCAAGCAAGAAGGCGGGAAGGAGGTCGTCCACCTGACAGAGCCAGGCACTTTGTCCGATTCCCTTACCTCCCAAGCCATAAAGGCTGTCATCACTGGTCCGCTCAATGGTACTGACGTGCAGTACCTCCGCAAGCTGATCAACGAAGGGAGGTTGCAGTCGCTGGATCTCTCCGGGGCGACGATCGTGAGCGGGGGCGATGCCTATTACGAAGACCACATGACCACTACGGATATGATTGGGGACGACTTCTTCTACGAGTGCACAAAACTTGTTTCAGTAGTCCTGCCTCAGTCCGTCACCACCATCGGGCAACAGTCGTTTAGCCACTCAAGCCTGCTGGGAGCAGTGATACCGGACAGTGTCACCACCATAGGATTCGATGCGTTCGCCTACTGCGACCAACTATCGAAAGTGGTGATCGGCTCCGAGGTGAAGAATATCCAGCAAGGGGCATTCTATGAATCGGCGGTGAAGGACGCCTACGTTAAGGCGACAACTCCACCAAGCATTGCCAGCTATCTCTTCTCGTCCCATCCGACTATCCATGTCTATGCCGAATCGCTTGCCGATTATGAGGCATCCGGCTGGGCGGAATACGGCACGTTGGTGGGAGATCTGGACGACTCTATCTTCACCGAGCCGACACAGGTGCAGCAACCGATCAGCGACGTGACGAACACTTTGGAGGATAATATCCTCTATGACCTATTCGGACGTAGGGTGGTGAACCGACGCTATTCGACGCTATACCTATGGAATGGCAAAAAAATCGTCTTGACGAAATAATCCATTGTTGGGGCGAATCAGCAAACAACTAAAACGGTCACACATGGCAAAAGGGAAATCATTATGCAAGCTTCTCAAAAAGATTCGGGAGCAGATCGCGGAGGCCAATGGCATCGACTATTCTCCTAGAGAGTGTACGTTCGAGGGAGATTGCAAGGGCACATGTCCTGCATGTGAGCGGGAAGTGGGGTATCTCGAATCGCAGTTGAGTCTGAAGCGGAATATGGGCGTTCCTATCAAGATCATAGGTTTGTCGGTCGCTTTGGCATCAGGGGCGGCGTGCACTTCGGACCTGCCGAAGGCCTGTTCGTCGGATTCGGTGGATTATGTTGATGTTAATGGCGATATGGAACCTGATTCTGCTGATAATCAAATATATAGTGAAGAATCTCCGGACTCGTTTCCTTCAAGCCAATACAACGGAGATGAGGAAGAAGACATGGAAGGTGATATTATTATTAAAAAAACGGATAAGGAAGCTCAGTTTCCGGGAGGCAATGAATTCTTAAAATCTTTCCTTAAAAAGAACGTATATTATCCACAGGAAGCAATAGAAAAGGGGATCGAAGGTAGGGTTGTTGTTTCATTTGTGGTGGATAAACATGGCCACATTTCGAATGTGGAGGTTGTCCAATCTGCTGATCCGCTGTTGGATACGGAGGCGGTGAGGGTGGTCCGATCAATGCCTAAATGGATTCCAGCGGAAATGGATGGGAAGGCGGTTCGGTCTATCTTTTTTTTACCAGTTAATTTTAGCTTATCGAATGAATCTGAAAATTAAGGTCTAAATATTTGTACGTGACAAGATGGAATCATTATTGCTAAAGAACATATGTTTGTCTGTAATCCTGGCAATGGGAACGCTCTGTTATGCGGAACCATTCGTGGCAGATACAACGAAGAGGGTATCTCCGCAATCGCCCAATGATAACATCGCCCTGCGGAAAGATTCCGATAGTGCGGTGATTAGGGAGGATAGCGTTTATCGACATGTGGATAAAAAGGCCCAATTCCCGGGAGGCCCTGATTCTTTGAAATCTTTCATGGAAAGGAACCTTATTCTTCCTCCTTTGCTGGAATGTTATCAAGGGTCGGTTTTCGTTCGATTCATAGTAGAGAAGGATGGTTCTATTTCGGATGTGAAGGTTATACGATCTCTGGAACCTCTGATAGATGACGAAGCGGTGAGGGTGGTCCGATCAATGCCTAAATGGATTCCGGCGGAAAAGGATGGGAAGGCGGTTCGGTATCGCTTTATGTTGCCGGTTAAATTTGGATTATATCGATAGGGAGACGAAGGCCTATTTATTATAGAAAATTCACTTATCTCGATAAAAATGTAGTTCGTTCACACTTTTATCGAGATAAAAATGTAGTTCGTTCACACTTTTATCGAGATAATTTTATTATAGAAATTTTTTTTGTATACTTGCAGTCTGAAATACTATAACAATCAATATGAAACGGACTGCGATACAACAACTTTATGAATGGAAAAACCAGAAGAAACGCAAGCCCCTTATTATGCGTGGCGCCAGACAGGTCGGCAAAACATGGATGATGAGGGAGTTTGGGAAGGAAGCTTTTGCGGAAACCATTTACATAAATTTTGAAAATGAACCACGTTTCAAGAGCCTTTTCATACAAGACTACAACACAGAACGTATTCTTTCCATCCTACAAATTTATCATGGGAAGAGGATAGATCCAGCCGATACGCTAATCATCTTTGACGAAATACAAGCTGCGGAGGGAGGTATCACGTCCCTAAAATACTTCGCTGAAGACGCCCCGCAGTACGCTATTATAGCGGCTGGGTCGTTGTTAGGTATTTCACTACATCATCAATTATCCTTTCCTGTTGGTAAGGTCTCGTTCCTTGACTTACATCCGATGTCATTTGAGGAATTTCTTATGGCAAATGGAAAGGAACTTTTGGTGGAAACGATGAAGAATCAACAATGGGAAGTGTTACAACCGTTTCACCAAGAATTGCTTGATCTGTTGCGGACATATCTATTCGTAGGGGGAATGCCAGAGGTGGTACAGAAGTGGGTCGACACACATAATTTTCATGAGGTACGGAATATACAACATGAAATATTACATTCCTATCAAGCAGATTTTTCCAAACATGCTCCGAGAGAACAATTACCTCGTATGGAGATGGTGTGGGATAGCCTTCCTTCTCAATTAAGCAAGGAAAACAAAAAGTTTGTGTACGGTATTATCCGGGAAGGAGCTCGCGCCAAGGATTTTGAATTGGCTATAATGTGGCTATGTGATTGCGGATTGATATTGCGGTCTCATCGTGTGAGTGCGCCAAGAATGCCGCTTAAGGCTTATCAAGATATGCAGGTCTTCAAACTTTATATGCTGGATGTAGGATTACTGTCCGCCTCGGTTGGATTAGATGCCAAGACACTGATTGATGGTAATGCCATCTTCACAGAATTCAAGGGGGCACTGACGGAACAATACGTTATGCAAGAGTTAACCACCTTGCAACCTGATTATGTAGGTTATTGGACCAATGAACGAAGTACTTCAGAGGTGGATTTTATCCTGCAACAATATGGCTATGTAATCCCTATAGAAGTGAAATCAGGAGAAAATCTGCGTTCCCGTAGTTTCACCCTTTTCTGCAGGACTTACACGCCTGAGAGGGCAATCAAAACTTCCCCCCTACCATATCATGCTGATGAAAAGATTCATAATGTGCCGTTGTATGGCTTGAAGACATTTTGCTCCTGCCTCAACAACCATATCCATTGATGCATGTATTCTATGTACCCTATGGCAACCTCCTCACCATCCTCACACTGCCGTCGCTCATCTTCACAAGATTAATGCCTTGTTGCAATGAAGGGATTTGTATGCCTAACATCGAGTAGTAGGCGATTGGACAGGGCTCTTCGGAAGAATATGTCAATACGTTTGTGGCTTCCTCTATTAGTTCATATCCTGTGCGTTCGGATGTGATATGGATATTAAACACGAAGGTGGCCACCGCTGTTTTCCCTCCCTTCTGATATTTGATGGCTTGACGGATCGTATAGTTGGAACCGTTCGCCACCTTGCCCGGATATTGCCCAAGGGAGAACGTGAGGCTGTTGGCGTCGAACTCGCTGAAGACGTAGCCGGAGGCATAATCGCAACGGTTGCCGGAGGCGGAGAACCAATGTCCGTAACCATTCGCCGAGGAGGCGGAGTTGTTGATCACCCCGTTGGCATCGACCGCATAGAACATGGCATGTCCATCGGTTGGTCCCGAGCTTGTCCATTGCGTGAGAAGGGTACCCACTGCGGAGGCTTGCATCTGGAAGGCCGTTCCAAGGTTGGATGCCGCAGCTCCTTCCACCTTCAGGGTTATGCCTTGGTAAACGCTTGATGAGGCAGGGAAATATACGTCGTAGGAAAGCTCCACATCCTTGATCTCCTCCGTGTCGGAGATGTTAGCCGCTCCCCAAATGTTAGTGCCTTTGAATTCAACGGTATAGGGCCATTGGTCATCGTTCGTGATCTCCTCGTCCCACTTATGCTGAATGTATGCGGAAGGAGAAGGCGAAATGACCAGGAACAGTTTCTTCACCCCTTCGGGCACCACGCAACTCGCCACACCTTTCACCTCCGCATTGGCATCGGAACTGGTGCAATAGACCTCCTCGTCATAAAAATATCTCCTTGAACCATCCGCCATAAGCGCCACATAGCCTAAGTGAAAACCGCGGGATGAGTATTGGCTGAATGTATTATAAGCTGATACATTGGCGGTTACGAACCGTTCCCCGTTAAAATATTGTTTCGCGTCCCCTTTGGGAAGAGATGCGCCCTTCGCCAGTGAGGTGAAATCGACGGATACTTCAGTGCCCGCCTTCGGTACATTGAGCTGGATGATATTGAAGCCAGTGCTTTGCGGGCAACTGCTGTACGTCACCTGATACTTAGCTGCCCCGAGCGCAATGTAATCATAGCGGAGCGTGCCGATGTAATCATCCGCCTCATCCCGCACATTATCCATGTCCACCGTAGCCATCTTCATGGCATAAAGGAAATACTCCATATAGAGGTCGGAAGCATCCATGTTCATCATCTTCATAAAGCTCTCGTTCGGGTCCGCCCCATAACCAGGGTTGAAGCGCCACAGTTCACCTATGACATCGATACCATATTTTCCGGTGAGGTAATAGTGCCACCAATAAGACTGGTACCTGTGCCACTCGTGCGTCATCGCATAATTGTGGGTATTCATGAATAGATTCCAGCTCTGCTCCCACTTCAATGCGGGATAGGACTGGTTGGCCTGCCATTGGGCGGTCTGCTCCCAGAAGGTGGAACCGCTGCCGATGGCGGTCCGGAAGCCTGAATAACCTTTCAGGTCTGCATATACCTGATATTGAAAAGAGTGTCCAACCTCATGAGCGACGGAATGTCCGACAGGCTTGCTGGTGCTTGGACTGAGCCAGAGGGCACCGATGACATCGTCATATCCGCCACCATAGCACATCCATTCGGTGGTATGGTTCAGTAGGACCATCATCTTGTATTTTGAGACATTAGAATTGCCTTCGTCACAGAAGCCTAGCTCATCAATGTTCTTGGCATAGAAGCCTTCGCATTTTTTCAGTAGGTCGTCAATATCCACCCGATAGGTTGAAGGCGCGTTCGTAGGGTTTGTATTGCCGTAATATTTGTCCCAATAAACAATGAAGTTATCACTCTCCTTCGAACGGGACTTGGACCATGTGTATTGGTTGTTGGGATCGTTCTCACTATAGATCATAGTGTCGGTCCGATTCTTCCACTCCCGGGGAATGTAAAGGCTCTTTTGCGCGAAAAGAGACACCGGGAAAAGGAAGGATGTCCATGCGAGGATTGCTATCGTAAGTGCTTTCATGCCGATTCGTACTACTATGGATAATTAATACAAGGAAGAGCCGCAACCCCTTTGCGAAGGATGTAAACGACTCACGTATGTAAAGTTATTATAAAAATGGAAATCTGCCAACTCATCTTTGCAACTGGGTTGCAGAAATCATACTCTACTTTTGTATCAAACAAAAAAGGATAAGTTATGAGTGAGATTTTACATTTAATGAATGAGATGTCCCCCTATCTGTTGCTGGGATTTCTGCTTGCCGGGCTGATGCATGCCTTCATCCCTGGACGATTCTACACGAAGTATTTAGCGGACGACTCTTTCGGGTCTGTCCTCCGCGCCGCCTTGTTCGGCATACCGCTACCGCTATGTTCCTGCGGCGTCATACCGACCGCCATGTCCATCCGCAAGGAGGGCGCATCCAAGGGCGCTGTCACGTCGTTCCTGATCTCCACGCCTCAGACGGGTGTGGATTCCATCATCGCCACCTATAGCCTCATGGGATGGGCCTTCGCCATCATCCGTCCCATCGCGGCGCTGGTCACGGCCATCTTCGGCGGTTCCATGGTGAATATCTTCGCCAAGGAGAAGGCGGAGCATGCCCATTCAACGGAACACGCACATGAGGACTCCCACGCCTGTTGCCACGAAGAGTCGTGCGGTTGCGGCACACACTCCCATGAACACTCCTCCTTCGGTGAGAAGATAAAGGAGGCGCTGATCTATGCCTTCCAAGAGATGATGGAGGACATCGGCAAGTGGCTGATGATCGGACTCATCGTGGCGGGACTCATCACGGTGTTCGTGCCGGACGAGGCTTTCGCGGTCTTCAAGGGAAACACCTTCGCCTCCATGCTGCTGGTGATCTGCATCGCCATACCCATGTATCTCTGTGCGACGGGCTCCATACCGATCGCTGTGGCATTGATTCTGAAAGGACTCACGCCTGGTGCGGGACTGGTCTTGCTGATGGCGGGTCCGGCCTGTAACATGGCCTCCATCCTCGTCGTCCGCAAGGTGCTTGGCACACGTACGCTGGTTACCTACCTCGCATCCATCATCGTAGGCTCCATCTGTTGCGGCATATTCATCGATTACCTGCAATTCCATGGTATCGTGGACTTCCTCTCAAACCTTGTCGGCAGTGCCGCCTTGCACGAGGAGGGCGACTCCTGGTTCTCATGGGCATGCACGGCGGTGCTCATCCTCCTGCTGATCAATGCGCTCGTGTTGCCTAAGTTAGGAATCGGTCACCACCACGCCCATGCGCATTGCTGTTGCGGCGAAGAGGGTCATTGTGACCATGAGAAGGCGCACTCCTCCAACCACTCCCACTACCACATCAAGGGAATGACTTGCAATCACTGCAGGGAGGCGGCGGAGAAGGCGTTGCGAGCTGTCGAGGGGGTCGTTTCCGTCACGGTGGACTTGGCCAGCGGAGAGGCGCATATCGAGGGCGACGCCAAGACGGAAGACCTGCGTCGGGCATTGGAGGAGATCGGCTTCGCACTACACGAGGAAGAAGCCATTTGAGTATTCGATTCATTTGTCGTACATTTGTGTGGAAAATGAATCTCAGATGTTGGTAATGTATGGCAATAATAGTGAATCCTAAGGAATCGGGTAGCGCATGTTTCGCATTGTCGGGAAAGAATCTCCTGCTAAAGGAGGGGGGAAAAGCTCTATCTTTCCATGACTTGTGCGAGTTGAAGGCTAAATTCGTTGAGGCTGATTTCTTCGACGAGCCATCCTTCGGTGTCTGTGCGATAGACCTTGGCGAGGGGAAGGATTTCCCGGGGGGCTATGAGTTGAAGACGATCCGCCAATACTTCGCGGAGCATGCGGAGGAGGACTCCTTCCGTTTGGCCCGCGCCCGCGCGTTGCTCGCATGGCGCAGGGATTGGAAGTTCTGCGGCAAATGCGGCAGCCCCCTCCAGGATCATGCGGAACTCACCGCAAGGGAATGTCCCCACTGCGGGAAGGTCTACTTCCCCCGCATAGAGCCTTGCGTCATCGTGCTGGTGAACCGTGGCGACAAGATACTATTGGCCCGTCACATGCAACGCAACCAGGACATATACGCCTGCATCGCGGGCTTCATGGAGGTGGGCGAATCCGCCGAGCACGCTGTGCGCCGCGAGATCATGGAGGAGGTAGGCATAACGGTGAAGAACATACGCTACCGGGGCAGTCAGAGCTGGCCGTTCCCCGACCAACTGATGCTGGCCTTCACCGCCGAATACGAGAGCGGAGAGATCAAACTGCAAAAGGATGAACTGTCGGATGCCCGCTGGTTCGACAGGGAGAATTGCCCGGCGAGCCCGCAACCAGGCTCTATCGCTTACAAACTGATTCACAATGAGATATAGGAAATGACCCATCTAAAGGCCTTCGATGATTTTTATCGTAAAAAACAATTATTTTTAGTATGTTTTTTTGATTAAGATTTGTAATTTTGAACATTAAAAAAACCAAAAATTACTAAGAAATGAAACTTTTAGATGAATTCAAAGAGTTTGCCATGAAGGGCAACGTCATCGACATGGCTGTCGGTGTGATTATTGGAGGTGCGTTCGGTAAGATCGTCTCCTCATTGGTTTCTGATATCTTCATGCCATTGGTCGGTTTGGCCGTGGGTGGTGTGGACTTTAGCGGTTTGTTCATCCAATTGGGTGGCGACCAGAAGTATGACACAATTGCGAAAGCCCAGGAGGCAGGTGTTGGAACATTAAACTACGGAAACTTCCTGCAGGTTACATTCGACTTCCTGATCGTGGCAATCTGCATCTTTGCGTTCATCAAATTAATTAACGCCCTGAAGAGAAAGAAGGAGGAAGCCCCTGCCGCTCCTGCTCCTGCGCCAGAGCCAACAAAGGAGGAGATCCTGTTGACGGAGATCCGCGACTTGTTGAAGAACAAATAATCATAATGTCTATATAGAATGAGGGAGGTCGTATAAGGCCTTCCTCGTTTTTTGTTGTATAAGTTTTTTCGTATGGAGAAGTTGACGGTTATAAAGGTCGGCGGCAAGATCGTCGAAGAGGAGAGTACATTGAAGCAATTGCTGGAGAGGTTCTCCAAAATTGAGGGGAAGAAGGTGTTGGTACATGGAGGCGGACGTTCCGCCACGGCTATCGCCACAAAACTGGGCATCGAAAGCAAGATGGTGGACGGACGACGCATCACGGATGCGGAGACGCTGAAGGTGGTGACGATGGTCTACGCTGGCTTGGTGAACAAGAACATCGTAGCGAGCTTGCAGGCTTTGGGCCTGAACGCCTTGGGTCTGACGGGCGCCGATCTGGATTATATGCGTTCGGACAAGCGTCCAGTGAAAGAGGTCGATTACGGTTTTGTCGGAGACGTGAAGGCAGTGAACGCTTCCCTCTTGGCGGATCTGATCGGCAAAGGCGTGGTACCGGTATTGGCTCCTCTAACACATGACGGAAAAGGTAACATGCTGAACACCAACGCAGACACCATCGCAGGCGAAGCCGCAAAGGCACTGTCACGCTTCTTTGAAGTCACCCTGGTCTACTGCTTCGAAAAGAAAGGTGTATTGCTCGATGAGCAAGACGATGATAGTGTAATCCCTGAAATAACCCGCCCTACCTTCGAGGAATATGTGCAGAAGGGCATCATCCAAGGCGGTATGATCCCTAAACTGGAGAACTCCTTCGCCGCCATCAACGCAGGCGTCTCCAAGGTGGTCATCACCAAGGCGGACGAGCTGGGCAAGGATTCAGGAACAGTGATTCGATAGGAGTTTTACTCCGATCGAACCGCTACGAGGGGATAATGGGGGATAAGCTAATTACTTCTTCGGTAGCGGTACGCTGATTTTGTAGAAATTGTGATAATGGGGGATTTTTGTGCCTTGCGCACCAAACAATTTCTCAGACTCTTTCTGCAATTCACAATCTTGGCCAGGATATAGAATAATGCATCGTGGCGAATAATCTTCAGGAAGCCCAGGCAACAGTCTTTCGTCACGTGCATTACCACTTATCTCACGGATATCATTAATATCCGCATGGTTTTTGTTTTGATAATCAGGTTTATACTTTGCGTCAAGAATTAATTTCTCTTCACGAATCACGAAGTCTGCTACCTGACGTCCATAAAAGCCACGCTTCTGAAACAGGACCTCGTTCACGCTATTCTCCTTCAACTTACTCCACACCCACATCTCGTACAACCGCGCCATATCAATCCAAAACGGAGGTGTGGCATTGTATTCTTCATCGTTGGCGTTGGTAACACTGTAATCAAACCGACGCAATAGCATTTTTGCCACACGGATGGCCTCTCGGTACTCCTTGAAAAGCTTATTGGTCGCCAAATGCTGAATCTGATAGGGCTCAATATCATCAGATATATGTCCGAACCTGGATTTCAGGAGATTCAACAAAAGTGGTATATCTGTTTTTGAAAGTTGTCGCTGCAGACTTGTCCATTTCGCCATGATACGCTCGCAAAAAACCAGCGCACGCTTCAGCAAACGGTTTTCGGGCGTGTCGTCAGTATATTCCTGAAACTGACAATAGATACGGTCCTGTCGTTGCTGAAACACATTTTGTTGCAAGTGTCGTCCCATCATAATCCGCCCCTTCACCTTCGCCTTCATGTTCTCTTCACGTGTGATGTAGTCCTTCTTCAACCCACGTTTCACCAGACGGTCGAGCAACGATAGGTAGTGCAGAACCAACAAAGGGGTAAGTTGATTAAGGCACACCGGAGTTTGGATGGCAGGCTCATCGAATCGTATGCCATAACAATCTGAAAAATAATCCGATTCATTTTGCGAATCTACCTCCAAGGCCGCCAAGAACATCTTCACGAAATCAGTATCTTCAACCTTTGGTGTAACCACCACCGCCAATTCATCTCTGATTAACCATGAGGCACCAATGAAGTAGGAGGCACGATAATTTTGATCGATACCTAGATATTGCGGGGCGGACATGTATTGGGTCGGGACACCAACAAATTTTACGGATTGTAATTGTTCCGTATATTGCTCTTCCCAATCTGATGATTCATTAAGCGACTGATGTTCAATTATCTGTATCGTTTGCATCATCGTCCTTAGTTTTATCTATCTGTCTCAATCCCTTTTTGGCATTCAATGGGGTCACTACCGAACGTCCCAATTGCTTTTCCAGTTCCTCACGTGCGGAACGTGCCACCCTACCTCCTTTATGTGCCACGTTCATGTTCTCTCCGAATGTTTCAGGTTTTTGTGCTTTCGACAAATCAGTGGTAGCAGCCTCTGCCAACATGTTGAGAATTAATTCGGTATTAGTCATGTTATCACGAAGATTCTCCTTCTTCAACCCTTTGAATTGCTTATACTCCTTGGTTGTTTTCCCGCTCCAAGTTTTTGTGATAATATCGGTCAGCGTAGCAAATTGAGCCCCCTCTTCCACTCCACGTCGTTTCCATTCCTCGGTTAGTTCCTTGCGTACCTCGATAGATTTCAGTCGCTGGTTAATCCAATTATCAGAATACCCCAAACGTTTGTAATCGAGCATGGCTTGTTCTATGGAAAGTTCAGGATCCTGCATTTGGTCAATTCGATTGCTTGCCACCTGCGCCATCCATAGCTTGAATGGTTCAGCCTTAGGAGACGGAATGGATTGGATGATACGGAAAATCTGTTCTAAATCAGCCACATCGGTTAGACGTTTTTTGCCATCATCCGCTTGTAATTTCAACTGGCTACAATTTGTAGCCGTTTCATTGCCCTCTTTTTTCAAACGTGTTTTAAGGACACTCCAGTACTTTCGTGGATTGTCGCTGTCAGTTAATATTCCGACAACGTCAATCACTGAGAAATACCATTTCTCCTTCTCGTCGTCCCATGCGGTACGAACTTTCTTTTTTTCAAACAATTGAATAGCTTGTTTCTGTGTCATGATTCATTAGTAACTATAAAAACAGTCATTCTCCCATTTCATTAGGTTTTGTAGTGACACGCCACGTTCCCACAAACTCCTCCATTCCCATGCCCGAATCAATCATCTTCGCATTGACGATTCCATCCTTGATGTATTCATTCAGCAGCGGAAGAATTTCGTACTGCCATCGTAATTCCAGTTCGGCATCATCTTTTGCGAAGAAATAGCTATGACCCACCATCAGATCCTCAAAATCCATTTCAGTTTTGTTCTTCCTGATGAACAATTCAACGGCCTCAAAAAGTTTCACCTGTTTAGAATCTGCGCCATATCTCTCCACCAATAGATTCTTATCCGCCCTCAACGTCACGAAAGCGAACCTTCGTCTTACAGCATAGTCAATATTGCCCACGCTACGGTCGGTGGTGTTCATGGTACCGATGATGTAGAGGTTGGACGGCACGCCAAAAGTCTCTTTCGAATAGGGCAATGTGACCTTGATCGGGTGTTCTCCACCCATGCGCTTGTCCGCCTCCAATAGGGTAATCAATTCACCGAAAATCCTCGACACATTGCCACGGTTGATTTCATCGATGACGAGGACATAGTTCTCATATTGTTCAACTGAATCCGCTATCTCATCTATAAGTTTTTCTTGAACGGGTTCCTCTGGTTCTGATGAATGAGGAGACGATGCGATGACACGTTTAGCTCTATTTAGCATCTCTTGCAGCATAGCACCATAATACATATAATCAACCGTATTAGTTTGGCCCTTCGTGAGGTTCGTAATTATTTTAAAGAAATCGTCCCGCCCATAAATGTTTATATCATAAGTATTTCTCCCTAAGAAATAATCATAATACAATTCTAAATTGCTTTTATTGATGGTCTTAGGATGTTCACCAAAATACAGATTACTGTATTCATATTTAACTGGAATAAGACTACGTCTAAAAGGCAATGCCTCAATCGTTTTGTTCTTTATATCCTGCTCAACGGATTTATACACATTCTCAAAGTCAGTATCTTTAAGAAAATTCTTGATGGTTGATGATGTCACTGCAGCTACAAATGTTGGCCTTTTTTTTACCAAAACATCTGTTCCTTTTGACGCATTACTACACATCATTTTAAAAACACCATCCTCAACCTCATATCTGACTGCTCCATTTTCTGTTTTGGGTTTTATCCCCTCCACAAAATCCTCATAGTCCATTGACTGATGGAAAGTGCAGAAACCAATACGTCCATCTTTTTGAAGTTCTTCGTAGCGTTTCATAAGGTCTGCATGTTCAGCGGGAACCTCCTCGCCACAAATACTCAATGCTAAAGCCGCTGTATTATATGTTTTCCCTGTGCCCGGCGCACCTTGTAGGATAATGTTTTTCTTGATGTCTATGATTTTATTATATTTTTCGATATTATTATCCATACCTCCAACTAATTGTTTAATTGTTTTCCCTGCTAATTTGTCTAATTCAATAAGTTCTGCAATAACATTATCAGCGACGTCATTTATATCGCCTTTCATCTCATACCCCTCATCATTCATTCTAAAACCACTATAATCCCAAGAAAATTCATGAATACCTGAAACATTCTTTAAAGCATCTGCATAACGTTCAGAGGTTTGTTTATTCTCTAGATGAATCTCAACATAAATACGATTTTTCTCATGCCCAACATCACCATTGCCATCAGCACAAAACTCATAATGACATTCACTTGTTGCTCCAAATTGATCTGAGAGAATCCAAGCATATTTTTTATATACTTTCTGTTCTTTCGTAGAAAATCCAACGTCTCTTAACTTGGACTTAACAATCGAACAGAAATCATTAAATTTAAATGACTTCGATTCTTTCCAGGCATCATAAGAAATCACCACAAAAAGATATTCAATTGGCTTATCCTGTCCTAGTTCCTCTTTTACAACTTGCAGCAAATTTAAATAAGATTCTGCGCTATCCACATTGACGACAATGCCATGGTTCTCCAAGTAACTAACATTCCTACTATCTAACGCAATATAATTCTTTGCTTTACACCAGAACAAAGGCATCGTACATTCTGCCCTTCTTTTGGCAATATTATAGTAACTGAACCACGGATTTAAATCACCATTCATCATTGCTTCATATGCATTCCACAGTTTTTCGCAACTTTCAGAAAGGTTATTCCAATCATAAAAAAACATTCTTGCATAGTTCAAAACTGGTATCCCATCAAAATCAGAAGGAACGTCAGATTGAATTACAAACAAGTTTTTTATCCTTTCCAATATCTTTATCCTATTATTCGGAGACAAACTACCACGATTAAACATACCCATAAACGTGAATGGATCAATATCATCTATCTTTTCCGATTTGTCTTGCAAATGTAAATAGTCGGAAAATTCCCTCAATCCATTTTCCGCAAAGATGAATTCAATTAAAGGTTTTCTATCAACCTTATAGCTCAGTAGTTTTTCAGCCAATTCCGTGTAAAACGGAATCCAAGTAAAATTATGTTCTTCCATTGATATTTTCTTAACATTACAGGAAACGAACAACGTTTCTCAGAATACAAATATACATTTTTCCCTCTCACCGAAAAACATTCAGCCTCAACACGACGGAATAATCCTACTGAAAACTTTTTATAAATACGGCAAAAGTTTTCAGTAGGGAAAGCATGGTTCAGAACAGAAACAAGCATAATAATTAAGCAAGGCACATCCTTGTTCCATATAGACATAAGGCAGATATTGACGGCCTCCACGCATTTCGTTTTTTGAGGTCGCAAATTGCGACCTCAAAAAACGGTTCAAGGTGAATTTTTTGCACCATGAAACTATCATATCACTTTAGCCAAAATATCAGATATAAACCCCGCATCAAACAGTTCGAAGGCAAAGCATTTCTTGCCAAGGTCTTTAAGCGAAGCGCCGAGGTGGTAGAGAATACTGTTGTCGATAATCAGGAAGCGGTCATGCATCGAAGTGGTGTGCCTTACCGTAAGTGTAGGGTACTGCGCATTGAAGCTGCGGACATCCTGCGCTGTCAGCCTCGTGGTGGGCAAAGTGTAGATGGTGACGTCCACGCCGTTGCTCTTGGTCGAAAGGCGTTCGAGCACTGTGATATCCACGTAATTGTCTATCAGCACAATCTCTTTCTGGGCTTGCGCAATAAAGCCCTGGAATTTAGCGTACGCATCGAATATCTGGCCTTGAAAGAAGATACCTTGGGTATCATCGATTTTATATCGGTCCATTCGTGTGAATAACTCATCAATACGCTTGTCAGATTCTATACGATGTATCTCAAGCGAGTCGAGTCGCTGGAAGATCTGCGCATTCGACAAAAGGAATTTGCGCATGGCGACAAAAGCCTTGATAATCTGAATACTTGCAGTAACAGCTGTATCGCTTTTTAATACAGCGGAAAGCATTGCAACTCCTTGTTCCGTAAATGCAAACGGTCTTTTCCTAAGACCCATCTTAATTGAATTGGATATCACAAATTGTGATTTCCATTTTTCAAACTCGTCTTTGTTTAACTGAAAACAAAACTCATCAGGGAAACGCTCCATATTGCGCTTTACAGCCTGATTCAAAATTCTTGTCTCCACTCCATACAGTTCAGCTATGTCTCGGTCTAACATAACCTGCTGGTTACGAATCACCAATATTTTGTTTTGGATGATTGCTAATTCTTTATTTTCCATTACAGATAAAAATTTCAATTTATTACATCACCTTCTCTAGAATATCAGGGATGAAGCTTGCGTCAAACAGGTCGAAGGCGAAACATTTCTTCCCCAAGTCCTTGAGTGATGCGCCAACATGGTAAAGAATGCTGTTGTCGATGATTAGAAACCGGTCATGCTTTTGTGAGGTGTGTTTTACTGTCAATGTGGGGTACTGGGCGTTGAAGCTACGAATATCCTGTGCGGTCAGTCTTGTGTTGGGCAAGGTGTAGATGGTGACATCCACGCCGATGTTTTTGGTCGCCAGTCTTTCAAGCACAGACAAATCCACATAATTGTCTATCAATATAATCTCCTTCTGAGCCTGACTAATAAAGCTTTGGAATTTAGCGTATGCATCAAAGATCTGGCCTTGGAAGAAGATGCCTTGGGTGTCATCGATTTTGTACTTGTCCATCAAAGAAAACAATTCCGCAATTTGCTTATCGTGTTCTTTGTGATGGATGTCAGACTCTATGAGGTGTTTTTGAATGGTGTCGATTTCTGCGAATAAACAGGCGTTATTATGCAAAAAACTTCTCATTTCACGGAAAGCTCGCATTATAAAAATGCTTTGTTGGTCGGCAAGGTCACCACGCAAAACCGTGGCAAGCATATAAATTCCTTGTTCAGTAAAAGCATTCGGCATTTTCCTTATACCACCCCAACTTGAAGTCACAAATTGTGACTTCAAGTTTAAAATATCATATTGCGATTTTACCATATCCAATTCTTCACGTGTCAGTTGAAACATAAAATCGGGAGGAAAACGATTTATATTCCTTTTGACTTGTTGATTGAGAGTTTTCACTTCATATCCATAAATCTCAGCCAAATCACTATCAAGCATCACTTGGACTCCACGGATTGTGTAGATTCTCCCTTTGAAATCATCTACGCTGTGTATTGCTAATTCTTTCTTTTCCATCATAGATATTTTTTCAATTTATTATATCACTTTAGCCAAAATATCAGGTATGAAACCCGAATCAAACAATTCGAAGGCGAAGCATTTCCTGCCAAGGTCTTTGAGTGAGGCGCCGAGGTGGTAGAGAATACTATTATCGATAATCAGAAAGCGGTCATGCATTAAAGTGGTGTGTCTTACCGTAAGTGTAGGATACTGTGCATTGAAACTACGGACATCTTGCGTTGTCAGCCTCGTGTTGGGCAAGGTGTAGATGGTGACGTCCACACCGCTGTTCTTGGTCGAAAGGCGTTCGAGCACTGTGATGTCCACGTAATTGTCTATCAGCACAATCTCTTTCTGGGCTTGCGCGATAAAGCTCTGGAACTTAGCGTACGCATCGAATATCTGGCCTTGGAAGAAGATGCCTTGGGTGTCATCAATTTTGTAACGATCCATTCGTGTAAATAACTCATCAATACGCTTATCAGATTCTATACGGTGTATTTCAAGCGAGTCGAGCCGTTGAAAGATTTGCGCGTTCGACATGAGGAATCTACGCATAGCGACGAAAGCATCCATAATTTTGACACTGACTTGAACTGCTGTTGGACTACGCAACACTGATGATAACATTGCAACACCTTGCTCTGTGAAAGCATAAGACAAATACTTAGAATGTTTGCCTCTTAAATTGTCCGTGTCATTCTTCTTTAAGGTCACAAATTGTGACCTTAAAGAAGAAGAGTCGATTTTAGACTGTTCTTCTTTGGTCAGTTGGAACATAAATCTATCAGGAAACCTATCGGCATTTCTTTTTACCGCTTGGTTCAAGACTTTCGTCTCCACTCCATACAGTTCAGCTATGTCTCGGTCTATCATAACTTGTTGGTTACGAATCAGTAAGATTCTGTTTTGGATTGTCGTCACTTCAATTGGTATCATTGTACTTATAGCTTTTGTTAGTCAAAAAATCAGGTATTGATCAGAAAAAACAGACAGTAATTTATTTTACATGTCAAAGATACGCATAGTTACGGGAAAAGCAAACAATATTATTTATTAAATTAACCATATCCATCCTATTGAAAACAATAGATGAATATGATTGTAAGGGGAAATAACTACAATAGGAATTTTTCTGTTCCAGCCCTTCAGGCTGAGGGGTCATGTGGATCATCCTTACCCACGGCGGTGCCATGGGCTATATATGTTGCAGCCTTTCAGGCTGATGTGTCTTTGCCAATCAATTCGAGGGAGACGATATCACCTTCCTAAAACGGAACATGCCGTCATGATCATCCGTCCCACACTCAGGATCATTGGGGTCTGGATGATGGCTATTGTAGAACTCAACGATATGAAAGCCGCAACGGTTCACATAGAAATGGATGTTGCGTTTCTCAAAATAGGGCGTTACGGTTTCCCATACCCTGATTTCGGGATGCATCCGCTCGATAGCCTTCCATGCGGAAAAGCCTATGCCTCGACTATGGACATGGGGCAAAACAAAGAGCAAATCCAAATGACCAATGTGCGTCTCTTCATCTATACAAATGACCACGCCTCCCACCTTCTTGCCATCACAGATAATACGGTACGTCTCCGCACCCTCCGCATCAATAGAACTCTCAATGGCTTCTCTGCCGATAATTTCTCCTTCCCCATCAAGGTGGTCATCCCGCATACCAAACTCCTGCGTCGCACCGTATTTAAACGCTTCTTGATTGTCACGGATAAATTGTTCCCGATCATCGTCTTTTAATGATTCAAGTGCTATGTCTGTCGGCCTTTCCATATTAATTCGTTTTTTACATTCCTTTAGTTTTCTTTTTCAATCACTTCCCAGTAACCATTCTTGTCAGAACCAATACGAATAACCACATCAAGTTCTTGCAAATGTTTCAACATCCGAGCAATTGTTCGCCTTGAAGATTGGGTCAACTCCGCATATTGCTCATACGAATAGTTAGGATATTCAGCTATCATCTTTAACAACTCCTTCTCCTTTTCAGCGAGAATATTTACAGTGCCATTTACAGTGCCATTTACAATGCCATTTACAGTGCCATCCATCAAATCCGCATTCGACATGTTATCTTTTTCCTTCCACGCATACGGAACTGTCATACGAATGTAATTGCCACCAAACTCAAAGTTTTCCCGTCCGTAGATGCGCATGATGCGGTTCATACCCGAACCAAGTGCCTCCACCATCTCCACATCACGGAAGACTCTCATAAGTTCTCGATTACGTGGCATACTCACACCACAAAAGAAGTCCTCCTTGGTCAATCCCAAAGGAATCTTTCCAATAGAGGTAATCTCCAATCTATCCGAGAAAAGTTCAATCTTTGATGGCGCACCATAAAAATAATCATTGTGCACAATGGCATTGATAACTGCCTCACGAACAGCGATTTTATCCCATTGAGGTGTGTCAATACGCCTTTTCGAGGTAATCACGGAAGATATTTTATTCTCAACATCAAGTTTATCAAGAACCCTCTGTGTGGCTGTAATCAAACTACAGTAGCCATACTCATTGTTGGAGATTAGCTCGTAACGGTCTGTCCCTGCGTATTTTGCCAACTTCATTGAATTGCTATTCTCATCTGCAAGCAGATATGCAACATAATTGTACTTTCCATCATCGGTCATCAGATCAAGTGTACGAATGAAATTGTCGTTAAGTTGGAATCCCTTTTCTGTGTAATAAATTTTGAGTTGCACAAATGTCAGATCTTGTCGTGGTGAAACCACATTTTTTAACGAATTATGCACCTTACGTGCGTAAAAATCTTCTATTTGTGCATTTGTCATCGGTTCCGCTGCTGTTCCTACACGCATAAAACACCCTTTTTCAGACAATCCATATTTCGTTTTGTAATAGGGCTTCTCACTTCCACTGGCCACAAAAATCTTGATGACTTCTACATTGTCAATTGTTTCAATCATCACATCAAACAATCCCATAGGAGATGGGGAAATACCATTACGAATACGATCTTTGATTCGAAGTATATCTCCATCAATGTCTTGTACACCAACGGGTAATCCGTCATCATCAATTCCAATATAAAGTATGCCACCCTCACGATAATTGAGGAATGCCACCACTTCGCGCTCTATGTCAAGATCACGAGTCAATTCACGCTTAAATTCTATTCGATTTGTTTCAATCATACTTTAATAACATGTAAATATTTTCATCCATCTTGGTAGTTAGCAAACAACAAAATCAATGTTCATTTTTCAAAAAGAAAGGCTGTCACATCTCCTTCCTGCCTACAAAGGTAGCATATTTTTTGATTTGCAAAACAATGTAAAAGCAAGTACGCATATGGACTTGTCTTTGAAGTAACAGACCCTTGGGCTATATTTGTTACAGTCTTTCAGACTTAGAAGTGCTTTGCCTATCAATTTCCTATCGTCAAAAAAAATAGCGATGACACAAAGGCCACCGCTATTCTTGTCTTATACAACTTGTATCTTAGTACTTGATCAACCTGACGGTTTTCTCGCCATTGGAGACGAAGTATACACCTGAAGCAAGGTCTGATACGATAACCTCCGCAGACTCAGACTCGGCTACGAATGCCTTTACCGTAACTCCAGTGGCTGATGTGATGGTGACAATATCGCCTCTATTCAATCCGCTTACAGTAACAACGTCCTTGGCAGGATTTGGCAATACCACAAGCGAAGCGTCTTCACCCTCAATCGTTTCAGTACCTGATGGCTCTTCGTAGAACATGTTCCATGAGTCGAACGTCAACTCTCCGCTGAAAGTAAAGAACAAATCCTTCGACGTAGGAATATCGGATGTCAGATCGCAGGTGAACTCCTCGAAAGATGAGTTGGACTCAACATTCAGGTATCCGAGAACCGGACCGTTGGCCGAACCCGTCGAAATCCTGATGGCTCCTCCACATGGCGCGGAAACACGTGCCTTGAACTTATTCACATCCTTAGCCAATACACCACATAGACCGATCCAAGATCCATTCTTACCTTTAACAGCCATATTGGTTGATTTGCCAATATAATTCACCTCAATTCCACTCTGCCATGCGAAACACTCGGCCTGAATCTCCTTGGTAGCATCCACAGGCGTTACCTGGTCGACACCCTTCGTAGTACCTGCGTCCACGCCCATAATCCTTCCTGCGGATTCATCCACATTGGCATAATCGACGTGTGAGCTACGATATCCGCCCTCTACACCGATCTGGTTCTGTATCCACTGACTATGGTAGCAGATGTACCATTTGTCCTTGAACTTGAAGAATGAGTGGTGGTTGTTACCATTAGAACCCAACCATTTGGAAGGATTGTCGAACACCTTGCGGTCATACTTGAAACCTGTCATCGGGTTGGTGGAGATCATCGTAGAGATAACCGCATTACTGATGCCTATATTGTTGCCACCTGTGTTCCAGTTGGTACAATAGGAATATACATAGTTTTTACCAATCTTGTTGATACCTGCATCCTCGAAGAGGTAAGGAGGATTCAACGACTGAGCCGTACCATCGATGCTGATGAAGTCTTTGCCCAACTTGGCGATACGGGCGGTACCTGGATCCGCATTCTTTCCTTGTGGCACACCACCACCGAAATAGATGTAGCCCGTACCATCGTCGTCCACAAGAACGGCTGGGTCGAACAACCACTCCACATTACAGTTCGGCATCGAACGGGTGATCAATCCTTGTCCCTTCTTCACATCCTCCCATGGTCCGTAAGGTGTGTCGCTGGCTACGACATAGATACCGTTACCACCATTAGCAAAGTAGAGGAAGAAACGTTCCTTGCCATTCATCTTCACATGACAAGCAGTCGGCGCCCATGAGTTGCTAGCCCTGGAGATACCTCCTTGTCCAGCCACCTTCATCGGTCCGTGGTCGGTCCAGTTCACGAGGTCGGCGGAAGCGAGGCAGACAATCTCAGTGATTGTGCCATATCCATTGCTTTTGATTTTACCATTGTTATCGTACTCGTAGATATCATGGGTCATGTAGATATAAACCGAGTCGCCATAAACCATCGCGCAAGGGTCCGCACCATAGCGTTGCGTCATGATCGGGTTGTGGTTGGTGGTAGGTTTCACCTTAGGGTTCACATTGCTTAGAGCGATGGAAGAGAAGATGGAAGCCAACTCGACAGCGTCGCGCTTTCCGACCACACAACCATTGTCATCGTAAGGGTCATTGCCATTCGACTCGTACTTCTCGAACGACAGATAGTCGATATCAAGCCAGCTGCTGGTAATCTTCAACTGGAGCGTATGCTGGCCAGCCGAGATCTCGCTTGTGCGGGCGATGACCGTCCTGTAATCCTTGAAGCTGCCCGTATTAGGAGCGGAGATTTCACCAGTAATAGCCTTGCCATCGATCAGGAGTTGGAAAGAAGCGGAAGCGTTATCGGTAGCGGCGGATACTGAAACCGTATACTTGGAAGTCTCCTTCACATCGACCGTATAGTTCAGCCACTCACCCTCTTGATTGTAACCGATAGAGTAACCTGTCGCAGCCGCGTAAATATCCACGCCGTCGTTACGGAAGGCCTCGCCACGGTTTTCGGAATCCTCATCGCTGTAAGCGACACCCTGTCCGCCGAAGTCATACTCCTCAGCCTCAACCTTGCCTGGGATGGAAACCGGCGTTCCATTGTAAGGACCATCTCCTTCCTGAACAACTGGATCCCCTGAATCTCCCGAATCTCCTGGTTCAACTGATGAAGAGCCACAATCCAAAGAGAATCGGCGAAGGAACTTCCAGATCTCACGGACTGAATGGTACTTATCGTTTGAAGGCCAGTGTCCTTTGCCATAGATTTTGTTCAAGCAAACCTCTACGCCACACTTACCGTTTTTCCATACATAACGGGTTGCGGCACCGTCAATGACCGACTCGACGGGCTTGTTTTCACAACCGTTCGCCTTGGCCCAAGCCTCCGCCTGCGCATAAGCACCTTGCTGTTCCTGATACATACCGTTGAAGGTACCCTTCCAAGGCTCGTAGTGCACCACGTCATCGTTATCACCATTCGTGTGAATAATTGCAATCGGACGGGAAGGCTTAGCCGTCATGTCACCGATCGGATAGCCGGAGACTGGCGCACAAGCGGCGATCTGGTCCGCCATGTTGTTCGCCACAGAATAGGTGAGCATACCACCCATGGAGAAACCGGACATGTAGACACGCTTCAAGTCGATCTTATACTTGGAGCTCATCTCCTTGATGATCGCCTTGATGAAGGCGATATCCGCACCATTGGCGCCCAAATCCCACGTGGATCCGTCAGACTGAGGATAGACAACGAGGAATTTCGCCGTATCGGCTACTTGATCCCAACGGGACTGTTGTTTCTGATAAGCTATATCCTGCCCCATACCGTGAGCGGAAATAACCATAGGTCTGTTTTCACCCATTCCACTTGGCGCATAGACATCAATGGTACGGTCCTTACCGTTCACTTTGATGGTACTCTTAACACCAGGAAGACTCTGCGCGGCGACAGATGCTGAGAACATTGCGCCAATCGCAGCCACAAGTGCAGTTTTGTAAAGTATTTTCATAATATTAAAAATTTGGTTTGTTTCACAATAGCCTAAAAAACTGTGTTTAACGCCTAAGATGTCACATCACAATATTGAACAACACAGTAGCGATACCCCGCCTAAACAAGTGACAAAAAAGAAGCGTATAAACTCTCATTAAATGACACGGCAAGTATAGCGCGTTTATGGAAAAGGGAAGAGTAAAATAGTTGCAAAAGGTTAGATTTTTGACTCAATCCGCACAAAACCCCACATAAAAAGGGCACCACCCATCCGAGTGATGCCCTTCCCTATTTTTCGTCAGACGTGAATTACTTCACCTCCCACGTATCGTTCGTCATCAAAAGCTCTTGGAAGTTGTGGTACTTCTTCTTACTCTTGACATCCTCGATTTGCTCATCGACTGCGTCGTTGTAGGTCGGAGCCTCAACGTCACGGATGACACCCAAGGCAACTGGGAAGTCTGGACCTTCCATCAACGCCAACTTCAACTGAAGGGTAGCGTCCTCGCAGTGTGCGTCATGTACCAAGAGATCCTTCTCCGTGATACCGTTCTCACCCAACTTAACCACCTTGATGTTGAAGCCATCCTGCATCAAACCGAACTCATTGTTCTCACCGAAGATCATCGGCTTGCCATGTTGCAAGTAGATTGCATCCTTCTTACGTCCCTCTGGCGTGTAGATGCTTCCGTGGATACCGTCGTTGAACACAACGCAGTTCTGAAGAATCTCACAAACCGAAGCACCCTTGTGCGCTTGAGCCGCCTTCAACACCTCGATGGTGCCTGGCGCATCCGTCGCAACGGCACGGGCGAAGAAATGGCCACGTGCGCCGAAGCACAACTCAGCTGGGCGGAATGGATCCTCCACCGTTCCGTAAGGAGACGACTTGCTGACGAATCCACGTGGAGAAGTTGGAGAATATTGACCCTTCGTCAAACCATAGATACGGTTGTTCAAGAGGATCATATTGATGTCAATGTTACGACGGTTCGCATGGATGAAATGGTTACCACCGATGGCCAATCCGTCACCGTCACCAGAAATCTGCCAAACGGTCAACTTAGGATTAGCGATCTTCGCACCTGTGGCAATCGCAGCGGCACGACCGTGGATCGTATTCATACCATAGGTAGCCATATAGTGAGGCAAACGGCTGGAACAACCGATACCTGAAATCACTGCTGTATCGCATGGAGCAATGCCTATCTCAGCCATTGCTTTCTGAAGTGAAGCCAAGAAAAAATGGTCTCCACAACCCGGACACCAACGTGGTTGGCCCTTCTTGAAATCTTTTGCGGTTAACTCGCTCATAATATATTGATTTTATATCGGTTATACTTATTTGTTATAAACTGCGGTGAAGTTCTCGACCAAGTCTGCTACCATGAAAGGTTGACCCTTCACCTCGTTGAACTGGTAAGGAACGAATCCATCCACCTTCATGCGCAACCAGCCAGCCAACTGACCCATGTTTTGCTCAGCAACAACCACCTTCTTGTATTTCTTCAAGACAGCGGCAGTGTTCTTTGGAAGCGGGTTGATGTACTTGAAGTGAGCCAAAGCGACCTTCTTGCCGGCAGCCCTCATCTCGTCCATCGCAGCGTGCAAGTGTCCGTAAGTACCACCGAAGCCAACGATCAACAACTCAGCGTCTTTCTCGTCGCCCTCAACCACCAAGTCAGGCACTTGGATCTTCTCCACCTTCTCGGCACGGAGACGAGTCATCAAATCGTGGTTCTCAGGAGCGGTAGAGATGGCACCCGTCTTGTTGTCCTTCTCCAAACCACCCAAGATATGCTCGAAGCCCTCGCGACCAGGCACAGCCCAGTAACGTGAACCCTCCGCATTACGCATGTATGGAGTCCATGTACCCTTCATCTCGGCAGGCACATATGGAGGATTGATGGCAGGGAACTCAGCCAAGTTAGGCAACTTGAAGGCACCTGAACCATTCGCCACATAAGCATCCGTCATCAAAACCACTGGAGTCATGTGCTCCAAAGCGATCTTACATGCCATATAAGCCGCATCGAAACAGTCTGTTGGAGAGGTAGCGGCGATCACCGGCATCGGAGACTCACCATTACGTCCGAACAAGCATTGGAGCAAGTCGGTCTGCTCAGACTTCGTAGGAAGACCCGTTGCAGGTCCACCACGCTGCACGTCCAAAACGACCAAAGGCAACTCCATGATGACAGCCAAGTTCATCGCCTCAGACTTCAAGCAGATACCAGGACCAGAAGTAGAGGTACATGCCAATGCACCAGCAAAAGAAGCACCGAGTGCAGAAGCACAACCAGCGATCTCATCCTCACATTGAACGGTTGTAACACCTAATGATTTGTGCTTGGAAAGTTCATGAAGAACATCCGTAGCAGGCGTGATAGGGTAAGAACCGAGGTAGAGCTTCAAACCAGCCTTCTCAGCCGCAGCGATCAAACCGTATGCGGTAGCCTTGTTACCATTGATATCCATATAGACACCCTTCTTAGCGGACTTCGTCTCCACCGTATAAGTGTGGGAAACGGAAGAGTGCGTATTGTGTCCGTAATCGTAGCCCGCTTGGATCACCTTGATGTTAGACTCAGCCACACCCGGTTTCTTAGCGAACTTCTCCTTCAACATGTTAGCGGCGATGTTGGTGTCACGGTTGAACAACCAGCAGACCAAACCGAGGGCGAACATGTTACGGCACTTCAAGATAGCCTTAGGATCCATGCCTGAATCAGCCAAGCAATCCTTCACCATGGAGGTGATAGGAGCCGCGATGACATCGTTCTTGATGCCCATCTCAGCGATGGCGTCCAAAGTCTCGAAGTTAGCCTTCTTCAAATCAGCCTCCTTGAAAGAGTCCGTATCGATGATGATACAAGACGTAGGCTTGCAGAACTTATATTGCGTCTTCAAAGCGGCCGGGTTCATCGCAACGAGCACGTCGCACTTATCGCCCGGTGTGAAAACCTTATTAGCACCGATGTGTACTTGGAAGCCGGATACTCCCGTTAATGATCCCTGTGGGGCGCGGATGTCAGCCGGATAGTCAGGGAAAGTACAGATGTCATTACCCACTGTAGCGGAAATCGTAGAGAAAATGTTTCCAGCCAATTGCATTCCGTCACCGGAGTCGCCGGAAAAACGAACCACCACCTGGTCCAAATCTTCAACTTTTGCCATAATAAATATTGGTCTTATTTAATAATTTTACGAATTTCGAATCCATGTTACGAAAGCGCAAATTTAGGAAAATATGCACAACCTACAAAAAGTTTGTATTTGTTTTGAATAAAAATCCCCCAAATCTGGCATAACATTCATTAAGACGTATAATTATGCATACTATATGCGAAAGATTGGAGAATTACTGAGGTTGAACCAACAAGCCATTTTGCCAAATACCCTTCGAGAGGATACGACCCGACATATCAGTATAGACGCCATAGCCCGATGGGACACCGTTTTTGAACTCTCCTTCGTACCGTTTGTCACCATGAATAATATACCCCTTTCCGTCCTTATAGTCCCCCGCTTGCCAAGTGCCTTCGAACTGAAGTTTTCCGTCGCTGTCATAGAGCCTGCCTTCCCCATCGGGTTTGTCGTTCACAAAATTCCCCACATACTTTCGTCCATCCTGACCGTTATAGACACCATAGCCCTCCTTCTTTCCGTCAACCTCCTTTCCATCAAAGCCCCACTTGCGGTTGTACTCGAGGATATAGAGACGATTGACATTATTGGCGGGATCCGCCTTGCCAACGGAATGGAGCACCTTGAATTTATCCGGGTACTTCTGCACTGCAGGATAGAGTGTGACATAAGCATGGCTGAACCAATTATCTAAGATGATGTTCGTGGCATTCACCCTGTTCAGATAACTGATGACCGTATCCTCTTCCGCAAAGTAAGGGAAGGAGACCGCCTTTTTAAACCCTGAGTAGATGTAATAGAGTTCCGGCTTACGGCACACCATCCTCGAACTGTCCGGCAAATTTTTCTTGCACCAGTTCATCGCCTCGTAATAGTTCAAAATATTCGGATTGCTGATTATATTTTTGTAGTTACCCTTAGCAATATATCGAAAGTCATCCTGCGCCTTGCTCTGTAGAGGAACCAACCAAACGAATGTGGCGATAACAACGGAGACAGCAGCCAAAAGGGAAACATGAGACCTCGCCCACTCCATCTTCAACTTGCCAACGACAAACGAAACGATATTCCATATTCCATTCACAAAAAGGAATAATATCAATGGAACAACCGGTATATAATAACGGACGCTCGTGAATTGTTCTGGCCAAACCAACAAAACACAGAATGTTATCGCCAAATAACAGAATAGAAGGGCTCCACCCCACCCTGTATGCATAAATCCGATGATGACAAGGGCGATAACGAAGAGACCAACCATCATGTCATACCCCATGATCGGATCTTTCTTATCGAGAATCTTCGTCAACACTGTCTCCGGAATCAATCTCGCCGAATATGTCTTCACATTGTTACACACCCGCTCGGACCAATCAGACCACGCCGCCATGACTTGACCGTCTCCATCTTTTTTCTTGAAGTCGCCAATATAATCGGTTTGTTCATGCCCAATCGCATGATTCCTCATACCCCATGCGAACTTCGCCACACCAAAAGGCAATAGCACCAAGGCGGCCATGCATGCGTAATAACAGAGCCCTTTACGGTGCGGAATGCTTCCGGACGATTCCTCCTTCCTGATTTTCAAGTATTTATACCCTTCCCATAATGCCAACATCATATACCATCCGAACAATGCGAGGATTAAGGAAACACCCATGGTCCGCACAAAATAAATATAGGCAACCGACAGCAACATAATCCCTAAAGCCACATAGTCCCACTTCGAATACTCCCGGAAGGATTTCCTCCTATGCAATAGAAGGACCACCGACAAAATCACCACGGAAAGGAACAAAAAGAGCATCTCACTCATCATGATGGTGGACCATCGCAATAAATCCTTTTGGACACAACACAAAATAATGGAGGAAAACGCGACCACGACATTGTTCCCCGTAATCTTTTTCAACACAAAAAACAACACCAGGATGGAAAGGAACAACAAGAAGCCATTCGCCTTTTTAACGGCTTGATAATCACCATCTCTTGAAAAATTCAATAGGACACTGATAAAAGCCGGATATCCGGGAGGGAAGTGTGTATGGGGTTTCACCTCGAAACCCATAATGTCCGAATAACCCGTACCATTATGTAGGGATTGGCCCAAGGAATAGTATATAATATTATCACCATTCAAATCTAATTTCTTGTCGAACATCGCATCATAATTGATGTAGAAGACGACAGCGGCAACCGTCAGCAAGAATATGTGGAAGTATTTGTTCGGCAACATATTCTTTACCCTCTCCAATAAGGAAAGTGGTTTTTTAGTTTGAGCGACTTCCTTCCCTTTTACCGGCAAGGGACCCTTCTGTTTCCGATCCATATCTATAACCTGTTTCTAATCGTATCGTCAATAAACCTTTTCGTGGTACCTCTGCTCCGTATTGACCAACCATATATTGTCTTTGCCCAATATATGATTCTCAACATTGGAGACAGCCTCCATCGCAGTCAGCATAGAGTGGTCCATATTGTTGTACTTATGCTGCCCATTCCTTCCTATACAATACAGATTCTCTATCGTGTCCAGGAATCTCCTGACCTCCTCCAACTCACCATAGGAACCAAAATAGGCAGGGTATGCTTTCTTCACCTTCACCTGATGGGCATCTATCACCGACTCCCTCTTGAGCATGTCAATATTCTCCATCTCGCCAATCGCCATCTGAATGAAGTCCTCCTCGCCCATGTTCCATAGTTCGTCGTTCTCGTCACAAAAATACTCCAATCCGATCCAAACCGTATGCTCGGGATCTTTCACAAGGAAAGGAGACCAGTTGTTGAAAATCTGCAACCTACCCACCTTGACATCCCTCTCCTGAATATAAATCCACGTGTCCGGCAACAAATTGGCGCCCTTCTCCTTCAGGAACTCCAGTTTATTCACCAGAAGTCCGACCGTGATGAAGTCCCGATAAGGCAAGTCCGCAGCAATCCGCCTGACGTTCTCAGGGACAACGATACCCTCCAATGCGGCGACTAAATCCTTAATCGACATGGAGGAGAAAAAATAGTCGCACACCTCATTCGTCCACTCACCGTTCGAACCGACAATATCCACGCTTCGCACTCGGTTCCCATCCACATGGATCTTCCGCACAGATTGGCCTTTCCGTAACTCAGCTCCCTTCCTGACAACATCCTCCGCCACACACTCCCATAGCTGGCCAGGACCATACTTGGGATACCGGAAACTCTCAATCAGGGAGGCCTCCACCTCTTTCGACCGGTCTTCCCCCCTAGTGCTCTTTCGAAAATAATCTTCCAGCACTACGGGAAGAGAGAGCCCCTTGACTCGTTGCCTTCCCCAGTCCGCACATAATTCGGAAGGATGCTTGCCCCACACCTTCGTGGTATAGTCCTCAAAGAACAATTCATATAATGGACGACCAAAACGGTTGATGTAAAAATCCTCTAAAGTTAATTCCTCCGTAGGGAACAATCTGGCCCTTATATAACCAAGGCCTATCCTCAACGCATTCCTAAGCCCCAGATTCAGGAAAGTATCCTTCGATAATGATATCGGATAAGAAAAGAATTTCCGCAGGAAGTATATGTGCGACACCCTATTGATGGTCAATAACTCCCTCTCCGAATCCTCTATCGTCTTCGTCATGATGGTCTCCCACCACCGCAAAATACGCTTGTCCTTGGAAAAAAAACGATGTCCGCCGATGTCCAGACGGTTGCCCTTATAATTGACCGTGCGCGAAATGCCACCAACCTCCTCAGACTCCTCCACTATAACAGGATGGATTTGAGTCCTTCTCAACAATTCGTAGGACGCAGTAAGGCCAGCAGGACCCGCACCAACAATGATAGCCTTTCCTTCCATCTAAAAGCCCTTTACTGCAAGCCTTTCTCTACTTCTCCATGACCGACCTCACCTGTTCAATCACAATCGGTGTATACACGGTCGTACCCTCCTTGTTGATGTGCGTCGGATCGAAGAAATATTCCGGCGAGTTGCGGAACGCATCCAGGTGCCTATTGTCGAAGACAGGTACTCCGTACTGTGCGCACACCTCCTTTATCGCCTGCTCGGAAGCTAAGTTCCGGTTAGAAATCTCCAACCTGACAGGATCGATCGTATCGGCCACCACATCAGGCATCTTCATCAGCGTGTCGTTCCCCTTCAGATTGCCCTTGATAGGCAGGAATCCCTGCATCGTATCCGCACGGTTGGCGGAGCGGCTCTGCATAAGGATACTTGCGGCGACTCCATTGTAACGATACATGTTAAGCCGCATCTTCACCGCCATCGAGGCACCCTCCTTCTTGTCGAGAATCATCCTGCACGCCGCGATGCATATGTCATACGAGAACTCACGCTTCCGGAAATATTGCGGCAACTGCTTCGTCGCCCTACTGATAGGTCCGCTCAACAAGGAGGGGAAGAAGGTCACGAAGGCGAAATAGGCAAGCCAATACTTGGTCGGCTCCACCTTCCGCTGATAGATGTCGATGTCGTAACTCAACGCCGCGAAGGTGTAGAAACTAATGCCCACCGGTAAGACGATCTTCAAGGTCGAGACACTCAGCTCGATGCCCGCCAGCGAGAACATGTCGACGAAAGACTGGATAAAGAAACCCAGGTACTTGTAATAGACAAGGATGCCTAAGTTCAGGAGAAGAACAGTCACCAACAATACCTTCCTCCGCTTTTCGCCGTCACTCTCCGCAATCAGCTTGCCGAAGAAGAAGGAGGTTCCCGCCGTGAAAAGAAGCAACGCCATGAAACGCCAATCCCACCATGCGTAGAAAACTAAACTCGAAAGAAGAAGAAAGGCGTTCTGCCAATTTTTATCCCTGTTGAAAAAGAGCCAGTACAGCACAAAAACGACTGGCAAGAAAAAAAGATATGCAAAAGACGTTAGTGTCATATTACCTTGTAGTCGATTAAAAAAGACCCAATACGATGCTACACATACACCGACCAAAAATCATGCGCAAAGGTAAATAAAAATAACTTTTCTATATATATTTACTATCTCCTAAATTTAAAGCACATACATCCGTACCAATCAACAAATATCATGCGAATGTATGTTTTATATAAATATAAATTACTATTCGTACCTAATGAATTCATTCATCCATCCGAGACTCCTTATACAGTCTGTAGCCTCAACAGAGCCTGTTTCTCCCTTTTCCGAGAAAAATACACCATCTGAAGTCCACATGTTGAGGCTCTATATTTTGATGATTTAACGCATTGGTATACAATTAAATACGATTACGAATATATTTTAAATATAATTCATTTTTTTCTATTCGCACCTTTCTTCTTCTTTTCATCGGATGGATCATATATATTTATCTTAGGCAAAACACAGACCATACGCCTTTCCACCTCACCATCCGCTTCCTCCACAAACAGCTCAACTCCTAAACTCTGAACGACCTTACTCTTTTGCAGATAACGCAGTTTGGAAATATCACACAGCAACGCACCCTCATACCTGGGTTCCAAAGAAGTCTTGAAAGTATCCACACCATAGAAGGAGATAGTATGCGATACGATCTTCATCGAACCCTGATACGACTCCGCACTAGTCGACCGAGTCCGTTCCCACGTCTCCCGCGGAACACATACGTCAAAACTAATAGGCTTGGAAATATCCATCGGAACACTGTCCAATCTCACAGGCGAGGATAATTGATGGAAGTGTTGTTTTGAGTCCGTCCCCGTATAGCGAAGGAAAATCCGCCTCTTCAAAGGGAATGAACCCATTTTCGTATAAATCACGGAATCATTATACGTGTATGAGAAACGATATCTGGAATAACGGGTGGGCGAAATCCTACAACCATGCAAGGTGGGAGCACATAGCGCATTCTCCAAATTCCGGGGAGAGAACCCGATTTTCCCTCCCTGGACTATCAAATAACGCTTCGTGGAAGGATCATCACGAAGCAAAAAGACCTGAATCGTATCGTCCGAAATGCGCTTATACCTTAGGAAATAATCAAGCTTCGGCATTCCGTTTTTAAATTCCATAATACGATCCTCGTACAACGAGTCTGCTTGGGGAAAGAAAAATGAGGAGATATCCTTTCTTCCCTCCTTCTTCATCGCATTTCCTTTCCTTATAAAAGTGAAAGTCGTCACTATCTTCTGATAATCAATAGTCTGCGAATAAGACTCCATGACCATCAAGAAAAAGATGGACAATATACCAATTATTTTCACCAAGCTTCTCATCTGTCTATCCTCCCATTAGTATTGCGTCAACACATTCCAATTCAACCGTTGACGACTCTCTTTGCTCAAGTAAGAGATGGTGACCAGCATATTGCACTTGCACGACTCGTCAGGCACGATACCAGCATCCGCAACCAACTCTTCTCCCCCAATGGAATAGGAGAACTGGGAAGACATCTCATGCCGCGGAATCGTACCCTCTTCTTGGTATTTCACCTTCACCTGTATCTCTGTGCCTGCCACTTCCTTGATGAAGCCATACTCCATGACTCCTTCCGCCTTTCCCGTGGAGACAGATTTAGCGTACCCATTCTTCTCCAAAGAGGCTACGAGCTGATCCAACTCCGCTTTGCCAGCCTTTTGGTAACATAGCTGTGTGAAACTGATGCCGCTCTTACAGAACTGGTAAGCCACATCAATAGGCGTGACCATCGCCGGAATCGCCTTCGACAAACATAGGTCGCTCCATTTATGGCATGGACCCATATACAACGCAGGGACCTTGAATCTTCCCTCAACTCTCGCCGTTTGCGAATCCTTGCAGGATTTTCCTTTGCCCCTCACCACCATATCGACCGAATTTTCGCCTCTCGACTTTATCCGTAGCTTGCAGTCGTTGAAATCATAATCCTCCACCCTGACTGATGCGTGGTGACGCTTATCCTTCTGGGAATAACTAGGAATCTCCATGTGCGCATTGCGGAAAAGAATCTTCGCCAAACCCATCGAAATGGAAGCATCCTTGCATAGATCCAGGTTTTTCGATACAGGAGTTCCCCCCGACGGATAGAGCGTCAGAGACCCGACAGACGACATGTCCTTGGAGACATCCACCGTGAGCGGCAGGTAATAATCCCCCTTCTTCTTGAACGGTTTTATTATTTGTCCATCCGTATACTCAATCACAGCCTCTAAAGAGACGAGATCCTTTGAAGTAGGCCGGCTCGAATATTCCGATGGCTGACATACGTAATAGTCTTTGTCAGAATGTATTCCTAGCATTATGCTGTAAGGACCTGAATTGGAGCCTTTCGAGTCAATCACCTGTACCATGGAGAAATCAAAATCCTTTGTCATGGCTGTGTCGCTACCTATCTTGGAAAGGTCTACCTCACCCACAAGCACATTCCCGCATGTGATAACATACTTATAATCAGGAACTAAATATACATCATACGATCCATTCCTCGCGATATGAAAGGAGTGGGTGACCAATGGTCTATCCCCCTTATTACCTGCACTCGCCATAAATTTATAAGCCTGATGATCGCCTCTTATGATACCGGACAAATGCACATACTGGGACGGAACCACCACTTTCATAAGGCCATCCTTATCAAAGTCATCATATGTAAACGAATAGACGGAACCAGGTTGATCAACTTCCCCCAGGGAGAGCCAGTATTGGATGCCCTTCATGACGCAAGAGATCTCCATTATACCATTATCGTCTGTCCGTTCACCCACCTTCACATATTTACAACCATCATCAGACCCTATCTGCATAGCGAACTGTGGCTTAGGATTCCCCTCTGAATCGACGACAAGAATACGCTTCGGCCCTACCACATAATCCAACTTGCAGTCACACCTGACCTCCTCCCGCGCTAGCATTGGAGGTAGACTTCCAACAAGAGAACTATCTACCCTAAATTTAACCGAATTGTTCGCTGGCACATAACCCACTGATTTTCCATCAATATCAAGGATGAAGTATTCAACAAAAGAATGATAAACACTTATTTGTGCATATGGCACCGGATTACCATCCGCATCAGTCAAGCTAAAATATACCCTTGCGGAGACGGTCGGATGATCGCCATTCCACCACGAGAAGTGCTTGACGAATCCGTCATATCTATCGCCTTTCTTCAACGCATAGCCTTCCTCGATCCACATGCCCTTCGCCTCGTCAAAGAACCATAATGGCAACGTGTCTTTCGCTATCGATAGCAGGCTCGGCGGAATCGGATAGCTGAGCTCGGCTGGATACTCCTCCCGCAACTGCAACTTGCCTCCCTTGTCGTCCTTCATGATCACATTCACCATACCATAGGAGATGAGGGACGTCGTGTCCTGATTGCTCCTGATCGCCAACAAATCACCTCCCGGCATCTGCTGCCTGAAGTTCTTCTCCTCCGGATTCAGGTAGAGGACGTTCATGAGCACCTCTCCCTCATACAGGCTGCCGTCCTCATGCACCAAACCATCTCCAGGAATATCCACGATCATCCCCCTGACATTCACCGTCACACCGTCCATAGCCGAGAAACGCACCTGCCGGGTATAGTCCGAATTGCCAAAACGAGACATGACGATGAGGACGCCCGTCGTGTCGTCCACCTGCTTGGAGTAGAGGAAGTCGAAATAATCTTCCTTCTCGAACTTGATGACGTAACGGTTGCCCGACACGACTGGATTCGACAACGAGAAGTATCCCTCCTCATCGGTATAGATCACCTTGTCCGCCAAATTCACCGAGACACCCGGAAGAGGCATTCCATACTCGTCCTGCACATAACCGGACAGCCTGATATCCTTACCATCCTGATTGCCCGCCTTCTTGTCATCGCATGACAAGAACAGAGCCAGTGCGCAAATCATCACGCCTAAAAATCGCACATATTTTACCATATTGTCACCATATTTTGTTGTTTATATTTCTAATTATCAGATAGCTATATCCTAAAGCCACCGCATCACCTCCTGGAGCGCATGGATCTCATAATCCACCGGCTCCGTGGCTTGGAAGGCATCCGGATGTCGGTTGAAGAACATGGTGTGCAGACCCGCAGCCTTCGCCCCGAGGATATCCGTGGAGAAGTTGTCCCCGATCATCAGCGTCTCCGATACGGAGGCTCCCGACGTGCGGATGGCATAGTCGAAATAGGCCTGGCTCGGTTTGTTCGCCCCGGCATCCTCGGAGAGGATCACACCGTCAAAGGCATCTATCAGCCCACACGCCCGCAACTTGCGGTACTGCACCTCGTGGAACCCGTTGCTACACATATAGAGGCCATAGCCTTTCTCTCTTAGATACGACATCAATTCATGCGCCCCATCGACCACTCCGGGCTTGTCCGCACACATGTCCAGGAAGACATCGCTGACCTCCAAACAGTACTCCCTCGTTGGCTCGAACGGTTGGCCTTTCGCATCGCGACCTTCGGCTAACGGACGACGGAAACGCTCCACGATCAGGTAATCACGATCTATCTCTCCCTTCGCATAGGCGTCCCACAACTTCACATTGGTATCCCAATAGGAACGATAGAACTCCTCCGGATTGGGGAAATACTTCGAGAGCTGGAAATGAGCGAACATCTCCCGCAAGGACAACTCGGCATTTCCGCGCGTGTCATATAACGTATCATCAAAATCGATGAATAATGTCTTGTACATCTTTTACTCAAATAGCATATTCACAAAGATAAAAATTAAATCAAAAAAAATAATTATTCCGCAAGTTTCCTTACATCATCAATAAAATATATCTACAGAAGAGCGAAACCCACTCACAGCTTAGGTTTCGAGTATACGTCTGATTATTGTCAATAAAACAGCAACAATAGCGTTTTTTCATTGAAAAAAACAGTTTTTTTGTACAAAAAATTTGGCGGTTAATCTTTTTTTGTATATTTGCGCCGGTTAAATAGTTGTCAATATATAGTATATGCTTATGAGAAACACGCGGACTATTTTATGGGCAGTGGCGTGTCTGCTGCTCAGTGGATTTGTGAGTGCGTATGCCGCTCCTGATCCGAATTTTCACATTTATTTGTGTTTTGGCCAGTCCAATATGGAGGGCCAAGGTGATATCGGAAGTCAAGACAGGACTGTCGATAGTCGATTCCAGGTACTCTGCTCCTACGACAATTGCGGAAGCCGCAAAAAGGGGAGCTGGTACGACGCTACTCCCCCACTTTCTTGTTGTAGTGGGGCGCATCTCGGTCCAGTGGACTACTTCGGACGGACAATGGTAAAGAATTTACCAGAAGAAGTCAAAGTAGGTGTGGTCGTTGTAGCCATCGCTGGATGTGACATTCAATTATTCGAAAAAGAGAATTACAGAAGTTACCGTGCTGAATCGTATATGCAAAGTACGATCCAATCTTACGGAGGAAACCCTTACGGACGGTTGGTCGAAATGGGTAAGGAAGCCCAGAAAGTGGGCGTCATCAAAGGTATCCTTTTGCATCAAGGCGAAACAAATACGGGACAAAGCAACTGGCCTAACCGTGTGAAAGCCATTTACAATGACTTGATCAAGGATTTGGGCCTGAACGCATCCGACGTGCCTTTGCTCGTGGGTGAGGTGGTTCGTAGCGACCAAGGCGGACAATGCGGTAGCATGAACAACATCATCGCAAACGTGCCAAACACCATCCCTAACTCTTACGTCATCTCCGCACAAGGGCTCGGAAACAAGGGTGATGGCCTCCACTTCTCTTCTGCAAGCTATCGTACATTAGGCGAACGTTACGCGACCCAGATGCTGAAGGTGTTGAAATACGAACCTTCTTCCAGCTCTAGTGAGGGCGGTTCTAGTTCTAGTGAAGGCGGATCCAGCACAAGCGAAGGCGGATCCAGCACAAGCAGCGACTGCGCTCCAGACCCATGTTCCATGAAGACTAAATATTCTGGCGGTTCTTCCATATCTGGTAACGGCGTCAAGGATATCGGCAACGGATATAACGTGGAGCAATGGCGCGATGGTGGCGGTGGAAGCTTGACCACTTTCGGAGGGAAAGCGGACTGCGCCTTCAAGGCAAGTTGGAGCAACTCGGGCGACTATTTGGCTCGCGTAGGTTATTATGACGGCTCTGCCACCAAGAAATACACAGACTTGGGTGAAATCCATGCAGTCTACAACTACACTAAATCAGGTAACGGTGGTGGAAGCTATTCCTACATCGGAATCTATGGTTGGACAAAGAACCCACTCATTGAGTACTACATCGTGGATGACTCCTTCACCCCAAGTGGTGGCGGTATGTTCTGGCAAGCAAGCAATAAAGGAACCTACACTGTAGATGGCGTCACATACACGTTAAAGGTGGGACAAAGAAACAACGCTCCTTCAATCGAAGGTGACGGAAAGAATTTCCAACAAATTTTCGCCGTCCGTTCCTCTTACACTACTTGTGGACATATTAATGTCACCGAACATTTCAAAAACTGGGAGAAACTTGGTGTGAAGTTAGGTGGCATCTATGACTGTAAAATCCTTTGCGAAGTCGGCGGCGGATCTGGTTCTATCGAGTATACTTGCGCCAGCATGTCTTGGAAAGGTCAAAAGAGTTCCCTCGGCGACCTGAGCTGTATAGGTGGCGAAGGCGGTGGCAGCAGCAGTACCACAACTCCTGATGTCCCTCAAGAACCATACAAGAGCGCTATCGAAATCCCTGGCGTCGTGGAAGCTGAATACTTCGACAAGGGCGGCAACGGAAACGCATACAACGACTCCGATGACGAAAATGAGGGAGACGCTAATTACCGTACGGACGAAGGCGTGGATATCGTGAGGACCTCCGACGGAAGGGCCGTGGGCTACACAACTTCCAGCGAGTGGCTGGAATATACCGTCGACGTGAAGACCGCGGGCAAGTATGTGGTGGATGCTGTCGGATCCAACAAAAACGACGACGTGAAGTTCACCCTGCTCATCGATGACAAGGAGATAGGTTCACTTTCTGGCTCAAGCACACCTGACTGGGATACTTACGAGACGATCCGAACCACAACATCTGCCATCTCCGCCGGGAAACATATCCTCAAGGTGAAGATCGGGAACAACAACTGCAATTTGGACAAACTCACCTTCTACGTACAGGGTACCGAACCTGAAGAAGAAGGCGGCAGCAGCAGTTCCGAAGGTGGTAGCAGTTCTGAAGGCGGTAGCAGCCATGGTGGCGGCGGATCCGTCAACGAATCTGGCGTATATCCACTGAACTATTCCGTGGAGAACACTGGCGCAGACTGCCCGGAACCTTCTTCACTGAACAAGAACAACCTGAAGTCCTGCAGAACACTGCCTAACCCATTCGAATGGGCTGACGGCAGTGGCAAGGTGACTGATTTCTGCGATTGGGCCTGCCGTCGTAACGAGATCAAGCGCGAGATCGAGTACTGGGAGATCGGCGAGAAACCTAAGTTCGATAAACTTGAGGCATCTTACTCAGGAGGTACATTGACCGTAAAAGTATACAATGGGAACAACTCGCTTACCCTTACAAGTAAGCTCTCTGTTCCATCCGGAAATGGACCTCACCCTGTTATAATTGGTATGGATGGAAACACTGGTAGTATAAGCTCTTCTTATTTCTCTAAGTGTATCCAAGTGCCTTTTACTCACACTCAAATTGCGAAATACAGTGGCGGATTTGATGGTTCGGGAAGAAGTCAAAGCGACCCATTCTACAAACTGTATCCGAATTCATTCAATAGTGTTGCCGACTATAGCGCATGGTCCTGGGGTATCAGCCGTTTGATTGACGGAATAGAGATTCTAACCAAAGAAGGCAAGCTGAAGGCTGACATGGGACGTATCGCCGCAACTGGTTGCTCGTATGCCGGAAAGATGGCTCTATATGCGGGAGCATTCGACGAACGTATCACTCTGACCATCGCCCAAGAGTCTGGTGGTGGTGGTATCAACTCATGGCGTGTAAGCTCCGAGATTGGTTCTAGCGTGGAGGGTATCTCCAACACCAACTACGACTGGTTCCTCAACAGCTTCAAGAGCAATTTCCAATCACAGATCGACAAGTTGCCATACGACCATCATGAACTGATTGCCATGTGCGCTCCGCGTGCGTTCCTCGCATTAGGAAACCCAGACTACGAATGGTTGGGAGACCCTTCAGGTGTCGCTTCATTGAAGGCCGCGGAAGAGGTTTGGAAGGCCATGGGTATCGAAGACCGTTTCGGATATGTGGTTGAGGGCGGACACTCCCATTGTCAGGCTTCCAACAACCAGAACAAGACGGTTCAGGCGTTTATCAACAAGTTCTTGTATGGAGATAATTCTCAAAACACTAAAGTCCGTACAAGCACAGTGAACAGCAACCACAGCAGTGGAAAGTTTGACTGGGGCGGACATAAGATCGTGAACAACGGTTGCGGTAGCACCAGCGGTGTTGAGAACGTCCTCATGGAGGGCTACTCCTTGTCCCAAAATATGCCGAACCCGACATCCGACGAGACTAGCATCGAATTCTCCATCGCCGACAACGCATTCGTCTCCATCACCCTGTACAACGAACTGGGTATGAAGGTGATGGATGTCGTTTCAGATGATTTCAGCGCAGGCTCGTATAAGGCCGACCTCTCCGTGGACGGTCTCGCTAGTGGTATCTACCACTACGTGATGCAGGCCAACGGATTCGTCTCCAGCAAAAGCTTAATCGTGAAATAACTATTTTAATATTTGGGAAAGGGTCGTTCCAATGGGGCGACCCTTTTTCTTTGCCTACAAATGCATTAAACACTAATAGGTTTCAACCCATTATGAAATATTTGAATAAAAAATCACACAAAATATATGTTTTTTAAAAATATATTTCTATCTTTACACGCACATGCGCATGCACGCATGAGCGCAAAGGATTCTTCTGGGTTGGAAGGTTGGAAGTGAAATTATACGTGAGGAATGAGGGACTGACAACGAATAACTTGCGCAAGCAAATTTGTTTAGTTACGTTAATTAGGTTTTCTTTTCATTATACATTCTAAACAAATCGGATATAGTAGCGGATCTCAACTAATGGTCTAAACCAATAGGCTACCACTGCCTTGAGGGAAGACTTATGACAAAGACGCATGGTATGAACTATTGTTGAACAATCATTAATACACATAATTATGAAACACTTATACACTATTAAACGCAAAAAGATGACGTTGTTTGACAAAGTCAGGCAACGATTAGAACTCTTCGGAATCCGAACCACTTTCACTCAACAAAATGTATTTTCAATCTTAAATCAAATAGCAAACCAAATGAACAAAAAAACATTCGAGTGGCGACGTATGGCTACGGGCGCACTCACAGCGGTTTTTCTGCTCCTTTCCGGTGTAAGCTATGCGGCTGACCCGTGTAGCGAAACAGGTAGCGGAAGAGGTATCAAAAGAACCCTCAACAACCAAAACTTAACTGGTTCTACTGGCGTGGGCAATTACCAGTTCGAAATCTGGCGTGATGGTAACGGCGGAACGCTGACCCTGTATGATAAGGACGCGGCTTTCAAGGCGGAATGGAATAATGCGGGCGACTTCCTGGGTCGTGTCGGTTTGACCTACGGCAATAAGCCTTCCGTTGACAACCTCGGCGGTAACTTGGTGGCTTACTATAACTTTGAGAAGTCCGGAGATGATGGTGGCTCCTACTCTTACGTGGGAATCTACGGTTGGATGGATAGCCCTCAAATCGAATGGTACATTGTGGAAGACTGGTTGCACAATCGTGGTACACCGGGCGGCTCTTACATGGGCTCTAAAAAGGGTACCATCACTGTGGATGGTGAAGAATACGCAGTTTGGACGGGTACACGCACAGGTGCCTCCAAATGGGGTAACTCTACTTTCACCCAAATCTTCAGTGTTCGTCAGAAACGTCGCCAATGTGGTACTATCCATATATCTGAGCATTTCAGACAATGGAAGAAATTGGGTATTAACCTCGGTGGCTTGATGGAGGCTCAAATTTTGGCCGAGTCCGGTGGCGGGAAAGGTTACGTTGACTTCAAATATGCGAAAATAGAAATCAACAACGATTCTGGAGATGGAAACGATGGCGGAAGCTCTACACCAGATCCGGAGGTCCCTCAAGAACCATACAAGAGCGCTATCGAAATCCCTGGCGTCGTGGAAGCTGAATACTTCGACAAGGGCGGAAACGGGAACGCATACAACGACTCCGATGACGAAAACGAGGGAGACGCTAACTACCGTACGGACGAAGGCGTGGATATCGTGAGGACCTCCGACGGAAGGGCCGTGGGCTACACAACTTCCAGCGAGTGGCTGGAATATACCGTCGACGTGAAGACCGCGGGCAAATATGTGGTGGATGCTGTCGGATCCAACAAAAACGACGACGTGAAGTTCACCCTGCTCATCGATGACAAGGAGATAGGTTCACTTTCTGGCTCAAGCACAACCGACTGGGATACTTACGAGACAATCCGAACCACAACATCTTCCATCTCCGCCGGGAAACATATCCTCAAGGTGAAGATCGGGAACAACAACTGTAATCTGGACAAACTCACCTTCTATGCGCAGGGTACTGAACCTGAAGAAGGCGGCAGCAGCTCCGAAGGTGGTAGCAGTTCTGAAGGCGGTAGCAGCTCTGAAGGTGGTAGTAGCCACGGTGGCGGCGGATCCGTCAACGAGTCTGGCGTATATCCATTGAGCTATTCTGTGGAGAACACAGGAGCAGACTGCCCTGACCCTTCCTCCCTGAACAAAAACAACCTCAAGTCTTGCAAAACCCTTCCTAACCCATTCGAATGGGCAGACGGTAGCGGTAAGGTGACCGACTTCTGCGACTGGGCTTGCCGTCGTAACGAGATCAAGCGTGAAATCGAGTTTTGGGAGATCGGTGAGAAACCTAAATTCGACAAACTGGAGGCTTCCTATTCGGGTGGCACGTTAACTGTTAAAGTGTACAACGGAAACAACTCGCTTACGTTGACAAGCAAACTAACCATCCCTTCAGGGAACGGCCCTCACCCTATCGTGATCGGTATGGATCAAAAAACAGGAAGCTTGAATGCATCACTATTCTCCAAATGTATTCAACTTCCATTCACCCACAAACAAATAGCAGGATATAGTGCCGATGGCGGTAGAAGTCAGAACGATCCGTTCTATAAACTATACCCTGGCACGTTTGACTCAAAGGCGGACTACTGCGCATGGTCTTGGGGTATCAGCCGTTTGATTGATGGTCTGGAAATCATAAAAGACCAAATCAACGCAGATCTTGGCCATATAGCGGTAACCGGTTGCTCTTACGCCGGTAAGATGGCGCTTTTCGCGGGAGCTTTCGATGAGCGTATCGCTCTGACAATCTCTCAAGAGTCTGGTGGTGGTGGAATCAACGCATGGCGTGTCTCCAAAGAGATAAACCAATCTGGTGGCGTTAATGGTGAAAAGATAGAAGGTATTGAGAACACAGAATACAACTGGTTCCTAAACAGCTTCAAGTCCAACTTCGAATCACAAATCGACAAGTTGCCTTACGACCATCATGAGTTGATCGCCTTGTGTGCGCCACGTGCCTTCTTGGCATATGGTAACACAGACTACAATTGGCTGGGTGCTCCTTCTGGCGACATGGCGCTGAAAGCAGCGGCGGAAGTTTGGAAGGCCATGGGCATAGAAGATCGCTTCGGATATGTGATCGATGGCGGACACGGCCATTGTCAGGCATCTAACAGCCAGAACAACGCCGCTAAAGCCTTTATTGAAAAGTTCCTTTTCGGGGACAATTCACAAAACACAAAGATCAGAAGCAGCAATGTCAACCCAAATTACAGCTCCGGAAAATACGACTGGGGCGGACATACGATCGTGAACAACGGTTGCGGCGGCACCAGCAGTGTTGAGAACGTCCTCATGGAGGGCTACTCCCTGTCTCAAAACATGCCGAACCCGACATCCGACGAGACTAGCATCGGGTTCTCCATCGCCGACAACGCATTCGTCTCCATCACCCTGTACAACGAACTGGGCATGAAGGTGATGGATATCGTTTCCGAGGAATTCAGTGCAGGTGCTTATTCCACTGACTTCTCCGTGGCTCAGCTCCCAAGTGGCATCTACCATTACGTGATGCAGGCCAACGGGTTCGTTGCTAGCCAAAGCCTAATTGTAAGATAACAATAGAACTTTCTTTATTCTTTTCTGAAGGGTCGTTCTCTGACGGGAACGACCCTTCTTCATTACCCCTCTCCTCCTCAATAGATGCTACATAAATAACTGAATATATGATATATACAAATAGTCCTGCAAAATTTTTCATAGGTGATTTGCCGAAAAATTCACTCATTTTTGCCGAATAACTCATATTTGGGAAAGACAAACCCACCTATATTTGCCGATGTAGAGATGTGAAGACTTAATGATGATTTTTGAAGTATAGATGCAAAACGATATCGATTGACCATGTGAAACCATTTAACACACTAAATTATGAAACATTTTAACACTATTGAATGCAAAAAGATGACGTTACTTGACTCAGTCAAGAAACGCTTAGAACTCTTCGGGTTCCGAACCTCTTTACAACAGAACATTTTATCAACTTTTAACCAAATAGAAAACCAAATGAACAAAAAAGCAATCGAGTGGCGACGTATAGTTACGGGCGCGCTCACAGCGGGTTTTTTGCTCCTTTCCGGTATAAGTTACGCGGCTGATCCGTGTAGCGAAACAGGTAGCGGAAGAGGTATCAAAAGAACCCTCAACAACCAGAACCTAACAGGTTCTACTGGTGTGGGTAACTACCAGTTCGAAATCTGGCGTGACGGTAACGGCGGAACGCTGACTTTGTATGATAAGGATGCGGCTTTCAAGGCGGAGTGGAATAACGCGGGCGACTTCTTGGGTCGTGTCGGTTTGACCTACGGCAATAAGCCTTCCGTCGACAATCTCGGCGGTAACTTGGTGGCTTACTATAATTTTGAGAAGTCCGGAGATGATGGAGGATCCTATTCATACGTGGGAATCTACGGTTGGATGGACAGCCCTCAAATCGAATGGTACATCGTGGAAGACTGGTTGCACGATCGTGGTACACCGGGCGGCTCCTACATGGGTTCTAAGAAGGGTACCATCACTGTAGACGGTGAGGAGTATGCTGTTTGGACGGGTAGCCGTACAGGTGCCTCCAAATGGGGTAACTCTACTTTCACCCAAATCTTCAGTGTCCGTCAAAAACGTCGCCAATGTGGTACCATCCATATCTCTGAGCACTTCAGACAATGGAAGAAATTGGGTATCAACCTCGGTGGCTTGATGGAGGCTCAAATTTTGGCCGAATCCGGTGGCGGAAAAGGTTATGTTGACTTCAAATATGCAAAGATTGAGATAAACAGCGACTCCAGCGATGGTAATGACGGTGGCAGCTCTAGCCAGGGCGGTAGCTCTAGCCAAGGCGGCAGCTCTAGCCAAGGTGGTAGCTCTAGCCAGGGCGGTAGCTCAAGCCAAGGTGGTAGCACCAGCCAGGGCGGTAGCTCTAGCCAAGGCGGCACAACTAGCGCAGAGCCAGTTGACCCATGCTCTCAAAAGACCAAACAATCCGGTAGCGCTTTGACCGTAACAAGCAATGGCGTGAAAGACATCGGAAACGGTTACAACGTTGAGATGTGGAACGAGAGCGGAAACGGTTCCGTGACTTGCTTCGGCGGAGACGCAGAATGTGCATTCAAGGCTAACTGGAACAACTCCGGTGACTACTTGGCACGTGTGGGTTACTACGACGGATCTTCCAAGAAGAACTATAAAGCTCTCGGAAACATCGTCGCTGGTTACAACTACACCAAATCAGGTAACGGTGGTGGTAGCTACTCCTACATCGGTGTATACGGATGGACTCAGAACCCAATGATCGAGTACTACATCGTAGATGACTCCTTCACTCCAAACGGAGGCGGTATGTACTGGGGCGCTAGCCAAAAAGGTACTTACACCTTGGACGGTGCTCAATATAGATTGATGGTGGGACAAAGAAATAATGCTCCTTGTATCACAGGTAACGGATGTAACTTCCAACAGGTGTTCGCCGTTAGAGCTAACTCCCGTACTTGCGGTACCATCAGCGTTTCTGAGCACTTCAAACAATGGGAGAAAATGGGTGTCGACATGAGCGGTGGTATCTACGACTGTAAGATCGTCTGCGAGGTCGGCGGTGGACAAGGTTCCATCGAATACACCTACGCTTCCATGTGCTGGGATGGCTGCAAGGGTAAAGGTACTATCTGCGGAGCAGGACCTGCAACCCCTCCAGAGCCAACAGAGACAGAGGAGCCATACAAGGGAGCAATCTCTATCCCTGGCAAGATCGAGGCTGAAAACTACGATAAGGGTGGCAACGGCTTCGGATATTACGACACGGATGATGAGAACGAAGGTGGCGAATATCGTAACGATGGTGTAGATATCGAGGAAGGCGGAACTGGTTATGCAATCGGTCACACTACTACGGACGAGTGGTTGAAATACACTATCAACGTAGAGGAAAGCGGTTCATATGACATCTACGCTAATACCTCAAATGGTTCTACAGATGTGGAAATCATTCTTGAATTGGACGGCAAATCATTGTGCACCTTGTCCGGTGATGGCAACGGCGGCAACGATTGGAAAACATACAAAAAGATTTCAAAGAAGAACGTTACCCTCTCTAAGGGAAGCCACACTTTGAAAATTAAGTACGGTACCATGTACTGCAACATCGATTATGTTGAAATCGTTAAGGCAGGCACAAGCACTGAAGGACAAGAAGGCCAAGAAGGCCAAGAGGGACAAGAAGGCCAGGAAGGTCAAGAAGGTCAAACTATCGCTTCAGGCGCATCTAGCTTCTTCGATGAAAACGGCGCTTACTTCGGTCCTGATTGCGACCAAACCAACTACGAGGGTGCGTACTATACAGGTAACTACACTAGCTTGTTCAAGTCCCACTATGGCAAAACAGACGAGGAGATCCAAGAGAAATTGGATAAGATGTGGAATCACTACTTCAAGGGAGACAACAATAGCAAGGTATACTACGACAACGGCAACGAGGCTTACATCAAGGATATCAACAACAATGATGTTCGTTCCGAGGGTATGTCTTACGGTATGATGATCTGCGTGCAGACTGACCACAAGACAGAGTTCGACAAACTCTGGAACTGGGCTAAGAACCACATGTGGCACAAGAGCGGCGGTTGGGACGGTTACTTCGCTTGGCAACGTAACGAAAGCGGTTCCGGTGGTGACGACAACTGCGCACCTGATGGTGAAATGTACTTCATGATGTCTCTGCTCTTCGCTGCTCACCGTTGGAACCAACAAAGCTACATGGATGACGCACAATATATCTTGAAGAGAATGTGGGATAACAGCCAACACAGCCTATTCAACCCACAATACAACGTCATCACATTCCAGCCACAAGGTAACGAGAACAACTTCTCAGATCCTTCTTACGATTTGCCGGCATTCGTTGATTTGTTCTCTCGTTGGTCTACGACTAACCAGAACAAGTGGAGCGCCGCAGCTAAGGCAACCCGTGACCACTTGTATAAGTCTTCGAACTCTTCCTCTGGTTTGTTCTCAGACTATAACAACTTCGACGGAACACCTCATGGCGTAAGCTATAATGGCAATGCTGAAAAGTACATGTACGACGCTATGCGTTGCGCTATGAACTTCGGTATGGACTACTATTTGTTCGGTGCGGATGCTGAACGTCAAACAGTTATGGCGAAGAGAATCATCGACTTCTTCGAAAGAGATGGTTACCAACACGCTCGTTTCAACTGGGATGGTTCAGACCCTAAGGAATCTTATACTGTAGGTGAGGCCGGTGCTAACGCAGTAGCTTGCTACGCTTTGGTAAAAGAGTCTTCTTACCAGGATAAGATCAAGAACAACTTGAAGAACGCTTGGAACGCAAGCTTGCAGACTGGTCAATACCGCTACTACGACGGTTTGGTTCACTACTTGGCTATGCTCCACTTGTGCGGAAGCTTCAAGATCTGGAAACCTGCTCCTACTATCAAAGAGAAGTCAATTACAGCTAACTCTTACAACGGCGTAACCTACGATACGGAAACTACTATCGACGCCTTCGAGGATTGCCAACTCTATAAGTTGACTATCAAGCCTACGGGTCCTGTAACTGGCGTGGAAGATGTTGAGAACAGCGATGCTATCGTTCTGATGCCTAACCCTGCGGAGAACTTCTTCGTAGTGAAGAGCGCAAAGGAAATCAGCAACATCGAGTTGATCAACGTGGTTGGCCAAAGCGTTTACAAACAAGCTAACGGCGACATGGTACAAATCAACGTACCAGCTGGTGCTTACATCGTGAAGGTTACTACAGTTGATGGTAACGTTTCTACTCAAAGATTGATCGTAAAATAATCTGAGTGTTTCCTAATAGTAAGGGGGAGCGTCCGATCGGATGCTCCCCCTTCGTTTTTTATTCTCCCCTAAGCGATTACTCCTTCATATCCTTTTCATCCAAGTAGATGCAATTCATCACCTCTCGCTTATCTTTGTCATAGAACTTCAGATTCTCCTTGCCTACCTTGAACCTTACCACCTCCGGAATCGCTTGAAAAAAAGCCTCTTCTATCTTCAACTCCGGACATGCCTTACGTGTGGATACCACATCCGAAAAAGAGATGCTGTCCCCTACTGCCCTAAACTTGCCACTGTATTGATTACAACCGCCTCCTCCCTTTACTTTCCGATCTCCACTGAAGACGAAATAGGAGACATCCCCCTGGTTAGGATACTGCACTTCCTTCCCCTTGATGGAGGTGACCGCCCACATCTTGTCTAACAACAACGGATTGCTATAGGGTTGCTCCACACTATGCTTCGATGTGCGACAGCTGGTTAACCCAACCAATAACACCACAAAAATGTACCGTGCTTTCATTTCTTCTTAGATTTTTACTGTTCTTCATCGAACACAAATGTACAAAATATTGGCGACCAATGACAGCTTCCATAAATCGATCTCAGGGGATTTTCAGGACCATACAAGCGCTTTTATCCTTCTGCGTGGATAATTGGTCGACTCGCTTCTTGGAACTCCCGTTGGAGCCCGAATAGTGGGCGCCGTGGATACATGATTTATCGACCGATGATTACGACTCTTTCTTTTAGATGAGACATAGGGTGATTATTCGTTCCACGTTTCTCGAATAGTAAATCGTAAATTATTAAATAGTAAATCTTGTATGCGGTAAATGAAACCGTTGTGGGCCGATGATAAAATATAGAGGATAATATTTTCCCTTTATAACGAATATTTTTTTAAATTGCGCCAAAACATAATAAAGGAATATGATTGACACTTATAATATTTTAGACAAGGAAGAATCTACTAACTACCATTACGTGATTCGTGATGATGCGCCTATAATACCAGCTAATGATGGATTCTATTATAAAATGCGCGGGGAGGAGACTTACTCCAAAGCTACCAGTATTGACATCCCAGAATCTGTCATCAGAATCGAAGACAGGGCGTTTTATGGTTGCCCTTTCCTTGAAGACATAAACGTGGATGAGGGTAATTATTATTACTCAAGTATCAATGGAGTCTTATACAATAAAGACCTGACAAAACTCATTTGCGTTCCGGTACAACTCAAAGGCGATTTTGTTATTCCTAATACCGTCACTAGTATTGGAAACTGGGCGTTTGAGCGCTGCTCTTCCATTACAAACATTGTAATCCCTGACACGGTCACCAGCATCGGAGACGGAGCATTCTACGCTTGTGGCATCACAAATATTGATATCCCGAAATCCATCAAAAGCATTGGAGAAAAAGCGTTTTATAATTGCCACTCCCTTCAAAGTATAAACGTGGAATCCACCAATCCTAAATACTCAAGCATTGACGGAATCCTATACGATAAAAAACGGACGAAGCTCATTTATGCATTAGAGAATATTACGGGGGATATTATCGTTCCAAATACCGTTAAAAAGATTCTTGACCATGCGTTCCACGGATGCTCTTCCATCAAAAGCATTGAAATCCCGGACTCCGTCACTAACATCGGAAAAGAGGCTTTTGCCGAATGCTCTTCCCTCACCTCTATCGAGATTCCGAACTCTGTCACTCACATTGACGATAAAGCATTTTATCTTTGCAATTCTCTTGCTAAGATAGAGATTCTTAATCCTTCCGTTTCCATCGGGAAAGAGGCTTTCTCTCACTGCTCTTCCCTCACGAGCTTTGTGACTTCGAATGCAACCAATAACATCGGGAAAGAAACTTCATCAAACCGCTCTTCAAAAAATGCCCCTATCATCGGTTTCCGCGCATTCTCAAACTGTATATCCCTTACAAATATTGTTATCCCGAATTCTATTACCAATATCGATGACTGCGCATTTGAGTCTTGCTTAAAGCTGGAAAACATAGAAATCCCTGATTCGGTCACGAACATTGGACGTCGTGCATTCTCAGAATGTAAATCGATTACAAACATTGTAATCCCTGATTCGGTCACCAATATCTGTCAGGATGCTTTCTATTTTTGCGAAAACCTAAAAAGTGTGGAAATACCCGATTCCGTCATCTCTATCGGGAAAGACGCTTTTTCATATTGTAAGTCCCTTACAAATATCATAATCCCCAATAGCATCACTAACATCGAGTTCGGAACATTTTATGGCACAGCCATTACATCCATCAAAATCCCTGATTCGGTTACGAATATCGATGCATTTGCCTTCTCAAAATGTACTTCCCTCGCAAAAGTTGAAATCCCTAATTCAGTGACTAGCATTGGCCATAACGCTTTCTCTCACTGTACTTCCCTTACGAGTATTGAAATCCCTGATTCGGTAGAAAATATTAATAATGAAGCATTTAGAGATTGTGAGAAACTTGATGTCATAATCGATAATTCAGAAGACGATATAAGGGTTGGAGAGGACACCTTCTTAGGATGTAAATCTGTTACATGGAAGAAGTAAACCATGCGCAAAACATAACAAGTCCTATTCCATAGGCTAAAACCATACTGGCTTTATTTCTCCAGAACAGTTTTCTCCCTTATCTCCTTCTCCCTCTCCGGCGTATAGAACTCCAATGTCATACGGCTGTTTTGTTCATGTTCAGGCACAGTTTGCGCATTAGGTATAACACATTCCGTTGAACTCGCACCTATGGTTTTTAGTCGCAGAGTATCTATTCCCTTACCCATACTCAAAAGAACGTTACGAAAACTTTTGGCATATGCTTCAGACATCTTTAAATTATACTTATCACTCCCTCGCTCATCGGTATGCCCTACCACAAGAAACGTGTCTTCCGGAAACTTTGAAATAAATGCTGCCATCTCATCCCATTGAACCATATCCTCAGGCTTAGGCCCAATACCAAGACGATCAAAGCCATAATAGTCCCACTCGAATTTCTGCTGAACCGTGTCCCTCTCCTGAATCATCTCCTGCGCCTGTGCCTCCTGCCCGGAAAGCATGGAAGTCAGACCGGCCGCCACGCCGACCACCTTCAACGTGTGCCCTGCCATCGCCCGCAACGACAACTGCTCCTCCACATACTGACGCTCCCGCTCGCATGCTGGACAGGTCCCGATGCAGTCTCCCTCATGGGTACACTCGACAGGCGCAAACTGGATACCGTTCAGATCGGCCACCCGCTTCCGGACCGCCCTCAATACCTCACATGTTTTCTTCCCTTTGAACATAGGCTCAAATATTTTTTAGTTGTAAAAAAACAATATGGTAAATCACCCCTTATCCCTTCTCTTTTTCACGAAAGAACTATTTAGGTTCAACTTCCTCCCTTATCTTCTTCTCCCTCTCCGGCGTATAGAACTCCAATGTCAAACGCCTATTTTGCGCATGTTCAAGCTCTGTTTGCGCATTGGGTACAACACAATCTTTAGGCCCCGCACCAATGGATTTTATTCGCTGAGGGTCTACTCCCCTCTCCACAAGAAGTTTACGGAGGTATTCGGCTCTAACTTCGGATAACTTGAAATTATACTTCTCACCCCCTCGCTCATCGGTATGCCCCACCACAAGAAACGTGTCTTCCGGAAACTTTGAGATAAACGTCACCATCTCATCCCATTGAGCCATATATTCAGGTCCATGTCCACCAGTAAATTCAAAGCCATAATAGTCCCACTCAAATTTCGGTGGAATCACAGTTTTCTCCCTTATCTCCTTCTCCCTCTCCGGTGTATATAACTCCAATGTTGTTCGTCTATTTTGTTCATGCTCAGGCTCGGTTTGCGCATTGGGTATGACACATTCCGTTGAACCTGCTCCTATAGTTTTTATCCGCTGAGGATCTATTGTTACTCTCTCCACTAAAAGGGCACGAAGGGATTCGGCTTTTTCTTCTGATAACTTTAATCTAAACTTCTCACTCCCTCGTTCGTCGGTATGCCCAACCACAAGAAAAGTGTCTTCCGGAAACTTTGAAATAAATGCTGCCATCTCATCCCATTGAACCATATCCGCTGGATAAGGCGCAGAACCACCAAATTCATTAAACCCGTACATATCCCACTTGAATTTCTGCTGAATCGTATCCCTCTCCTGAATCATCTCCTGCGCCTGTGCCTCCTGCCCGGAAAGCATGGAAGTCAGGCCGGCCGCCACGCCGACCACCTTCAACGTGTGCCCTGCCATCGCCCGCAACGACAACTGCTCCTCCACGTACTGACGCTCCCGCTCACACGCCGGACACGTCCCTATGCAGTCTCCCTCATGGGTACATTCCGCAGGCACATACTGGATACCGTTCAGATCGGCTACCCGCTTCCGAACCGCCCGCAATACTTCGCATGTCTTCTTCCCTTTGAACATGTCATAAACAATTTAGTTGGACGTATTACAAATATAAAATAATTCGCAAACTGTTCAAAATATGTATATCGCTAATAAATAGTAAATTGTAAATAGTTAAATAGTAAATATTAACATGAAGAGACAAAAAAGCCCGTCAAGCAACTTGACGGGCTTTACAATTATATGGACTAAATATTAATCCTTAAACTTAGCGCACAAGAACTCACGGTTCATACGAGCGATGTTGCTGATGGAGATCTTCTTAGGACACTCAGCCTCGCATGCACGAGTATTCGTACAGTTACCGAAACCAAGCTCATCCATCTTAGCCACCATCGCCTTCACACGCTGAACTGCCTCAACACGTCCTTGTGGAAGCAAAGCGAACTGTGATACCTTAGCGGAAACGAACAACATCGCAGAACCATTCTTACATGCTGCGACGCATGCTCCACAACCGATGCAAGTAGCGGAATCCATCGCCTCATCCGCATCCAACTTAGAGATAGGAATTGCGTTAGCGTCTTGTGCTCCACCACAATTGAAGGAAACGTAACCTCCTGCCTGTTGGATCTGGTCGAATGCGTTACGGTTCACCATCAAGTCCTTGATAACAGGGAATGCGGCTGAACGCCAAGGCTCAACAGTGATTGTCTCACCATCCTTGAAACGACGCATGTAGAGCTGGCAAGTGGTAGCGCCTGTAGCAGGTCCGTGTGGATGTCCGTTGATGAACAAAGAACACATACCGCAGATACCCTCACGACAGTCGTGGTCGAATACGATAGGCTCCTCACCCTTCTCAACCAATGTCTCGTTCAAGATATCCAATGTCTCCAAAAACGAAGTATCAGGTGTAGTCTCTACGTCGTTATATGTAACGAACTCACCTTTTTCTTTCGGGCCGGCCTGACGCCAAACCTTCAAGTTGACTTTCATTATATTATCTAATGCCATTGTTTTTTCTGTTTAAGTTGATTAAGATTTATAATTACGAGTTTGAACCTTGATAGCCTCGTAAGTGAGAGGTTCCTTGATCAATTCAGGTTCCTTAGTATCGTCACCCTGGTAGTTCCAGCAACCTACGTAGAAGTAGTTCTCATCATCACGTTTTGCCTCTCCCTCTTCCGTCTGGTACTCCTCGCGGAAGTGTCCACCACAACTCTCATTACGGCTCAAAGCGTCACGGGCGATCAACTCACCCATCGTGATGAAGTCTCTCAAGTGGAATGCTTTGTCAAGCTCGATGTTCATCGGCTCCTCAACAGTTCCAGGAACGAACAAGTTCGTCTCAAACTCCTTACGCAAATCCTTCAACTTCTTGAGCGCTGTCTCCAAGCTCTCTTTCGTACGTCCCATACCAACATATTCCCACATGATATGGCCCAACTCCTTGTGGATGGAATCCACAGAGCGTTTACCCTTGATGTTCATGAGCTTATCCATATCAGCCTTGCAGGATTTCTCTACCTCGTCGAACTCTTTTACATCGGTAGAGATCTTAGGCCAAATCTTTTGGTCTGACAAGTAGTTCTGGATAGTGTATGGCAATACGAAGTATCCGTCAGCCAAACCTTGCATCAATGCGGATGCTCCCAAACGGTTAGCACCGTGATCAGAGAAGTTGCACTCTCCGATGGCGAACAATCCAGGAACGGATGTTTGCAACTCGTAATCTACCCAAAGACCACCCATCGTGTAGTGGATAGCAGGGAAGATCATCATCGGATTGTAATATTTCACGCCGTTGATCTCGTTAGCGAACTCGCCTGGATTAACGTCCGTGATCTCCTCGTACATATCGAACAAGTTACCATAACGCTGGCGAACAACGTCGATGCCCAAACGGTTGATGGCCTCGGAGAAATCCAAGAACACAGCCAAACCAGTGTTGTTCACACCGAAGCCATGGTCGCAACGCTCCTTAGCGGCACGGGATGCCACGTCACGAGGCACCAAGTTACCGAACGCTGGATAACGACGCTCCAAATAGTAGTCGCGCTTCTCCTCAGGGATGTCTGATCCCTTGATCTCTCCACGCTGCAACTTCTTAGCGTCCTCGATATCTTTTGGTACCCAGATACGTCCATCATTACGCAATGACTCTGACATCAAAGTCAACTTAGACTGCTTGTCACCGTGAACCGGAATACAAGTAGGGTGAATCTGAACGTAGGATGGGTTGGCCATGTAAGCTCCCTTACGGTAAGCGGCGATAGCTGCTGAACAGTTACATCCCATCGCATTGGTTGACAAGAAGTAAGTGTTTCCGTAACCACCTGTAGCCAATACAACTGCGTGTGCGGAGAAACGCTCGAACTGGCCAGTTACCAAGTTCTTCGCGATGATACCGCGCGCACGGCCGTCCACCATCACGATGTCATGCATCTCGTAACGGTTGAAGCTATCTACCTTGCCAGCCTTGATTTGACGGTTCAATGAAGAATATGCGCCCAACAACAATTGTTGTCCAGTCTGACCCTTCGCATAGAAGGTACGGCTTACCTGCGCACCACCGAATGAACGGTTCGCCAAAAGACCTCCGTAATCACGGGCGAAAGGAACACCTTGCGCAACACATTGGTCGATGATGTTAGCGGACACCTCAGCCAAACGATATACGTTAGCCTCACGTGCACGGTAGTCACCACCCTTCACTGTATCATAGAACAAACGATATACGGAGTCGCCATCGTTCTGATAGTTCTTCGCAGCATTGATACCACCCTGTGCCGCAATTGAGTGGGCACGACGTGGAGAATCTTGAATACAAAAATTGAGCACATGGAATCCCATCTCAGCCAAAGTGGATGCGGCAGATGCGCCAGCCAATCCGGTTCCTACAACAATCACATCCAATTTACGTTTGTTGGCAGGATTCACAAGCTTCTGATGTGCCTTATAATTGGTCCATTTTTCTGCTACTGGACCTTCTGGAATTCTTGAATTTATTTCAGCCATAATTATATATCTTATTTCTTTTATTACTTATTAAAGACTTTGAATGTATGCTGATACCACTACTGCGGCAAAGCCTAAACAGATCACAGTGGATGCAATGTTAGCGATACACTTCAGACGTGGAAACCATGTCTTTCCGTTCAAACCCATCGTTTGGAATGCACTCCAAAATCCATGTGTCAAGTGGAACCAAATAGCTACAAACCATACAAGGTAAACTAAACAAATGACAATATTAGAAAACGTTGCCTTGATCAAAGCGGCACCATCAGCGAATTGTCCAGCATAATCCTCTTCCGCACCCATGATCTCAGGCAATTGCATCTTAGCCCAGAAGTGAGTCAAGTGAAGACACAAACCGACCAAGACAATGAGTCCCAACACGAGCATGTTTTTTGATGCCCACTCAACTTTGCCTGGCTGGTCTTGCTGATATGCATAGCCCTGCTCTCCACGAGCCTTTTGGTTACGCAACGTAAGAATAGTCGCAAAGATAATGTGCAAAACAAATCCGCCCGCAAGTACCGCCGTACCTACCAAAGCGTACCAATTCGCACCTAAAAACCCACATATCTCATTATACGCTTCGCCTGAGAAAATAGCGACCGCATTCATCGACATGTGAAAAATGAGAAACAAAATGAGAAAAAGTCCTGTGATACTCATAATCAACTTTCTCCCGATTGATGAATCAATTAGCCACATAAGTTTTTGAATTTTTAATTAGTTATTTTTGTTATTGTAAATTGTCGTTAATTCAGGCAAAAGTAAGTTAAAAACATAGAATATACAAAATAAAACCTTATAAAAATGGCGCATTTCCGCTTTATTTCTTCGATGAAATGGTACTTTTCTCCTTTTCTATATATTTTTCTTTTCACCACTTCTGTTTTCCGTTGTTGATAAACTATTATTTCTCCTGTTGAAAATATGTATGTTTCCTATGATAAATTTTTAATAATTAAATTTTCTTTTTCGATTTTTCTTTTTATACAATCCGCTTTTCTTATCTTCCAAAAAAGTTTTATGCTTTTTAATAGCTTTTACTGACAGATTTTTTATTCGAAAAGTTGAAATTTCAGTTATTAAAATTTGTAGATTTGTAGAAATGTTAGGATGGTTGATAAAGATACGATTTCTTTTATTTTCAATACTTTATTTTTAACCATACAGGGGAGATTTTGGGGACTGGCTTTTGATTATGGATTTTACAAGAACTTTTTTAGAAAAATTTTAACCATTTCAACACCCTATTATACTCATATCTCCAATATTTATTTTTTTAAAGTTTAAAAAGTAGATAAAAACAGAAAGGAAAAGTTATGGATTTGAAAGAAGAAATTTTTCGTTTGAAGAAGGAAAAGAACGCTGTTGTCATGGCGCACTACTATACGTTGGGTGATATCCAAGATGTGGCTGACTCTGTGGGTGACAGCCTTGCGTTGGCCCAGGCGGCTGCGAAGACTTCAGCGGATATAATTGTGCTTTGCGGTGTTCACTTCATGGGCGAGACCGCTAAAATATTATGTCCTGATAAGAAGGTTCTGGTTCCGGATATGAACGCTGGCTGTTCTTTGGCCGATAGCTGCAGGGCGGAGGATTTCGCTAAATTTATTCAGGAAAATCCTGGCCATACCGTTATTTCTTATGTGAATACGACTGCGGCCGTGAAGGCTTTGACTGATGTTGTGGTCACTTCTTCCAACGCTTTCCAAATTGTTAACAGTTTTCCTAAGGATGAGAAGATCATCTTCGGTCCGGATAGAAACCTTGGTAATTATATTAATTCGATCACGGGTAGAAATATGAAACTCTGGAATGGCGCTTGCCATGTGCATGAGAGTTTCTCTTTGGAAAAGATTATTCGTTTGAAGGAGGTTTACCCTTCTGCCCGTATCTTGGTGCACCCTGAATGTAAGGGTCCTATCGTGAAACTGGCGGATAAGGTGGGTTCTACCGCAGCTCTTTTGAAATATGCTGTCTCTTGTGAGGATTGCTCCGATTTTATTGTGGCTACCGAAAGTGGTATCTTGCATGAGATGCGTAAACAGGCTCCTCAAAAGAATTTCATCCCTGCCCCTCCTGAGGACGCTTCTTGCGGTTGCAACAATTGCGCTTATATGAAACTGAATACGTTGCAGAAATTGTACGATTGTCTGGTTAACGAATCTCCTGAGGTTCTTGTTGATCCAGCTATCATCGATCGTGCTTGTGCTCCAATAAAACGTATGCTGGAAATTAGTGCTAAATATGGAATCTGATATTTCTCTCCGTGACCTTCAATCTTCTGTCGATCAGTGGATTAAGACTTACGGTGTTCGTTATTTCAGTGAGCTGACCAATATGGCTTGCCTGACCGAAGAGGTGGGCGAGTTGGCTCGTGTTGTGGTTCGTAAGTTCGGTGACCAATCTTCCAAAGCTTCTGATTTGGATGCTAATTTGGAGGAGGAATTGGCTGATGTGCTTTGGGTGTTGGTTTGTATGGCTAACCAGACTGGCATTGATCTGACCGAGGCGATGCGTAAGAACTTCGAGAAGAAAACTACTCGTGATGCTCATAGACATTTGGATAATTTAAAACTTAGATAATTTATGGATCGTTTTGATGCGCTTTTCGCTAAGTATGATTTTGATTTGGATTCGTCTTCGGTTCAACAGGATGTTAAGAAAATTCTATTGGATAAGTACGATACCTATAACCAAAAATCTGTTTATAGTCAGATACTTAGCATGGTCGATATTACTTCTCTAAACCCTACTGATTCGGTTGCTTCTATCACTGAATTTGTGGAGAAGATTAATAAGTTCGATACTAAATTTGAGATACTTCCCCACCCTGCTGCTATCTGTGTTTATCCGAAGTTTGTTCAGACTGTGAAGGATAATTTGGTGGAGGATCTTGAGATTGCTTCGGTGGCTGGTGGATTCCCTGATGCGAATACTTTTATTGAGGTGAAGGTGGCTGAGGTTGCGATGGCTGTCATGGAGGGTGCTACTGAGATTGATGTGGTGATTCCTTCTGGTATGGTCTTCAATGGTGAGTTCGAGGAGATCTATGATGAACTCTCTGAAATTAAGGCTTCTTGCCGTGACGCTAAGTTGAAGGTGATTCTTGAAACAGGTGTTTTGGTTGACCCAGTTCTTATCAAGAAGGCTGCTCTGGTTGCGATGAACGCTGGGGCTGATTTCATCAAGACTTCTACGGGCAAGGTTTCTGTTGGTGCAACGTATGAAGCTGTCTATGTGATGGCTAAGACTGTCGCTGAATACAATGCTTTGAATAATACTAAAGTGGGTATCAAGGTGGCCGGTGGTGTTTCCTCTACAGAACAGGCTGTTTCTTACTATACGATTGTTGCTTCTGTGTTGGGTGAGGATTGGTTGAATGCCTCTTTGTTCCGTTTCGGTGCAAGCCGTTTGGTCAATGCGTTGATTTCCTCGCTTTGTGGACAGGAGGTGAAATATTTCTGATAAGTTTTTGTGAGACTTTAATAGGGTGGGGTAGTTACTGCTCCACCTTTAATTTTTTCTTTCGATCACATGTTGGATCAAATCCTCCAGTGATTTCTTAATGTCTTGTTTTTTAATTATTTCTATTATTTTCACAGCCTCTTCTTTATACTTTTTCATCTTTTCTTCGGCATATTTGATGCCTCCTTTTTCTATGGCAAACTGTGTGATTTTTTGTATGCTTTCTTCTTTATCTTTCTTTGTTTTAATCAGATCGATGATAGTTTCTCTTTCTTTTTCGGTGCAATTATTCAGAGCATAGATGAGTGGAAGGGTGATTTTTCCTTCCCTGATGTCGTTACCAACTGGTTTGCCGATTTCTTTTTCTGAACTGGTGTAGTCGAAAATATCATCTCTGATTTGGAAACATATACCGTATATTTCACCATATTCTTGCATAGCCTTGCATTCTTCCTCGCTGGCTTCGCTGGTGATTGCTCCACTTTTGGTACATGTTGATAACAATGCGGCTGTTTTCATTTTGATGACTTCCAAATATTTCTTTTCGTCATAGATGCTATTCCGCATGTTGGTTATTTGTTGAATTTCCCCTTTGGAAATCTCTTTTCCTAATTTTGTGATTTCGTCTATTATACGAATATCCCTTGTTTCACTAGCTGTGTATAATGCTTGCGAAAGAATGTAATCACCTGATAATATGGATATTTTGTTGTTCCAAATAGCGTTGACTGATTCTTGTCCTCTTCTTTCGTAAGTTTCATCAACCACATCATCATGAATCAGACTGGCTGTATGCAACATCTCCATTGCTATGGCGGTTAATATTGATTTTTGGTTTATTTCGCCAGTTGCTTTCGCTGATAGCAATGTCAAAATTGGCCTAATGAGTTTGCCTTTTTTGTTTAGAATGTGTTGGTGGATTTGTTGTAATATGATATTGTCGGTCTGGAATCTTTTTTCGAATTCCTTCTCGAATGTTGCAAATTCTTCCTCAATTGGTTTTATTATTTGCTTTAACGTTATCATATTCTTTCCTTAATTCTACGCGAATTTAATAAATTAATCTTTATTATTTTCCTTTCTCTTCCTCATTCGTTTTTTCTCTATTCATTTTTGTAACTTTGTTAATTAAATAGTTTCTGGTTATGGATAAAAAGCTTCTCTTAATTGATGCATACGCTTTGATCTATCGATCATATTATGCTTTCATTAAGAACCCTCGTATCAATTCTAAAGGTCTTAACACCTCTGCGATTTTAGGTTTTGTGAATGTGTTGCAGGAGGTTATCAAGTCTGAATCTCCTACCCATATCGCTGTGGCCTTTGATCCTTCCGGACCTACGTTTCGGCATGAGGCTTACCCTGAATATAAGGCGCAACGTGAAGCGACACCTGAGGACATAAAGCTTTCTGTTCCAATCATTAAGGAGGTTATTTCTGCTTTCAATATTCCTATTCTTGAAGTCCCTGGTTTCGAGGCGGACGATGTCATCGGTACTGTTTCCAAGATGGCTGAATCCAAGGGTTTCCTTGTTTATATGTTGACTCCGGATAAGGATTATGCGCAGCTGATTTCTGATAAGGTTCTTTTGTATCGTCCTCGTCATGGGGGTGGTTATGAAACGTTGGGTGTTTCGGCTGCTTGCGAAAAGTGGCAACTGACTTCCACTGATCAGATCATTGATTATTTGGGTCTGATGGGTGATGCTTCTGATAATATTCCTGGTTGTCCGGGGGTAGGGGAGAAGACGGCCGTGAAGTTGTTGGCCGAGTTTGGTTCTATCGATAATCTTCTTGCTCATACCGAGGAGTTGAAGGGAGCTTTGAAAAAGAAGGTAGAGGAGAATGTCGAGCTGATTAAGTTCTCTAAATTTTTGGCGACTATCCGTGTGGATGTTCCGATTGATTTTAATGAGGAGCTTTTGGTTTATAAAAATCCGGATGTTGAAAAGTTGAAAGTTTTATACACCGATTTAGAGTTTAAGAATCTTCTCTCAAAATTGGAACCTCAACCTGTCGTTAAGAAAAATACAGAGGCTACTCAACTCTCTCTCTTTGATGAATATGTGGACGAACATACGGGTGAAATAAAATATTCAAATCTCAGCGACTTAACTTCTACTCCTCATAAGTATCAATTAATTGATAGTGAGGAACTTATAGTCGATTTTTTGGCTAATTTGAGTAAACAGGAATTTTTCTGTTTTGACACGGAAACTACGGGTACGAATACAATTTCTGACGAATTAGTCGGTTTTTCCTTTTCTTGGAAGGAATTTGAAGCATTTTACATTCCGATTCCGAAGGGTAGGGGTGAGGCAGAAAAATTCTTGCAACGTTTCAAACCTATTTTCGAAAATGAGTCTGTTCTGAAGATTGGTCAGAATATTAAGTTCGATTTGTTGATGTTGAAGCAGTATGGTATCGAATTGAAAGGAAAGATGTTCGATACGATGATTGCCCATTATCTTTTGCAACCGGATCTTCGTCATGGTATGGATTATTTGGCGGAGATCTATTTGAATTACAAGACGATCACGTATGAGGAGTTATGTGAGGGACGTAATACGAAGACTACAGATATTCGTACACTTGATATCAACAGACTATGTGATTATGCGGCGGAAGATGCGGATGTCACTTTACGTTTGAAGAATGTTTTTGAGGCTCAGTTGAAGGATAATAATCTCGAGAAAATTTTTTATGAAATTGAGATGCCTCTTATGCCTGTCTTGGCTGATATGGAGTATACTGGTGTATCCATTAATTCTGAAGCCTTGAAACAATTTTCAGTTTCGTTGAATGAACGTATTGCTGAAAAGGAAAAGGAAATTTTTAATCTTTCAGGATATGAATTCAATATCTCTTCTCCTCGTCAGGTTGGTGAGTTGATTTATGATCGTTTAAAGATTGTCGAGAAACCTCGCAAAACGAAGACCGGTTTATATTCAACTTCGGAGGAGGTTTTAGTTTCTTTGAAAGGAAAGCATCCAATCATTAATCTAATCTTAGAGTATCGTGGTCTAAAGAAATTGTTGACTACCTATGTTGATACATTGCCCGATTTGGTTAATTCCAAGACTGGTAAAATTCATACTTCTTACAATCAGACGGTTGCCGCTACGGGTCGTCTTAGTTCTAGTAATCCGAACCTGCAGAATATTCCTATTCGTGATGAGGATGGCAAGGAGATTCGAAAAGCGTTTGTACCAGATGAGGGTTCCACTTTCCTCTCGGCCGATTATTCGCAGATTGAATTACGACTCATGGCTCATTTGAGTGATGACGAAAATTTGATTGAAGCCTTCAATAAAGGATATGACATTCATACCGCAACGGCTGCTAAAGTTTTTAAGGTGGATATTGATGATGTGGATAAGGATATGAGACGAAAGGCGAAGACGGCCAATTTCGGAATTATATATGGTATCTCTGCTTTTGGTTTGGCCGATCGTTTGGATATTTCCCGTACGGAGGCGAAACAACTGATTGATGATTATTTTTTGAGTTATCCGAAAATTAAAAATTATACTGATTCGATTATTGCTTTTGCACGTGAGAAGGGATATGTGGAAACATTGTTTGGTCGACGAAGATATTTGCCAGATATTAATTCACACAATAGTGTTGTGCGTGGTTATGCGGAACGAAATGCGGTCAATGCTCCTATTCAGGGTACTGCTGCGGACATCATAAAGATTGCGATGATTAATATTTTTAGAAGATTTAAGGAAGAAAACATTTCATCGAAGATGATTTTGCAGGTTCATGACGAGTTGAATTTTACCGTTTTAAATAGTGAACTTGATAAGGTGAAATCTATTGTCGTTTCAGAAATGGAGCAAGCTGTTAAGCTTAAAGTTCCTTTGGTCGCTGAATGCGGAATTGGTGCTAATTGGTTGGAGGCGCACTAATTTTTTAGTTTATGTTCCACGTGGAACAGTGGTAAAGTTAAGGGTGAATTTTTTAATTCACCCTTAATTATTTTTACACTAGATTGTATTTTTCTTTGATTCCATCGAGTATTTCAATTAGTTCATCTTTGGTTTGTGCTCGAAGGATCGCAATCCTTGTTTGTTTGAAATTGTCTATTCCTTTTAGCAGTGGGGTAGATGCTAGGTGTCTTCTGGTGTGAATGATTCCTCTTATCTCGCCCAACCATTCTATGTTTTTTTCTATGTGTTCCTTGAGTATTCCGATATAGTATTCGAATGGTTTCTTTTCCATTCTCTCTCCATTCTTTAGGTAGTATTTGATTTCCTCAAATATCCATGGATTACCGAATGTAGCTCTACCTATCATCACTGCATCCACACCGTATTTATCAAAACATTCTTTTGCCCTTTCAGGTGTTGTCACATCACCGTTTCCGATGATTGGTATTTTGATTCGTGGATTGTTTTTCACCTCTCCAATCAGTGTCCAGTCTGCGGAACCTGTATACATTTGAGACCTGGTTCTTCCGTGTATGGCCAAAGCTTGTGCGCCGCAGTCTTGAATTTGTTCCGCTAGGGTAGTGATGATTTTGTTGTTTTCATCCCATCCTAACCTTGTCTTTACGGTGACAGGTGTATTTACTGCCTTTACGACTGCTTTTATGATTTCAAGCATTTTTGGTATATCTTTCAGTAATCCTGCACCACCACCTTTTCCTGCCACTTTTTTAACTGGGCATCCGAAGTTTAGGTCTATGATATCTGGATGTGCTGCTTCAGCCATCTTAGCTGCTTCAGCTATTGGTTCGGGATCTCTTCCGTATAGTTGGATGACGACTGGCCTCTCTTCATCGTTTATATTTAGCTTTCTTTCAGTGCTTTGCACATTTCTGATTAAAGCATCTGCTGAGACGAATTCTGAATAAACCATGTCTGCACCAAACCTTTTGCATAGCAATCTGAATGTTGGATCTGTCACATCCTCCATGGGGGCTAAGAAAAGTGGGTACTCTCCGAACTCTATATTTCCTATCTTCATGTTGTAATTATCTAAAATGTTTCACGTGGAACATTATTCTCCTTTTATGATTTCAGATGAATCTACCCATTTGTAGAGTTTGTCTGAGTTCCTGATTTTTTCAGGAACTGCAATGGAGAACAAATCTCCTTTCTCGCATTTTTCAGCGGTTGAATCTCCGACGTGAATTTCACCGACTTTCAATTCTATGACTCCTGTGGTTGGTCCGATGATGAGTATATCATCTCCTTTTTTGATACCGTATTTGGTCTCTACTAAGAATTCGCCTACACCTAATTTGGAGTAATATTTCATTCCTTTGCCGACATACACTTTCTTCTTCGTGGCTTCAGATCCATAGGTGGAACTCCATTCTCCTAATCGTTGGCCTAAGTAATATCCATTCCAGAATCCACGGTTGAATACTTTTTTTAGTCTCTCGTCCCACTGCGCTATTTTCTCTTCACTGTATGTTCCGTCCAAGTAGGAATTTATCGCTTCGTCATAACATGATACGACGGTTTTTACATATTCTGGTCCTCTTGCACGTCCTTCTATCTTAAGTACCCTGACTCCTGATTCAATCAATTTGTTGATGAAATGGATGGTTTTTAAATCTTTTGGCGACATCAAATATTGATTGTCTACTTTGATTTCTATGTCGCTTTCATCGTCCGTTAATCGGTATCCGTGACGACAAACCTGATAGCAGGCTCCTCTGTTGGCCGATGCGTTGAGCTCGTGTAGACTTAAATAACACTTGCCTGAAACCGCCATGCAAAGTGCACCGTGGCAGAACATCTCAATCTTTATGAGCTCTCCTTTAGGTCCTTTGATTTGCTCTTCCTGGATGGCTTCCCAAATGTTCCTCACCTGGTCCATGTTACATTCACGTGCGAGGACAACTACATCCGCATATCTCGCATAGAATTTTAAGGCCTCTACATTCGCGATGTTCAATTGCGTGGAGAGATGCACTTCGACACCAATGCTATAGGCGTATGTCATCGCCGCCACATCCGCCGCAATGATGGCACTTACCCCAACTTCTTTTGCGGTTTCGATGATCTCTTTCATCAACTCTAAATCGTCATTGTAGATGACCGTGTTCACAGTCAAATAACTTTTTATGTGATTCTCCTTGCAGATGCTGACGATTTTTCGAAGGTCCTCCGTGCTGAAATTGCTGGCTGACCGGGAACGCATATTCAGTTTTTCTATGCCGAAATAGACTGAATTGGCCCCAGCTTGGATGGCTGCTTGCAGACTTTCGTATGAGCCTACAGGCGCCATTATCTCGAAATCTTCTCTTTTTACATTCATATCTTTTCTTTTTATTCTCTATTTTGTGAGTCTATCCATATCGTGACAGGTCCGTTGTTGAGCAATTCAACTTTCATGTCTGCCCCGAATTCACCTGTTCCTATCGATTTTCCGAGCTCTTTCTCTACCTGTGAACAGAATTTCTCATACATTGGTATGGCGAAATCCGCCTTGCTGGCACGTATATAGGAGGGACGATTTCCCTTTTTTGTCATGGCTTGCAGCGTGAATTGGCTTACTACCAATACCTCTCCTTCCACATCTTTCACGGATTTGTTCATCACTCCGTTTTCATCGTCAAATATACGAATGTTGACGATCTTTCCACTCAGCCATTCTATATCTTCTTCGGTATCTCTGTCCTCAATTCCTACCAAGACAAGTAGTCCGTTGCCTATCTTCGACTTCACTTTACCGTTGATAGTGACCGATGCGTGCGTGACTCTTTGTATTACAACTCTCATATATTTTTTATATTAATTCTAAAATTATATGATTATTCATCTTTGTTATTATTGAAATAATCTACAATTATTCTTGCTTTATTTTGTCCAATTTCTGCGGACAGCTCCTCAAAGCTGAGCTCCTTGATCCGTTTTACGCTCTTGAATTTTTTGATGAGCGCTTCTTGGGTTTTCTCACCGATTCCTTTGATGTCCAGTTCGGTCCTGATCATGTTCTTGCTTCGCTTTTCTCTGTGGAATTTGATGGCGAAACGGTGCACTTCATCCTGGATGGATGCGAAGAAACGGAAGGTTTCATCCGTTGGGTCGAGGTTAATAATCCTCGGTGGAAAGCCGAAAATTAGTTCTTTCGTGCGGTGCTTTTCGTTCTTGGCCAAGCCTGCGATGGGTATCTCTAAATGAAGTTCGTCTTCTATCACTTCCCTGATCACCTCCATCTGTCCGATGCCACCATCGGCGATGATGAGTTGAGGTAGCGGTTGTTCCTCTTCCATCAAACGGCTGTATCTTCTTCGAACCACCTCTTTCATGGATGCGTAATCGTCTGGTCCGACCACCGTTTTGATGTTATATTTCCTGTAATCATTCTTCGATGGTTTCGCCATTTTGTAGACTACGCAGGCGGCTACCGCATCGCTTCCTTGTATGTTGGAATTATCAAAACACTCGATTTGAACGGGGATTTTGTCCAGTTGAAGCAGGTTTTGGATCGACTTCAACATCTTCGTGGCACGTTGTTCCGGATTGAACTTCTCCATCTGTTTCATGCGGTCGAAACGATATTGTTTCACGTTTTGGATTGACAGATCGAGCAGTTTCTTTTTGTCCCCTTTTTGTGGCACGGTGACAACTGCGTTTCCGAAATCGTAACCTATCTCGAACGGCACGATGATCTCCCGGGAAACACTTTTGAATCTTTCCCTGAGTTCCGTGATGGCCGTGGCCAATATTTCTTCCTTTTCCTCGTCGGTACGTATCTTGTATTCGAGCGTGTAAGCTTGTGAAATTGTACCGTTCGTCACCTTCAGGAAATTCACAAAAGCATCGTTTTCATCGATTTCTATGGCGAATGTGTCAATGTTGGTGAGCGATGGATTTACGATGGTAGACTTGGCTTTGTAGCGTGCCAAAGCGTCCAATTTATCCTTGATGGCTTGCGCCTCTTCGAACTTCAGTTCTTCCGCTAAAAGCATCATTTTTTCCTTCAGCGTTTTTTCCAGTTCACCCAGGTCCCCTTTTAATAAAAGCTTGATTTCACCGATGTTTTTGTTGTATTCTTCCAAGCTTTGCAATCCCTCGCAACACCCTTTGCACTTCTTGATATGATATTGAAGGCAAACCTTGAATTTTCCTTCGTTGATGTTGTCCGGCGTGAGGTTGAGCTTGCAGTTCCTGATCGGGTAGAGTTCCGAAATCAGGTCTAATAGGGTATGTATGGCGGGAAGGTATGTGTAGGGACCATAGTAGATGGAGCCATCCTTCACGACATTCCTCGTTTTGAAGATTCTTGGAAAGAATTCGTTCTTCACGCATATCCATGGATATGTCTTTCCATCCTTCAGCAGAATGTTGTAGCGAGGCTGGTGTTTCTTGATGAGACTGTTTTCCAGCAGAAGTGCGTCTTGTTCGCTTCCGACGACGATGTATTTGATGTCGGCTATCTGTTTCACCAACACTCTTGTCTTGACGCTTTGCTGTTCTTTGTTGAAGTAGGAGGAGACCCTTCTTTTCAGATTTTTCGCCTTTCCAACGTAGATTATCTCGTTTTTATCGTTCAGATATTGGTACACACCTGGACTGTCCGGAAGGGACAAAACAATCTGTTTTACGTGTGATACCTCCTTCTCCATATTATCTGCCCATTAAGATTAAGAGAATGTTGATGTCGCTTGGTGAGATGCCTGGAATACGGCTTGCCTGACCGATGGTTTCAGGGTCGATGCGTGTCAATTTCTGGCGTGCTTCCGTCGATAGCGATTGCAGGGTAGAGTAGTCGAATCTACCTTTTATCTGTATGTTTTCCAAGCGTTTAAGCTTGTCGGCAATCATTGTTTCCCGATCGATGTACCCTTTGTATTTGATCTGAATCTCAGCCGCTTCCGTGATTTCCTCTTTTCGGTTAAGTATCTTATCGAGCGCCGCCTTTAGTGGTGCGATGCCTTCGGATAGTTGTTTGATGGTCAACTGAGGACGGTTCACCAAGTCCACCAGCTTGCATCCGTTCTTCAGGGCGGATGTTCCGTTTTGCTCCAAGAAGTCGTTGATTAGGTTGGCTCTGATGGAGAAATTCTCGATGAAATCGACAATTCTTTCCACCTCCTTCTTTTTCTCCAGATAGAGGTCGTAACGTTCTTTCTTGGCCAAACCGAGCTCGTATGCTTTAGGCGTTAATCTTGCGTCGGCATCGTCTTGCCTTAGGAGAATTCTGTATTCAGCGCGTGACGTGAACATTCGGTATGGTTCGTCTACCCCTTTCGTCACCAAGTCGTCGATGAGCACGCCGATGTAGGCTTCGTTTCTGCTTAGCGTGAATGGTTTTCCGCCGTGGCAGTTGATGTGGGCGTTGATACCGGCGATGATACCCTGTCCGGCTGCCTCCTCATATCCTGTGGTACCGTTCACCTGTCCGGCTAAGAAGAGGTTTTTAATCACCTTCGACTCCAGGTTGTGGTGCAATTGGGTCGGATCGAAGAAGTCATACTCGATCGCATAGCCTGGACGATAGACGACAGCGTTCTCCAAACCACGGATGGTTTTTAACGCATTTAACTGAATATCAAGCGGTAACGATGATGAAAATCCGTTGAGGTAATATTCTTGTGTGGTTTCGCCCTCTGGTTCGAGGAAGAGCTGGTGTTGCGTCTTGTCCGCAAATGTGACGATTTTTGTCTCTATGCTTGGGCAATAGCGTGGACCGATACTCTTGATTTGTCCGTTGTAAAGGGGAGAATCAGGCAGACCCGCACGGAGAATCTCATGTGTCTTCTCGTTGGTGTGGGTGATGAAGCAATCCCTCTGTTTGAGCGGTCTTGGCTTGAAGTCCAGGTAAGAGAATTTATGGAAATCGTCCTCACCGCCTTGAACTGTCATGACGGAGAAATCGATAGTCCTACCATCGATGCGCACCGGCGTACCAGTCTTCATCCTGTCCGTTCGGATGCCTAAGTCCCTGAGTTGTTCCGTCAATCCGTAAGATGCTGGTTCAGAGATTCTTCCTGCAGCGATTTGCGTTCTACCGCAGTGGATGAGGCCCGTGAGGAAGGTGCCCGCCGTCAGCACGACGCACTTCGCCTTGAATGTCGCGCCCATGCTGGTGACTACGCCCTGCACTTCATTGTTTTCAATGAGGAATTGGACGACGGAGTCCTGCCAGATATTCAGGTTTTCGGTATTTTCGAGGGTGCTTCTCCATTTCTCGCTGAATTTTTGTCGGTCAGCCTGTGAGCGCGGGCTCCACATGGCAGGACCTTTGGATTGGTTCAGCAATCTATATTGGATGGCGGTGAGGTCCGTGATGATACCCATTTGTCCGCCTAAAGCATCTATCTCCCTAACAATCTGTCCTTTAGCAATACCACCAACGGCTGGGTTGCAGCTCATTTGAGCGATTTTATGCATATCCATGGTGATAAGCAATGTTTTCGAACCAAGGTTTGCCGCGGCAGCTGCGGCCTCACAACCGGCGTGTCCGGCCCCGATGACGATTACTTCGTAATGAAATTCCATTCTCCAATCTATTTGGAATGCAAAGTACGCAATTTTTTACTTATTAGGGTGTTAGTCGGGCGAAGTATTTTCCTTAAATGTGTTAATGGTGGGTGTTTTTTTATTAATTTGCGGATGATTTGGAAATAGGAATGCATGAACTAATCTAATGGAAGAGAGAAACGAACATTTACTGAAGATATATAAAGCGTCGGCCGGATCCGGGAAGACATACCGGTTGACGATGGAGTTCCTCAAGTATATCATTGAGGATCCCACTTGTTTTGAGCGGATTTTGGCCGTGACGTTCACGAACAAGGCGACCGCCGAGATGAAGAGCCGTATCATCACCACCTTGTACGGAATCGCCAAGAACCTAGACGACTCTCAGGGAGATATCACTGTTATTTCCAATGAATTAGGAAGTTTTGACGCTAAATTCAAGAGCCGTTCCTATATCGTCTCCCAGGCGAGAGTCGCTTTGTCGTTGATGCTTCATAACTATAGCAATTTTCATATTGAGACGATCGACTCCTTTTTCCAGACCGTTCTCCGTAATTTGGAGAAGGAGTTAGGGCTGGGCACGCACTTGAACATTGAAATCGATACAACACCAATTTTATCGGAAACGGTTGCTTCTTTGTTGGAAAATATCACAAAGGATAAGGTTCTTCTTAGTTGGGTCCAATACTTTCTTTCAGATAAGTTGGATAGTGAAAAAAGTTGGAATATTTCCGATGAAATCGTTGAATTCGGTAATGCTTTGTTTTCAGAAAAATTCAGCAGAAAATCGAAGCCATTATTCTGTTTTTTGTCGGATAGTAATCATTCCATGAACGAAAGCAGGTTGTATGTATATCGGACGAAGTTAGAAAAGTATAAAGACGAGTGTAAGCGCAAGATTCAGGAATCCGCACAACGTTTTTTCGAATTCAATGAGAAGCATGGATTCGATCTGTCAGATTATTATTATTCCAATAGTGGAGGTATACCAAGCTATTTCAACAAAATTATCGGAGGAGACTTGGGATGTGATAACGAAAAGGGATTGGGAAAGAGAATAGTCGAATTTATCGAAGAAAAGAAAAATTTCTCAAAGAACAATGCGTTATTACCCTATTTGGATTATGTTCATGGCATCCTTATGGAGACTGAGGCATTACGAAGTCATTATGTCATAGAAATTAATACGGCCGATTTGATCATCAATAATCTGTTCGAGGTAGGTCTTTTGCACTATATGGATGCGTTGATGCAGCGTATTAACGAGGAGAAGAACCAGTTCATTCTTTCCGAAACGCAAGCGTTGTTGAATGAAATGATTGCGGAAGGCGATGCTCCGTTCATTTACGAAAAGATAGGCACTTATCTGGATCATATCATGATTGATGAGTTTCAGGATACCAGTGAAACGCAATGGCTTAATTTCAAGCCGCTTATCAATGAATGTGCTTCGAGAAATAAGAGCAGTCTGATAGTGGGAGACCAGAAGCAGTCCATTTATCGATTCAGAAACGGGAAGTGGCAATTGTTAGGTGATTTGTCCGATGAAATGGCATATATTTCCCCGCAGGTTGTTGCGTTGAACACGAATTGGAGAAGTGAGAAGAAGATTGTAGACTTCAATAATTTGGTTTTCCAATATTTCCCGGAATACTATCGTCAATCCGGCATCGAACATCCGTTGTTAGATAGTATGGTTGAAGCGTATCGTGATGTTTACCAGGAGTGTAAGAAAGGGGAAAAATCCGACAGAGGATATGTGAAGGCGCAATTCATAGAGAACACGGAGAATTATGAAGAAGATATGTTGCGTGCCCTAGCGGAGGAGGTGAAGTGGATGCAGCAACAAGGTGTCAGGCCCGAACAGATTACTATCTTGGTCAATCTGAACAAGTTAGCTCCAAAGATTGCGGAATATTTCGCTAAATTCAAGGAAGAGGAAGGCAATGACGGTTACTGTTTCGAGTTGATTTCAGAAGAGGCATATAAGTTGGACACATCCGAAGCCATCCAATGCATTATAAGTGCGATGCGATATATTGCTCTTCTCGGGGGAGATATTAAGGATAGGAAATCGGCAAGAAAGAATAATCTTGCCATAACCCAGCTGTTACATGCGTACGGGAAAATCGGTGGAAGTGGAGAAGCTATCGTTCCTCCCGATTTGGATCACTTGACGGAAGAACAATCAGAAATTCTCGATTCCATCGAAAAATTATCACTTCTTCCTCTTTATGAGATGGTGGAGGAGATTTATCGGATCATGCGTTTGGAACGTCTTGAACATCAGGAAAGTTACTTCTGTTTTTTCCTGGATAGAATCAATGAATTTTTGGTGAAAAAGTCTTCCGACTTGCGTTTATTCATGAAGTATTGGGACGAGTATTTACATAACGTTTCTATTCCGAGTGGTGAAGCGAGTGGTATCAGGATCATGAGTATCCATAAATCCAAAGGATTGGAATTCCATACAGTTCTTATTCCGTTCTGTGATTGGGAGTTAGGTTTGAAATTAGGACGGGTTCCGTTGCTTTGGGAGGATACCGATCACTTAAGTGATCAGTTCAGCGAGTTGCCTTTAGCTGCCGTGAAGATGGTGAAGAAGATGAAAATGTCCGGGTTTGCGGATGCTTACGATAGAGAGAGTGTGGAAACTTTCATGGACAATCTTAACGTGCTTTATGTCGCCTTGACCCGAGCGGAGAAGAACATGGTCGTGTTTGGCAAGCGCAGGACCCCTGATTCCGATAAAGACACATTGATATCCCATCGTCTCGCCACCGTGTTGGCGCAGCATTCGGCAGGAAAGTGGGACGGGGAAAACCATACGTTTGTTGATGGGGAACTTATAGTGGACGGGAATGAAGCGACGCAAATAAAAACATCTAAGAATCCGTTCAAGCGTGTTCCTTGTAAATATGATTTCAAGTGCGTCAATTATCAGCAGAAGGGTAAATTCCGTCAATCCAATAAATCCAACGATTTCATCGAGGAAAATGAGGATTCGGAGTGGGAAAAACGCAATGAGTATATCAGCAGGGGTAAACTGCTTCACTATCTATTTTCCAAGATTTCATCGGCGGAAGAGGTGGATGATGTGGTGGAAAGAATGGAATTCGAAGGGTTGTTTGAAAATGGCGAGCAGAAGCGAAGCATATTGGAGTCCATGCATAAAGCGATGGCGACGGAGGAGGCTAAGAAGTGGTTCCGGCCAGGGTTGAGGCTGTACAACGAGTGTTCCATTCTGTTCCGGGATGAGGAGGGAGTGCTGCAGACCCGTCGTCCGGATAGGGTGATACGGGAAGGGAACCACATGACGGTGGTTGATTTCAAGTTCGGTCAGAAGTCCTCCAAGCACGGAAAACAGGTAGAGGAATATGTGGAGTTGTTGGAAAAAATGGGCTACCAAGCGGAAGGGCATATTTGGTATTTAAATGACTTTTTTAATTGATGGATGTATATTCGATTAAAGAATTTAGAAATCTGTAGGGTATATGATGGCAGACACTGATTAGCACTAGTTTTCATATTAAAGCACTTTTCTGAGGTTGAAGTTTGAAATATGGTTTTATTATTATAATTTTGCCCGGGAAAAATATACAAATAAGCAGTACTGGGATGTAATGTTTATTTGGTCAGAACGTATAATAAGTCGTTGAATTGAATAATTCAATAGAGTCATGTCAGACAAAAAGAAAATTGCATTTGTGGGGAATACCTCATTTTCGATGTATAATTTCCGATTAGGTGTTATGCGTCATTTCATGAAAGATTATGAGGTTGTTGTGATAGCTCCTGAGGACGAATATTCTAAATTTTTCAAGGAAGAGGGGATTCGTTATATACCTATTCCTATGGAAACAAGAGGAACGAATATAATAAGCGATATGTGTTTAATGAAGACATTATATCGTTGTTATAAGAAAGAGAGGTTTGATTTGGTTTTCCATTATACGATTAAGCCTGTTATATATGGTTCTATTGCATGTAGGTTATTGTCTATTAAATGTATAGCCATAACTACGGGTCTAGGTGTTGTGTTCATGAAAAACGACTTGATGAGCAAGGTGGTGAAGGTCATGTATAAGGTCGCTTTGCGGAAGGTGTGTGAAGTATGGTTCTTGAATCATGACGATTGTGATGTTTTTGTGAACAATAAAATTGTGGATAGGTCCAGGACATATATTCTGAATAGTGAGGGTGTTGATATGGAGCACTTTTCCGAGTGCGATAAAAAGATTAATGATGGCAAATGCCATTTCCTTTTATTTTCACGGTTAATTGCGGAGAAAGGTATAAGGGAATATGTTGAGGTTGCCAAAAGGCTAAAGAAGAAGTATTCGGATATGGTTTTCTCATTACTCGGGAAGGTTGATTATGGTGGCAATATTTCCATGTCTGAAATAGAGGAATGGGTAAAAGAGGGTTATATAGATTACAAAGGGTATTCTTTGGAAGTCCGACAATATATAGCAGATGCTGATTGTATCGTATTGCCGTCGTATTATCGGGAGGGGGTTCCTCGTTGTCTGATGGAGGCGATGAGTATGAAAAAACCTATTATTACCACACATAGTGTCGGTTGTATTGAGCTAATCGAGGATGGTGTAAATGGTTATATGGTTGAACCAAGGTCATCTGATGATTTGATGGAGAAGATGGAGCGTTTCTATTGTTTAAGTGAGGAGGAACGCTCGGCGATGGGTCAAGCAGGTCATGATATTATTTCACGGCGATTTGACGAGAAAATAATCATTTCAAATTATGTGAAAAAAATAATGGAATATATATGATATTTTTATGAATTTATTGTCCACACCTCGCAGGATTTCAGTGGCGTTAGGTATTTCCCGCTTTCTGAAAATGTTTTTGGGGTTGGTGGTTTTATATTTATCAGTTAAATATTTCGGGACAACTTTTCAGCGGGATTCGTGGGTTTTATCTGTTGGTTTGTTTGGAATCATTTTAGTCTTTCTATATTCTCCGATTAATGAGACTTTTCGGACAAAATATATATTTTTAAAGGAAAAAGGTGATGAGAAATCTGCGATGAAATCGGTCAATTCTTTGATGAACCTTTTTAGTTTATCCTTTTTGCTCGTCGCTGTCTCTTTATTTCTCTTCAAGGATTCCATCGCACATATTTTAGCGCCCGGATTTGATACTTCCCAGTGTGACTTTTTATCATGGATGATATTGTCGTTGATTCCATATTATATCTTGCAGCAACAAGGGAATATACTGATCGCATTGTTAAACACATACGATTCGTATTTTTATCCTGAAATCATATCTTTGCTTGCAAGTGTGATAAATATCCTTTTCATCGTGTTTTTTTCTGACTTGTTGGGGATATATTCCTTGGTGGTGGCAACGACTTTAAATGGAGTAATCCTAGTATCGTTTTTGACCTTCATATTAAGGCGTAAGGTGAAGTACTTCCGGCTTATATCGTTTGAGTCGCTATCTTTTTCTAAACCTTTTGTGGCATTTTCCATACCGATGTATTTAAGCACTTTTTGTAACCAGATGTATATATTGGTTGAGAAATCCTCTTGTACCTGTTTCGGGGAGGGAGCCGTATCGGTTTTTGACTATGCCCGACAGATCACCAGTCTGCCGCATGTGGTTTTTTCATCAATTATACCGATTGTAATGACCCCGCTTCTTTCGAGGTGTTTCATAAATGGAGATGAGGACTCTTTTTCCGATGAGTTGAGGCGTTTTTTGCGTTTATTATTCTATTTTACTATCATTATCGCGGTGTTGATGCAGACGAATGGTGAACAGATTTCTTATTTGCTTTTTTCCGAAAAGAACGTACAGTTTGTAAGTATTCTAGCATATTTGGGTATATCCATTGTTCTATTGGTGTTTGTTATGATCTGTGGTCAGGCCATGATCGCGCGTGAGAGGGTGATTGACTATGCGGTGTCGGTTGCCATCGGAAATGTCGTTTCCATCGTATTATGTCTGGGATTTGTAAAATATTATAGTCTAGAATATATAGCCCTTTTCTATTTAGTGGGTCAGGCGCTATCAGCGATCATTCTTTTTTGTAGAATGCAAATTAAGCGGAAATGGTTGATGTTGAGGGATGTGTTAAGCATGGTTGTTTTCTTTATTATTTCCTCTGGACTATTGATGGTACTTCAGATGTTGTTGAAGGATACGATTTTATCTTCTCAAGATAGATTGTATGCTTTATTCGATTTGTTGATATGTGGTGTAGTAGTATTTTTTATATTTTTGTGTTTCTTGTTTCTTTTCGGGAAGGAAGATCGAAAGGCGCTGTATAATTTATTATCGGAAAAAATTAAGCATAAAAAATAACGTATGTTTCCTTATGTGATACTTATTTTATTGGCGATTTTGTGTGCTGCGACCGATGTGGTCCCAGTAAAGAATCGCTTTGTTATCACAGTTCCTTTTGTTCTTTTGATGTTCTTGATGGCTGCTTTCCGCGACCATTTAGGGGGGTCGGATTACGAGATGTATGAGTTGTATTACATGAAGGTTGTGGGAATTAGCGATTATTTTCGGGGATTGTACGAGCCTTTTTATCGGGTGAAATCGTTTGAGGAAGGGTTTGTCATTTTTTCTTCGATCATTCGTTCCATTGATTTCACGCATGGGCCTTATTTCTTCATGTTTGTTATTGCGTTACTCACCTTTAGCATATTCCTACCATCTTTGAAGGAGTATACGCCATACGTCTACCTCGCTATTCTGTTTTATATGTATAAAGCATATTTTTGGCATGATTTCACGCTGTCGAGGCAAGCTTTGTCCATTGCTCTTTTCACTTTCTCTATCCGTTATGTGAAGAGGAAGCAGTATTGGAAATACATCGTCTTGAATTTGATAGGAATATCTATGCATCATTCCGCCATTATATTGCTCCCGCTGTGTTTCTTCCTGAATCATAAGTTAAGCATACGGACAATCATCATCACGATGTCTGTAGCCGTCTTTTTGAGCGTCATAGGGACTCATTTGTTTAGTTTGTGCATGAGTCTGGCAGAGACGGTTGGTTTGAGCGATAGGCTTGCCTTCTATACCAGTAAAGGAACAATTAATCCACTCAATTTCATTGAGATATTCGTCATATTGTTTTGTGCCTTGTTCTATCGAAACTATTATGAAGAGAAAGAGCCTTATTTCAATATCTTCTTGAATCTCTTTATAGTTTCTTCGTTTTTGGTCATTGCCTTTTCCTCGTTTGAGGTTTTTGCCCGTTTCAAGGAATATTTTGTGGTTGCCTATATGGTTTTAATATCCTATATGATAGGCCATGTACAAAAAAATAGGAATCGCTGGTTGATATTTGCCTTCTTGTCGATTTATGTTTTGATGGGTTATTTCCGTTATATTTATGTGTTTGATGCTGGGGCATTAGTACCTTATAAATGGATTCTATGGTGAACAATTTAGAGGATATTTCCATTAAAAGTGTGGTGGATGAGTTGCTGGTTTTCGCCTTTTTCTTCGTCCCTTTTGTGAATTTCTCGCCAGTGGCTTGTGGGGTTGTGTTATTGTGTTCACTGGTTTCCTTATTATGGAACATATCGAAAGGCGTGGGATGGAGTAAATCAAATGTTGTGATGCTTTTTGTCGTAGCCTTTTTGGTTTATTCCTCGGTGGCTTCGCTATTGCTTGAAGCCGAAACGCATCCTTTTGTTCGTTTACAATTCCAGATCCGTTTACCGCTTTTGCTTTTTGCGCTAGCATTCTTTATTCGTGGACGAGTCGGACTGCCGTTGCGAAGGGCGATGAAGTTTTTTGCATATGGTTCTTATGGCATGGCGTTGATTGTGCTTTTGGTCTTCGCATATTCGCTGGTGATGGATTTCGACAATGTGCCGCGGTCTTTCATGAATATATCCTTATGTTTCCAGTGCGTGGTCAACATGATAGTTCATCGCACCTACATGTGCTTTGATTTGATGACCGCCCTGCTCTTGTTTTATTTCTTATTATCTGATTCTTGGAACAAGCGTAAGTTGTGCTTTTTCTTATCTCTCTATGTTTTCACTGGCTTATTTATTTTTCTCACGGATGCTAGGATATCGTTTTTGTCTTTCCTTTTCCTTACTTTTTGTTTGTTTCTCATAGAAATAAAAAGGTATGTCTCCGGTTGGCGCAGTTGGGTGATAATGGGGGGTATATTTATTATATTGTTTTGCTTGTTGCTTCGAAGCGAAAGAGTAAACAATATCTTAATTTCCTTGAATGATGCCTCTTTCTCAATGGTGGAATCGGACCCTCGTTTTATGATTTGGAGTTGCGGCTGGGATTTGTTTATGCAATGTCCACATCCTTTATGGGGATATGGTTGCGGCACGGCGAGAGAATTGCTGCAGGAGGTATATGTAAAGAAGGAATTCATTTCAGCGATCGACTCGCATTGGGAAATGCACAATCAATTTTTGGAAGTGCTGGTGGAAAATGGGGTTGTAGGTTTGTTGTTATTTTTAGGCATGTTATTGCTTCCTATGTTTATGAAGTCTTCCTTACGCCGTTTTTATTGTATTTGGATACCGATGCTGTGCATCAATCTGTTTTTCGAATCCATGTTAAGCAGAGCTATAGGGACATATCCGATCGCGGCGATACTCTTATTGGGTGGAATATCCGATGGAAAGGAGGATTTTTCTCTGAAGAAAAGTTGGAAATTGTTTTATTTAGTATCATCATTGGTCGCTATTTCATGTTTGTCCGTTAAGTATATCCAAAAGGATAAAAAGATATTGTATGCCCCTTTCCAACGATTTTACGAACGGGTGGATGTGTTGCCGGGTAATCTTCCGGAGGATCTGACAGGTGCGTATGGCTTAAAGATAGATAATCGTACACAGTCGGAGGTATGGCGCGATTATGCGACAATGTATTACTGTTTGGATCGGCAAACGGTGGATGAGGCGGATTCGGTCTCTTTTTCGATATATATGTATGCGTCCGAGGATTTCAGTGCGGAAACATTGCAGATTCGCGTGGAGGAACGTCAGCGGAAAGCTTATGAGGCCTCATATGATATGGGCAGAAGAGGCGAGTGGCAAAAGTTGTCTATTGGCGAAAAAGGTTTATATGGCAACCTTGTTTTTACCGTCTCTTGTGCAAAAAAAGGAGTGATTGATTTTTCTAGTATAGGTGGATTCGCTATATTCGCGCAACCAAAAATAAATGTTATTCGTAGTAAATGATAACGGTTTTTACACCCACGTATAATAGAGCAAAGACCCTTCCACATCTTTTTAAATCATTACTTGAGCAGACGGACAAGCGTTTTGAGTGGTTGGTTATTGATGATGGGAGTGAGGACAACACAGGGGAGCTCGTGAATGATTTTTTGGGGAAGGCTGATTTTGTTATTCGGTATATAAAACAAGAGAATAAGGGTTTATCGCAGACACTTAATCGAGGTGTGGACTTGGCGGAAGGCGATATTTTTTTCCGTGTGGATAGTGATGATTTTATCACACCGGATGCGATAGAGCTTATTTATTCTAATTGGCACCTTGTTGAGGCGGATGATAAGTTATGTGGATTAGTATTCATAAAGGAGTCGTTAAACCCTGATCAGCGTGTGTATTGTCCTTTCACCGATAATATCCGAACTAATTTCTTCGACTATTACAATTTGTATGGAGGGAAGGGGGATATGGCGGAAGTAATCCGCACAGATATCTTCAGGCTATATAAATTACCGAAGTTTGGCGATGAGAAGTTTTGTCCGGAGGGGGTTGTGTGGAACCGCATGGCATCGCATTACGATGTTATATATATACCTAAACCCATTTATAAATTTGAATACATTAAGGACGGTTTCACGTTGAATGTCCATCAGAATTTAAGAAGGAACGCAATAGGTGCGTCTACTTTCTATGCGGAGAATTTTGATCATGATTTGAAGCTATTCTTTTACCTAAAGAACGCGATTTTGTTTTGGAGATATGCGTTGTCCAATAGAAGAGGATGGAAGTCAAATTTTCATTCCATACCTTTGCCTGCCACGATTGTTGGATTGCCTATAGGGGGATTACTTAATATATATGATCGGTTCCGCCTATAGGTAAATCATGTTGTTTGGAGCAGTTTTCTCCTATATTCACTGATTTCAACCAAGCTAGGTATCAACGGATATTTCCCAGTATATTTCCTTAAACAAAGTTTCAGTATGATTCTTAGTCTGTAAAATAAGGAGATAAGATAAATCATAAACTTATTAACGCCCTTGTATTTGTACAGGAAATATAAACTGCTTTTAGAGTATTCCTTGTCAACAAATATGTTGCTTTTCCCTGTAGTTATACCATGTTCGTGGATGACGTTCGCATCTGGGCAGAAAATAATCGATAGTCCGTTTTCCTTTATGATATGTGAAATGATATGTTCCTCGTTGTATAAAAAAGTTTTTTCGTCTAGCCTTCCAATCTTTTCGAATTTCTGGGCATTAACGGCGAAGCAGCATCCACTAACCATGTAAACGGGCATGTCCTCCTTGATTTCGTCCCATTCATATAGGCATTCGTTAATGTTTTTGAACCCTAATATCTGTTTAATGCTGGGTTCCTTCTTCCATGGCTTGTTTGTTCTATGGCCTTGAGGATCGTATATGGAAGGTGCGGTCATCACGACATCAGGGAAGAGGCTGAAACTTGTTACCAATTTTTGTATAGAGTCTGGACAAAATATCACATCGTTGTTAGTGATGATGATCTCTTCTATATCAGGATATGTATGGATTAGGTAGTCGAACCCGAAATTATTTCCTGAAGCGAAACCTTTATTGCTTTCCGTTTTGATTATGGTCACGTCATGTGCCGTCGCATATTCTGACTGAAGCCTTTCGTAGCTCTCATTAGGTGAAGCATTATCTACAACTACTATTTGTTTTTGTTGGAGGTAAGTGTTATTAATACTTGAGATGCATGCAATGGTTTTCTCCCATGTTTTATAGTTTAAAATAATGATTCCGATCATGTTGTGGAGATATTTGAAGTGTTTATTGGTGGTACAATGCGACTTAATCCAAGATAATGAATGAATCCATAGCAAAAATATAAAAAATATCCCACTTTTGTGACATATGGGCATAATTTTCAGCGTGTAACCGGATGTGGTTTATCCATTATAAATCAGTTACTCGCGGCACATTCTTTATACTGTCGGTATATATGTTGACGGGGATGATATTGTTTGGTTCCTGCATGCGTTTTGCCATCTGTGGGTGTAGGCAATTTTGTTGTTATATATATTTAAGTGTCATGTTCTGTTGAGGGGTAATAGAATTTTATGGGAATAGCCCTCATCCTGGTTATTTCATTTGCTTATCCTTCCATTTCCTGAGACCCAGTTTTGAGATGAGGGTGTTGGTTGTGTTAGATCCCATGACTCGAGACAGCCATTTCCTGAGTTTCGAGGCAGCCCGTACATGCTTTGGCATCCATGAGCTGGCGTAGTGATGGATGCAGTAAGTGTTTTCAGTGATGGTTATTTTGCCTGTTTCTTGTGACATCGGGCAAAAATATTCCGCAGGGTATATTTTTATCCCTTTTATCTCTTGTATCTCATGTGGCGTTTTAAATCCGTATTTCCCCATAATATCACTCACCCTTTCCACTACGGTTTTAAGATCCATTTTCCCGTCTTGTCCTATAAAATTCTCGTTTTCGTATGAGTCTAGAATTTCTTTGTAAATTTCCATCTTAGCTGGACAAGCCAATCCCAATCCCGCATTCAGATCACCAAACCATTCAACACCTGCAAATGCACCTTGTTCAATTATAGGGGCTAAATCCTTTATGATTTCTACATCTGTGTCAAAATACAAACCGCCATGTTCATATAGAATATCGAAACGTGCATAGTCACTCACAAATGCATATTTTTTAGCATCGTATGCTTGGGAGGTATATGGGATTTTTCGGACATCGTAGTTGTCTTCGTTCCACTCTTTTATCTCGTAGTCCGGCATGTATTTTTTCCATGACTCGATACATTTTAGTGCCAGTGGGGGTAATTCTCCTTTTCCAAACCAACAATAGTGTATTATTTTCGGAATCATTGTATTCTTCAAAATATTAGTTTTATACTATATTCTTCAATTGTTAAAGATTAAATGTTAAAGATTAAACGTAAGCATACGGAGTTTATTATAAATGCGTCGGCAAAACTACTTATTTTTTCACAATCTGAAAATGTTTCCGTGCGTTTTCTTGTGGGCGCTTGGGGCTCTTTTTGAGAGATATGCCTCCATCACATTTTAGCGGAATCCTATGCATTAGTTAAAAACTTTTGTATATTTGTGACAAAGTGTACTCGTATGAAAAAGATTTTTAGATACATACTCCACTCGATAGGGATAATGCTGATCATTGTGGCGATATGCGCTATCGTGAACGAGTTGCGGTATAGCTCTTCCTATTTGGATCCCGTTGGTCAGATAATGGGTAACTTCACCATGACGGATAGCTATTTCCAGACGGAGAACGACAAGGCGGATCATGAGGCTGACCTCAGTCCGGACATTATCTTGTTGGATTTGGCGCAGTGCTATTCGAGGGCTGACATCGCCGCTGGAATCGAGTACATGTGTGATGCGGGAGCCAAGGTGGTCGCGCTTGACGTTATCTTCGGCGGTGCCGGGAATGGCGATACGCTTGCCAATGATAGCCTTGAGCATGTCATCGCCCGTTGCAAGGATCACGTGATTGCGGCCTGCAGGATGGTGCCCCAATACGATCCGTTGCAGAAAGTGGCGGCCGGCGGAGACGAGTCTAAAATTAACATGTACAAGAAGGAGGAGTCCTACTTCGTGAAGAATACTGGTTGTGTTGAGGCTTGCGTGAATGTGGAAAACGAGACAATCCGTAAATTCTCTAAAACACTTACTTTCGGTGACACGACACTGAGCACTTTTGTCCATGAGATCGTCCGGATGACTCGTCCGGATGTTTACGATTTCTGGGAGAGCCGGGAGGAGAACGAGGAGTTGATCCATTACAAGCAAACCATGTTCGAGAAGGTCCTTCTACTTGAGGTCCTGGATATTGTGAGGGCCAAGAAAGCCATCGACGCGATGGAGGATCCGATGGAGAAGAAACTGTTTATGCAGGAGATTGAGGGGAACGACACCTATTTCCGTGAGCTCATAAAAGATAAAACCGTCTTGGTGGGAGATTATCTGGATTTGAGGGACTTCCATGACATTCCTATTGTCATCGACGGAACAAGGCGTATTTGCGGAACGACCATCCATGGTTATGCCATCTCGACGTTGACCAAGCCTGGCAGACTGATTAACCAGATGTCTGAAAAGCAGGGAATGCTCTTGGGTCTGTTATATACTTTCTTGTATTGTTTCATCTATTGTTGGATCAACGAGAAGTACAATGACGTGTCGGGTGTGTTGTCCACCACCCTCCAGATCATCATGATGCTGGCCCTCGTCTTTTTGGGAGGCTATTTGTTCATTGAACGCCAGTACAACATCACATTGCTCTATGCCTTGTTGGGAACAGGTTTGGCGGGATATGCGGCGGAAATCTTCTACTTCTTGCTATTCAAAGTAGAAAAGATGATAGTGAAGAAGCGGGGCGGTAAGACGCTTGAACAGGAAATTGTAGAAAACATAGAAAATCGATAAAAAAATGAAGAAGTACTTATTGACATTGTGTTTGCTTGCGGTGGCTGTCGTGTATGCGCCGGCGCAGAAAGCGAACAGAAGCCCTAAAACGGGTAAATGGGGATTCATGAATGGCTCCACATGGGTCATTCAGCCTATTTATGAGAATTACGATCAGTTTAACGCATTCGCAGGAAAAAGATATGCTATCGTACAGTACCAAGGAAAGTGGGGTGCCATAGCGGCGGATGGGAAGTATTATTGCAAGCCAGTCTTCGCGACCAAGGAGATGGCTCTCCGTGCCGCGAAATTAGCCGTGAAAGGTGGAGATAGAAGTGTTTTCCTTTATGCGGTCTACGATAACGCTAAGAACAGATGGGGATTTGTGGATTACACCGGTGAAATGTATTTCCGTCCTATTTATGAGGAGGTTGATAATGAATACACGTTCGACAAGGGAAAGAGTTATGCCATTGTGAAGCTCGACAAACAGTGGGGTGCTGTGGACCGTGAAGGTGTGATGGCCATCAACCCATATTTCACTTCGAAGGAGGATGTCCGTAAGGCAGTCAAGGAGTGGGAGATGAAGGCTGTATTGGGTGACAACATCTATATCGGTTTGAAGAACGGTGTGAAAAAGATCGGTTTCATCAACTATTTGGGTAACTGGATCATGAAGCCAGTGTTCGAGAACGTCGACAAGTCCGCACTCTTTAGTGCGACGTGCAATTTCGCTGTCGTGAAGTATAAAGGGAAATGGGGTGCCATTGACCGTGCCGGTAACTTCGTCGTTAAGCCTACATTCGCTGACATGAATGCGGCTAAGGCGGCAGCCAATAAGTGGCAAGCGAACAATCCGAAGGGAAGAGTCTCCTCTTCGCTGGTGCCTAACTTGGAGTCGTTCGCATATAAGACCCCTAACCTTGCGGCGCAGGAGCCTCAGAAGAGACCTGACCCTACTCCTACTAAGCCAAGTGGAGGAAACACAACGCCTGGCAAGGTGGAGCCTACGCCAACTGTCACTCACGTGGTGGAAGGCGCGCCGACCATCAAGATCTTGTCACCTAAGGATGGTTCCCAATACTCCTCTCCTGAGGTTACCTTCACCTACGAAACCTCTACCCATGATGGTAGTGAGCCAGAGATCATCGCTTACATCAACGGTGAGCTGATGCCTCGTACGAAGGGAGTGAAACGTGTCGGAAAGCAAATCACCCTCACGTTGCCGCGTGTGAGCGATTGCCGCGTGCAGTTGATCGCAAAGGATAACAGAGGACAGAATAGTGACCCTGCGGTTGTGTTGCTGCACTATCGTGGCGACCGTCCGAAACCAGCATTGCACGTCTTTGCTGTCGGTGTGAGCGATTATGACCAAGCAGACCTGAGATTGCAGCATGCGGCGAAGGATGCGGCAGACTTCATGAATACAGTAAAGACTTGCAATTTGTCTCAATATCAATCGCTGAAGACCGCCAACCTGATTCAGGATAAGACCGCTTCCGACAAGAACATCAAGAAGGGACTTTCCACTTTGGTTAACTCGGCAAGTCAGGGCGACGTGATTCTCCTCTTCTTCTCCGGACATGGTGCGAAAGAGGGTGCTGAGACTTACTTCTTGTCTTGCAATGCGGAGAGCAACGACCTCTTCTCTTCTGCGGTCGACTTCGATATCATCCGTAGCGCGTTGAAGAGAATGAAGGATAAGAAGTGCAAGATCATCATCTTCATGGATGCGTGCCACTCGGGTTCCATGTATGGCATCAGAGGCGCTGCGGAGACCTTCTCCATGGCAGAGCCTGACATCATCGGATTCTACTCCAGCACTGAGGCGCAGAAGTCCAACGAGTCCGAGCAGTGGGAGAACGGTATCTTCACGAAGGCTTTGCTTGAGGGTATAAAGGGTAAGGCAGTCGATGAGGAAGGAAACATCACGCTGGATGCTTTGGAGCTCTACATCCGTAACCAGGTAAGGCAAGCGACCAACGGAAGGCAAATGCCTATCTTCGAGAACAGACAAGGTAACTTCATCCTCTTCGAGAAGAAATAGTTTGGCATGTGTTTTGCACTAACTTTAGTAAACATTAATAAGAAAGGAGATCAATATGAAGAAAAGTTTTTTGATAGCGCTTTTGTCGATGCTGGTTAGCTTCGTCTGCGCACAAGATATCTACGTCTACTCCGTCATCGGGAAAGCGGAGAAGCAAGCGAACGGAAAGTGGGTGGCTCTGCAGAAAAGGGATCCGCTCCAATTGACGGATATGATCCGTGTGGATAACAACTCGGCTTTGTCTTTTATTGACCGTAAGGCGGAGAAGATCTATTCCATCTCCCAGAACAATGGACAAAAGGTGAGCGAGCTGATCGCCAACTACAAAAGCAAGCAGAGCTATGCCTCTAACTTCGTGTCCCACGCATCCAAGTCCCTCTTCAACGGAGGATCTGACAGGATCAGCCATGAGGCCGCAGGTTGTACCTACCGTGGAGATATCATAGAGAATGATATCGCTAAGGCTATCTTGGCAAAGCATAACGGCAGTCCATTGGGCTCCATGAACAATGCCAAGACCGATTATGCCATTTCGTTCTCCATCCTCGACAGAAGGACTAAGGCAGAATTGGAGGGTGTAGTGGCGTTGGATAGCCAAGCTGTCTTCAGAATCAAGAACAGCAGCGACACGCCGTTGTATGTGAATATCCTCGACATCAACAAGAATGGTGAGAAGTATGATTGCTTGCCGATCGATGATGCCACGACGATGTCCCATTTGCTCATTCCGGGCAATTGTACCATTGATTTGACGACCTATCCAGTGGAATTCTCTGAGCCAGTGGGAATTGACAACCTGATTCTCATTGCGACTGAGGTGCCATACGACCTTCGTCAGGTGATGAAATACTTTGATAAGGCGGATGCTTCCAAGGTACAGTCGTCCAATTATCCTGTAGGTGTTTATTGTAAAAAAATTGAAGTAAAACAATAAATTTAACGATTCGGAAAGTTTGGCACGCTTTTTGTACTATACTTAATGGCGTTGTGAAATGCTTTCCTTATAAATTTGTAGTTTAGTTCTAATTTGCGTTTTTTAAAAAGAAAAGCCATTCCATTCGGGTGGCTTTCTTTTTTTATCAGGGAATATCAAAACCGATCTCTTTAGAGAATTAAAAGAAGAAGATATTTCTGTTCGGATAGTCCATATAGATTCTAACAGTAGATTCCACGTAGATCAAACAAGTTCTAACAAAAAAAAGACTGACCCTTTCGGAAAATCAGTCTTTTCTGTGGTACCACCAGGAATCGAACCGGGGACACAAGGATTTTCAGTCCTTTGCTCTACCAACTGAGCTATGGCACCAACTTTTTGTTTTTGCTCTGCAAAGGTAGGGACTTTTCTTGAAGTGGCAAATTTTTTCGGGTTATTTTTTAATATTATTTTTTACATAACTGATAATCAATTATATTTGTATATATCTTGAGAATTTAATGGAGGATGACATGGGCTATAAGGAGGATGAAATAGAGGTGGAGGGGATTGGGAAAGTTACGGTTTCCTATAGCGTGAGGGCGAAATATATATCCATTAGGGTAAAACCGAGGGAGATTGTATTGGTTGTTCCTAGGCGGAACACCCTAAAGGATGCACTTTTTTTCTTGGATAAGAAGAGGGAGTGGATAAAAAATGCTTTGAGGAAGAACGAGGAGCGATTGTCTAAAAGTCAGGTGGCAGTGTTAGATGAGGAAAGTGAGTACAAGACGCTGACGTTTACGGTGCGTATTGTGCGGGTGGAGGGCGTCCATTTCCAGTCGTCATTGAAGGAAGGGGTGCTTACCATCTCATGTCCGAAGAGCGTTGATATAAAGGCGGAGAATGTCCAGACGCTCATTCGGAAGGTGATAGAGCGGACCATGCTAGTTGAGGCTAAGCGCGTATTGCCGGAGAGGCTTTCGTATATCGCGCGGAGGTGTGGTTTGCGGTATGTAAGTTGTCGTATCCGCAATGTGCGGTCCATATGGGGCAGTTGCACAAAAGAAAGCCACATCAGTTTGAATTTATACCTGATGCGGCTTCCACAACATTTGATAGATTACGTTCTAATTCACGAGTTATGCCATACTGTGGAGATGAATCACAGTGATCGTTTCTGGGCTCTTGTCGACTCGTACACGGGCGGTAATTCCAAATCGCTCAGGAAGGAGCTCCGTGGTTATTGCCCTGGTTTCTGACGGTTCCTTGTGACCTTTAGTCCTGCCGTTTCGGTGCGTCGACGTGCTTTAATTCGATGTAATTATCTCCTCGGCTGAGGTTACCCTCTTTGTATGCCCAATAGTCGGCCAAATCGATGTAATAATATCCATAGATATAATTGCTTGTTATCTTGGTGATATCGATGCAGGAAATATCAGACTGCCAGCGGCCTCCGTAATTTATGGCGGCTACGCTGTACGCGTCATCCAGCCAATACCAGCTGAATTCGTAAGTGTAATCATATTGGCCCTTGATGTATACTTCCTCGTAGCCATATTTGTAGCCGTTTTCCTCGTAGAAAAAGAATCTGCTGAAGTAGTTTTCCTGTCCGTAGTTTTCTTTGACGGGCAATACTCCTTCCCAACATACTCCTGTGAGCATCTTCCCTTCCATCTCCTCCTCGTTTTGGCATGAGGATAAACAACTGATGGAGATTACCGACAATAGAATGGCGGTGATTTTTTTGTGTAAAGGTTTCATATCTTTTTCGTATTAGTTTATACTTCGTTACTGGTGGGTTGCGATGGAGTCCTTCCCATGTGGCCCACGGTTCTATACAAAATTAAAAAAATAAATCAGAATAGCAACAAAATGGGCGTATTTTTCGAGCCTGGAGGGGCGTGTTTTATTAGTAATATAAAAAAGATAGGAGCATGGTTCTTTGGGTTTGCCATGCTCCTATCGTATTTTTGGGGGTAGAATAGAAATCGGCCATAATGAATCATCTCTTTTTTGTCCCCTTTGTGGTTGGTGAAGGGGGTGGGATTTGTCACATGGCTGTTTAGCGTTATTCTCTAGTTACGTCGTTCGAGTCTAGTTGGAACGAAAGTCCTTCTCCCTCTGCGCTTGCATATACGGAGTAGGTTCCGTCGCTGTTCTTGCAGATTTTTGCTTTCGCATTTTCCACTGTTCGTATCTCGTTTGAGTATTCTTTAAGAATATTCAATTGGTTAGGTCCCATGGTGCCGATGGCGTAGCTATCCTTGCTTATGTCGGAGAAGAGGATATGCAAGGATTTGGAACCGTAGTTTTTCCCCTCGTTTAAATCGTATTCTTTGCCCCATTCAGCGCTCTTCAGCATGAGTTTGATGGTCAAGTTTTTGCTGTCTGTTGAGGCTTCGAAACTGATGTCACCTGACTTTTTGGAGAAGGAGGCCTTAGATAGTTGGTATTCCACGCCATTCACGATGGCGAGCTTTTTGGGGGACAAGTCTTCCTCCGTGTAATCATAACCCTTTTCACAAGAGCTAAAGATGACCATACACATGAGTAAGGTCGTCCAAATGGCAAAGAAGCGTTTCATAAAATCGTATTTTGTTACAATAAAAACCACATTCATAAAGAGTTGAATGCGTTGCAAATATAATAATCTTATTTTGAATAATTATAGAAAATTATGAAATTTAAGGGATCTGCTCATGTCTTGTGCGTTTAAATGGTGTAATGTACGCTAAGGGGTATCCATTTCCCATGGTTGATAAAATTTAGTTTGTATTGATTTAATAATGAGCATTCTAATTGTTATTTTATTGCATTTTCAGTGTATGTGGATAGGTCCGAGTATATTGCTTTTGAATATTTCTTTGGTTTTTTGTGTAAAATATCATTCGAAAATTGCGTTTTTACAATTTTAGTTGTACTTTCACGCGTTCTTATATGGATGTGTTATTATGCTTATCAATAAATATTAATGTTGTTTATTTTATTATGGTAAAGAGATGTAGTGTATGCAATTTACCCGAAAGTTATCCTGACATTACGTTCAATTCAGAGGGTGAATGCAATTATTGTACAGCAGTTCGTGAACATTATCAGTATCCGGGTTTTGAAGCCTTAAAGAGGGATATTGATAAAATATTGTCGCAGAGTTCCCCGGACAGGAAATACGACTGTGTGGTAGGCCTTAGTGGCGGAAGGGATAGTTCGTATCTTCTCTATTACGCGAAGGAGGTCTTACATTTGAATGTCTTAGCGTTATCTGTGGAACATGACTTTATGCCTCCTCAGACCAGGCAGAATATCAAGACAATTGTGGAGAAGCTAGGAGTTGACATCCATTATATAAAGAATGATGCGTTGAATAAGGCGAGCAGGGCGTGTGTCCGTAGTTGGGCGAAGAAACCGGATGTCGCCATGTGCGCGACCTTCTGCACGGGTTGTCGCTATGGACTCAAGAAACTGATTCCCGAGCATGTGAAGAAAGTGGGTGCTCCGTTGATGTTGATAGGTGATTCCCCTTTCGAGGCCATGGACTATCGTGTTAAGTTGCTCTGCGACGGCAAGGCTGAAACCACGAAAAACAAGATGATAGGCTATGCCAAAAGGCTTTTCAAGAACCCTTCTTATTTCAGTTCGTTCAACTCGTTGTATTATCAGGCGCAGGACTTCGTCTCTTGGGAGAATGCGAAGGGTAATGTGATTCCTACGAGGATTCAGCCCTTTTATTATATCGAATGGAAGAAGGATGAGGTCCTCTCGAAGATCAAGGCGTTGGGATGGGGGTATGACCAAAGCTTCAACTCCACGTGGCGTTCGGACTGTTACATCAATATGCTAAGGCAATTCTTTTATAAAAAAGCGCTGGGATATAATGATACGGATGTTTATTATGCTCAATTGCTTAGGGACAAGGAGATAGATAGATCCGAGGCGTTGAAATGCATACAGGAGGAGGGCGATTTCAGTGAGGACGCTATCCGTACAGTCTTAAAGGATTTCTACGACGTGGATCTGGATGACGTGTTGCGTAGAATGAAGAAATAATTTTGACTCGCATATGTGTGGTCCGGGTCCCGTTTGGAACCCGGACCTATTTTTTTAATATCGAGTCTTTCTATTTGGTTTTGAAAGTAATTCATTATATTTGCGACAAGAACATAACACATACCAAAATGAAAAACATTCACACACTATTTTTGTCCAGCATGTTGGCGATCTTGGCGAATATCCCCTCTTCTATGGCGGATCCTTCGCGAGGACTATGGGCATGTCAAACTGATAAGAACGACAATGTGTTCGTTAGTTGGCGAATGAGGAGTACGGATGCGCCGAAATCTACCACCTACAAGCTTTATGCGGATGGTAAGTTGGTGAAGGAATTCACCGACCGCACCAATACCACACTTTCCAAGAGCTATGCGAACTCGACCTTCTCGGTGGAGGTCTATAACAAGGAGGGGGAGTTGATTGATGCCCAGGAGGGCGTGAAGTGTGACGGTAATCATTTTCGTCATCTCCAATTGAATCATCCAGGCACTTACCGTCTGCCTGATGGCACGACGGTGACCTATTCTCCGTATGACTGTTCCGCCTATGATATGGACGGTGACGGAGAACAGGAGATCATCCTTTGCTGGGAAGGTGGTACGGGTGCGTTGGCAACCGCTACGGCTCCTCCAATCTTGGATTGTCTGAAGTTGGATGGTACGTTGTTGTGGCGTATCAATTTAGGCCCCAATGTTTTGGCTGGTTGCCGTTTCACGTTCCTATGCTACGATTTCGACGGGGACGGTTATGGTGAGTTGATCGCTAAGACAGCCCAAGGCTCGAAGGATGCAACCGGTAATTTCCTTTCGAAAGGTGTGGCGGCGGGCGCTAACCATTCCGCCTCTTCCATCAATAGCTCTGGTGTTATCACGGATGGAGGAAAAGAGTGGATCACCTGCTTCAGCGGCAAGGACGGAAGGGAGTTGGCGACAATCGATTATTGGCCATATTTCAACATCCAGCGGGATTGGGACGACAGAAGCACCAATACGGACGGTTCAACCTACGGACACCGTGGAAACTGGATGAAGGGTTGTGTGGCTTTCCTGCCTGTCAACGGTCAGCCTAAACCATGTGCGGTGACCACGCGAGGCATTTACACCTACTCGTACGCCGCTGCATACTCGTGGGATGGACAGACGTTGTCCAATCTCTGGAAGCATACCTCCGATCGTCCCGGACAAGGTATATACGGGCAGGGTGCCCATAGCATCACGTGTGGCGATGTGGACAACGATGGTTATGACGAGATCATCGTCGGCGCCGCGTGTCTTGACCATGATGGTTCCCTCTTGTGGAACACGGGCTTTGGGCATGGTGATGCCACCCACTTGGGAGAATTCGATCCTTCGAACGATGGCCTTGAATACTTTATGGTCATGGAGGAGAGCACCGCTAAATACGACTGCGCATTGTTGGATGCGAAGACAGGTAGGGTGTTGACGTCGAAGAATCAGACGGGTGGTGATACCGGACGTGGACTCGCCTTGGATTGCGACAGCACGTATGATGGTGCGGAATGCATGGAGTGGAGCGATGAAAATCTGTTCACTTGCAAAGGGCGTAACATCGCCGCATGGCATACGGGTAGCACGAAGAGCAGTTCCATCAACTACCGAATATTCTGGGATGGCGATTTGTTGGAGGAGTCTTATGACCGTGGTCATGTGGACAAATGGAATATGTCGAGCAAGACATGGGACCGCGTTCACATTTTCGGGTATAATATCTACGTGGATGGTGTGAAGGTGGAGTATGCCGCCAATACGAACAATGCCACCAAGTATAATCCGTGCCTACAAGCGGACATAGTGGGGGATTGGCGTGAGGAAGCCATCTTCTGGACATCGGTCAACAACAAATATTTTTTGACAATCTATTCCTCTACCATAGAGAGCCCTTATAAGTTGCCGTGGTTGCGTGACGACCACGTGTACGACATGGCGATAGCATGGCAGAACTGCGGATATAACCAGCCTCCTCATTTGGGTTATAGCCCGTTGGAGTATTATAGAAATCTGGCTAAGATGAAGGAGCCTGCCTCCCTCGTGAAGAAGGGTGAAGGAGAAGCCTCCCAAGAGGTTACCCAGGGAGAGGAGATCGTTCCATTCTATTATACTTTCGACAATGCAAGTTCCGTCGAAGTGATCAGTTTGCCGGCTGGCATCAACTATACGGTGGAGGGTAATTCCGTATCCATCAGCGGTGTGGCGAGTGACCAGCCGGGCGAGTATGTTTATGCCATCATCGCGAAAGGCGAGGGTGGTGACGCAAGTAAGACTGGCAAGTTCATTATCCGCGAAGGAACGGGCGTTTCCATGGTGGAGGCGGAGGATGGCTGTTTGTCCATCTGCCCGAACCCGATGACCGAAACGACGGAGGTGACGGTAAATCTGCCAGCTAAGCAGCAGGTTGACTGGGAAATCATTGATATGTTGGGCGTGCGCAGGCAGAGTGGCACGTTCTTCATGGAGCAGAGTCCGGTCCGTTTCTCCATTGACAGGAACACATTGGAGAATGGCTCCTATCTTTTGAATGTCACGGTGGATGGGAAAAGACATCAGAGGAGTTTGATGGTGAAGTAAAGATTCCCATAGAGATAAAAACGGGCGCCACTACTCATGTAGAGAAGCGGCGCCCGTTTTCTATTGTATTTCGTGATGGTAAAATCCTAATTGGGGGAAGATACGGCGAAGAGACGCTCCTGCTCCTTGCGCAGTTTACCCTTATTCAGCGATTTCAGCATCCTGTCTATCTTCTTGCACTCCCCTAAGTAGCCTTTGTTTTGCTCGTAATAGCGTAAGGTGGCCTCCAATGCGTAATAGTGCATTTCGAAGGTGAACTCCTTCGAGGTCAGCACTTCCCGGTTGTAGCGGGTACATCCGCATATATAAGCTCCGAACAGGACAAGCGAAAGGTTTGTGTTGCAACTGAAGAAAGAGCCTGTGGTTTGGTTGGATACGGAGATCAATATTTCGTCCGAGGCTTGTACCCATGATGTGATGAAGCTTGTCGCCGCTTTCGCATAAGTTGCGTCTTCAGGAAGTTTCGTGGTAAAGAAGTATTGGGCTGTTTTGGCGACCAATTCATTGTCCGCCTTGCATTCTTCCGCATTCGTATAGGTTTTGCCAGATGGAATCTCAAAATCAGGTGCGGCGGCCCATGAGGAGACAGCCATACACATCAGCAGAGGCAAAAGGAGTCTAAATTTTCTCATACGCATTCTTTTTATTAATTCAACCTACATCATGATACATTTCTTCTTCTATAAATGTACTATTTTTTTTGAGAAGGACAATATTTTTGAACGCATTATTTTCCTGTAAAGGCTATAATTCTCTTATTTTGGCATATTATTTTATTTATAAACAACTAATTACTAATCATTTACGTCGAAACACAGCCATATATCCGTATTATTGTCGTGAAAAAGCATAAAAAAAGCATAAAATGTGAACGATTTCTTTACACTTATTCATAGTCTGAAATTGAATTTTTCACACGAAAGAGTTAACTTTGCGCCTAAAAATGTCTTGACGTGAGTTTTGGGAACTCACTGATAGGAAAAAAGATGCGAAACAATGGGTTCGGATAATAGTTAAAAGAACCCACCTAAATAATGATTCAATGGCTGAGAATATTCAGGAAAATGAAGAGAAAAAGAATTTGAACTTCATTGAGGAAATCGTAGAGGAGGATTTGAAGGAGGGACGTAACGGAGGCAGAATACAGACCCGTTTCCCGCCAGAGCCTAACGGATACCTACATATCGGTCACGCGAAAGCCATCTGCATGGATTTCGGTATCGCTAAGAAGTACAACGGAATCTGTAACCTACGGTTCGACGACACGAATCCTGTGAAGGAAGATGTCGAGTATGTGGACTCTATCCAAGAGGATATCCAATGGCTTGGTTTCCAGTGGGCGAATGTTTATTATGCGTCCGATTATTTTCAGCAGCTTTGGGATTTGGCAGTGCGCTTCATCAAGGAGGGTAAGGCCTATGTGGACGAGCAAACCGCCGAGGAGATAGCAAAACAGAAGGGAACGCCGACCACCCCTGGTACGGAGAGTCCGTTCCGCAACCGTCCGATCGAGGAGAACTTGCGTCTCTTCATGGAGATGTCCGAAGGTAAAATCGAGGACGGTAAGATGGTTTTGCGCGCCAAGATAGATATGGCGAACCCGAACATGCACTTCCGTGACCCGATTATCTACCGTATCATCACGACGCATCCTCACCACCGTACAGGCAATAAGTGGAAGGTATACCCGATGTATGACTTCGCCCATGGGCAGTCAGACTACTTCGAGGGTGTGACCCACTCCTTGTGTACGTTGGAATTTGAGGTGCACCGACCATTGTACGATTGGTTCATCGACCAGTTCGCCGATACTGACTATAGGCCTAAGCAGCGCGAGTTCAATAGACTGAACATCACCTATACCGTGATGAGCAAGCGTAAGATGTTACAGCTCGTCCAGGAGGGTCTCGTGAGTGGTTGGGACGACCCGCGTATGCCGACTATCTGCGGTCTGCGCCGCCGTGGTTACACGCCATCCTCCATCCGTGAGTTCGTGAAGCGAATCGGTTATACGAAATATGACGGTGTCATCGACGTCTCCCTGTTGGAGGCCACGATACGCGAGGAGTTGAACGCAACGGCCATGCGCGCCAGTGCGGTCATCCATCCGATCAAGCTGATCCTCACCAACTACCCTGAAGGCAAGGTGGAGATGATGGAGGCTATCAATAATCCTGAGGACGAGTCGATGGGTACGCATGAAGTGCCATTCTCCCGTGAATTATATATCGAGCAGGATGACTTCATGGAGGACGCTCCGAAGAAATACTTCCGCCTGACGCCAGGCAATGAGGTTCGTCTGAAGAACGCTTATATCATCAAATGTACAGGCTGCAAGAAGGATGCGAACGGCAACGTTACGGAGGTCTATGCTGAATACGACCCTGAGACGAGAAGCGGATTGCCGGGTAGCGACCGCAAGGTGAAAGGCACGATCCATTTCGTCTCCGTGCAGCACGCTGTTCCTGCCGAGGTCCGTCTGTACGACCGACTCTTCAACGTGGAGAATCCAGGGGATGAGAAGGACAAGGATTTCAGGGAGTTGTTGAACCCGAACTCGCTCACCATCGCGCAATCATTCGTGGAGCCATGGTTGAAGGATGTGAAGCCGCTACAGCACTTCCAGTTCCAGCGAATCGGCTACTTTAATGTGGATCCTGATTCTGCGCCGGGTAAGCTGGTCTTCAACCGTACTGTGGCCTTGAAGGATAGCTGGGCGAAAATCGCGAAATAATAAATCACGGCGTTGTCCGTTCTTGTTAATAGATAATAAAATATTAATTATAATAAAAAATGAAGCGATTCAAGTTATTGAACAACATTGTCGGGTGGGTAGTTTTCGCTATCGCCGCGGCAACGTACTTGATGACGATTGAGCCGACAGCCAGTTTCTGGGACTGCGGCGAGTTTATTTCAACTGCATATAAATTAGAGGTTGGTCACCCGCCGGGAGCACCATTCTTCATGTTGACGGCGAGGATGTTCACGCTTTTCGCGTCGGATCCGTCGCAAGTTGCCATGATGGTGAACTCGTTCTCGGCATTGTGTAGTGCGTTCTGTATCCTCTTCCTTTTCTGGACCATTACCCATATGACCCGTAAGTTGGTCATGAACTCGGATGAAGAGGAGATGTCCGTTTCAAAGATGGTCACCATTTTGGGTGCGGGCGCTGTAGGTGCTCTTGCCTATACTTTCACTGATACGTTCTGGTTCTCTGCTGTGGAGGGTGAGGTATATGCCTATTCATCCCTCTTTACGGCTGCCGTATTTTGGGCTATCTTCAAGTGGGAGGAGGTCGCTGACAAACCGTATGCGAATCGTTGGTTGGTGCTCATCGCCTATTTGATGGGTCTCTCCATCAGTGTCCACTTGTTGAACTTGCTGACCATTCCAGCATTGGTATTGGTTTATTACTTCAAGAAGTATAAAGCAACCCTGAAGGGGGCGTTCAAGGCTTTGGGCGTTTCCGTCGCTATCCTTGTTATGGTCCTCTATGGTATCATCCCGGGATTTGTCGAGGTGGCAGGTTGGTTTGAGTTGTTCTTCGTCAACACGCTTGGATTCAGTTTCAATACCGGAACGATCGTGTATGCGATTCTGCTGATCGGTTGTTTGGTCTGGGGAATTTGGGAGACGATGGGAAGAAGTTCCGACTCCAGCTCTTTGAAGTTCAAGAAAAAGGATAATAAGAATAGCGATAACCGTAAGATAATTCCTTTCGTGTTATCTATCCTTCTGCTCGGAATACCTTTCTTGGGGGGACGTCTTAATCCGATATTGGGTTTAATCCTTACCGCCGGACTTGCTGCATTCCTGTATTTAGGAAAGAAGTTCTACAACAGCTCCATCCTTAATACGATTTTGATCTGTTGCACGGTCATCCTGCTTGGATATTCCTCCTATGCGGCCATCATCATCCGTTCGGCCGCCAATACGCCGATGGACCAGAACTCACCGGACGATGTGTTCGCCCTGAAGAGTTACTTGAACCGTGAGCAGTATGGTGACACTCCGTTGCTTTATGGAGAGAGCTATGCTTCGGAATATGAGTATAAGGCTGATGGATCGCCTAAATATAGCGAGGGGGAAACCCTTTATGCTAAGAAGGTGAAGACGAATCCGAACGAACCGGACGAGTATGAGGCATACGATACGAAGAAGGACTACAAGCATCAGCTTTGTATGCCATTCCCTCGTATGTATAGTACCCAAGCCCACCATATTTCGGGTTATAAGGCTTGGGGAGGCATCAAGGGAAGGAAGGCCACGTACATCAGTAAGGATGGGACGCGGAAGACGAAGGTTGTTCCTACCTTCGGTGAGAACCTCTCCTTCTTCTTCAGTTACCAAGTCAATTTCATGTATTGGAGATACTTCATGTGGAACTTCGTCGGTAGACAGAACGACGTGCAGTCGACAGACGGAAGCCTTGTTAACGGAAACTGGCTCAGCGGTATTAATTTCATTGATTCCCTGCGTTTAGGAGATCAGTCGAATTTGCCTGACGAGTTGGCGAAAAATAAGGGACGTAACACCTATTACTTCCTTCCTCTCATTTTGGGTCTTTTAGGTATTTTCTATCAAATTGGCCGTGAGAAAAAGGATAACAAGTATGAGGGTGTCCAAAGCTTCGTGGTTACGCTCACCTTGTTCTTCATGACGGGTCTTGCCATTGTGCTCTATCTGAACCAGACGCCGGTGCAACCGAGGGAGCGTGACTATGCGTATGCGGGTTCGTTCTATGCGTTCTGTATCTGGGTCGGTATGGCTGTCCCGATGTTGGTGGACCTCCTGAAGAAGGTGATCTCTCCTAACATTGCTGCACCTATCGCTACAGTGATAGGCTTGTTGGCGGGTCCGGTGCTCTTGGCATCCCAGAACTGGGACGACCACGATCGTTCGGGCCGTTACACTTGCCGCGACTTCGGTCAAAACTACTTGCTGACCATGGATCCTAATGGTGTCATCTTCACGAACGGAGATAATGACACTTTCCCTCTCTGGTACAACCAGGAGGTGGAGGGAGTCGGCACCGACCAGCGTGTCGCTAACTTGAGCTATTTGCAGATGGGATGGTATGTGGATCAGATGAGAAGGGACGCATATTTGTCCAAGGCTCTTCCTCTCACATTCCAACCGCAGCATTATATGAACGGGCGAATGGATTATGCTTACGTCGTCGACCTCGTTGATGGACATTCCATCAGCTTGGAGAATGCTAACAGTATTTTGCTGAAGAATGATGCGGACCTCAAGCGCAAGATATTCGGTGGAACGAAGGATAAGCTTTGGTTCTATCCTGCAAAGAATGTTCATTTGGATATCAATCCGGATGAGGTAGTGAACTCCGGTACGGTGGATGCCAAGGATAGGGACAAGATCGTTCCTAAAATGGAGATCGGGTTCGGCGGAAAGAGGTTCTTGGGTAAACAAGAGATCTTCATCCTTGACCTTCTTGCCACTAACCACTGGGAGCGTCCGATGTACTTCGCGACGACCGTCGGCAAGGAGAGCTTCACCGGTATAAACGATTATCTCCAGTTGGAGGGTATGGCTTATCGTATCGTTCCTATCAAGAAGGATCCGTTCTTGACCAACGAGCGTGTCAACACGGACAAGATGTACGATAACATGCTCCATAAGTTCAAGTGGGGTGGAATCGCGGAGAATCCGAATATCTATTTGGAGGAGAACAACCTTCGCATGGTGCAGACGCACAGGTATATGTTCCTCCGTTTGGTGGATGCTTTGATGCTGGAGGCTAAGCAGGCGAGAATGAAGCGTGACTACTGTGAGTTATTGCGTTGGGCGTTGACGAGTGGCAGCGAAAGGGATAGCCGGTTCATGTCCACATATAGACAGTACACGTCTATATACTACGATAATTCACGTATCTCAAGAGGCGCTTCGGGTGGTTACTCTGATTCCACATTGCTTGCGCATGCTCGTGTCAGTGCGATAGAGATTTTGGGTAATGGATGTTCCTCTATGGGTAATGGTGAACTCAGTGCGGCTCTTTCCAATTATGTGAATAAAATGGATACGGTTGCGCTCAAGAAGTACGCCGACGAGCGTGAAAGCCGTGCCATCGAGGTGTTGGACTTCGCCCAAAAGGTATTGCCTTCGCCTCAGGTCCCTTACACTACGGCTTCGTTCATGATGGCGAAGCAGTATGCGGAGCTTCATCAGTACGAGAAGGCGAAACCTATCCTTCAGGCTTTGAAAGAGACTTCTCTTCAGCATCTTGAGTGGATCAAAGGGTTATCGAAGCGTTGCAAGACACACTTCTCGGTGGTTGACCTGTTCAATGAACAGTTCTCCGTCTTCCATGAGATTTCACTCATTGAGGAGTCTGCGAAAGACCCTGAAGCGGAAGCGGATGCTGCGGAAGTTTCCCAATATTATGAGTTATACAAATCTTTGAACAAGTAAGAAATGCTCATAGAACAATTGCCAACTGTGTACAGGAAATTTTTTCCTGGCACAGTCTGGCGACTGCCACGAGAAGAAAAGAGGGTTTTCCTTACATTCGACGATGGACCAATCCCGGAGGTGACTGAATTCGTGTTGGACACTTTGCGGGAGCGGAACATCAAGGCTACTTTCTTCTGCGTGGGAGATAATGTGCGAAAGCACCCCGATCTGTTCCGGAAGGTGATGGAGGAGGGACATCTGGTGGGTAACCATACGTTTAACCATTTGCAGGGTCTCTATACTACTTCCAGGAAGTACATTAGGAATGTCGAGAAGGCGGATGAACTGATCAAAAGCCCTCTTTTCAGGCCTCCTCATGGGATATTAAGGTATATCCAGTTCATGACGCTCCGACGCAAGTTCAAGATAGTGTTCTGGGATGTCGTGACGCGTGATTATAACCGTAAGCTCAGTGGCGAGGATGTATTGGACATCGTAAAGAAATATACTAGAAACGGTTCTATCATCGTTTTCCACGATTCCCTGAAGGCGGAGAAGAATATCCGTTACGCATTGCCTAAGGCTATCGACTATCTCACGTCCGAGGGATATAAGTTTGAAGTATTGAATCAAGAAAATTTAACTGAAGGAATATGAATATATTATTGTTAGGTTCGGGAGGAAGGGAACACGCTTTGGCGTGGAAGATCGCCCAAAGCCCTAAGGTCGAGAAGTTATATATTGCTCCTGGAAACGGAGGTACGCTCAATGTGGGCGAGAATGTGAATATCTCCGCTAACGATTTCCCTGCCCTTAAGCAGTTTGTCCTAAGCCACAACGTGAATATGGTGGTGGTAGGTCCTGAGGATCCATTGGTGAATGGTGTCTATGATTTCTTCGCTAATGATGCGGAGTTGAAGTCGGTCCCTGTCATTGGTCCTTCCAAGGCGGGCGCCCAGTTGGAGGGCAGCAAGGACTTCGCGAAGGCTTTTATGGTCCGTCACAATATCCCTACCGCTCGCTATAGGAGTTTCACCTCCGAGACGCTTGACGAGGGCTGCAAGTTCCTCGAGCAATTGGAGGCTCCCTACGTGTTGAAGGCTGATGGCTTGGCGGCCGGCAAGGGCGTCTTGATCATCCCTGACTTGGCTGAGGCGAAGCGTGAACTGCGCAATATGTTGGACGGTAAGTTCGGGGCGGCCAGCAATACGGTCGTCATCGAGGAATTCTTGTCCGGTATCGAGTGCTCCGTGTTCGTGTTGACGGATGGGAATGGTTATAAAATCCTTCCTGTCGCGAAGGATTACAAGCGGATTGGTGAGGGAGACACTGGTTTGAACACCGGCGGAATGGGTGCTGTTTCCCCTGTTCCGTTCGCGGATGCGCTTTTCATGGAAAAAGTCGAAAAGCGAATCGTTATCCCTACTATCGAGGGCCTGAAGAAAGAGAACTTGACATATAAAGGATTCATATTCTTGGGTTTAATTAATGTCAAGAACGAACCGATGGTGATCGAGTACAATGTACGAATGGGTGACCCTGAAACTGAGGCTGTCATGCTTCGCATAAAATCCGACCTTGTGGAGCTCTTCGAAGGGGTGGCTACCGGCACATTGGCTTCCAAATCCTTGGAGGTGGATGATCGCGCGGCGGTTACTGTCATGCTTGTTTCCGGCGGTTATCCGGAGGCCTACGAGAAGGGTAAGGTGATTACCGGTATCGAGGAGGTGAAGGATAGCATTGTCTTCCATGCCGGCACGAAGATTCAGGACGGGAAGTTGCTCACCAATGGTGGACGTGTCATCTCTGTCAGTTCGTATGGCAAGGACAAGGAGGAGGCCTTGGCTGTCTCGTTTAAGAATGCGCAGAAGATCCAGTTCGAGAAGAAATATTTCCGTTCCGACATTGGAAAGGACCTAAGGTGATCCGTGTGGATTCATCGCTTGGATAAAGTGGATAACCAGATTTAAAGGCAAGTCGAGATGCAATATTTACAATACAAAGACAACATATTGCCTGGTGTGTCGACCATTTTGATAGGCATGGTCGTTGTCCTTGTGTTGTGGTACGAGGTCTTTTTCCCAAGCATGTCGGCGGGTGAAGCTTCGGTCGTGTTGGGGGATTCCCCGCTTGCCTCCATCTGGAATCAACATCTCCCTTTTGATAGTTGGCCGTGTCGGCTCATCGCCTTAGCGTGTCTGCTGATCACCGCTTATTTCATGATATGGTTGAATGAGACATTCTCTTTCATCAATGTGAGGACGATTCTTCCCGCCTTTATCTTTGCGGTCATCACCTCGTTGTTGATGCGTCCTCATTGCTTTTCCACGTCATGGATCATCGTCATCTGCATTGTTTTCTATGTGAACACTACCTTTCGGCTTGTGGAGGGAAGTGCCGACAAGTTTATCATTAGGGCGTTCGACGCTGGGTTAATCATCTCCATAGCCGCTCTTTTCGCGATGCATTCATTGCTGATGACGGTGCCGTTTTTCTTTTTGCTATATAGGTGTAACTCATTGAACGTGAAGATTGTCTTGGCGTATCTAACGGGTGTCTGCCTGACGTTCTTCTATTGTACCCTTGTGTCGCTCTATTTCAACGATCTGCACTTGTGGACCGATTATTGGAGTTCCTGGGTGGATTGGGAAGGAACGTTCTGGGATTCTTATAATCTTGAGGGAAAGATCTATTTCGGAATTGTGGCTTTGCTCTTCATCATCTCCCTCCTGCATTTCTTCTATACTCGCTCCCATCAGAATGTGCGTAGCCGGGAAGAGGTGTTGTTCCTCGTCAGGTGCTTGTTTACGGCCTTGGTAATTATGTGTATGGATTTGGGACATGCCCAATTGTTCCTTCCTACGAGCCTATTTTTCTGTTCCTTTGTCATAGGACAATATTTCACGTTGGAATGGTCGCTTCTTTCTAAGATATTATTAGCGGTTTTTTTCGTGACTTCCATCGTCTATTTTGTTCAACCAGCCCTTTTATAAGCTATGGTCGACTTTCTCGCCAATTACGGTTATTGGGGATTATTCATCGGCGCGTTCCTGGCCGGTTCGATCCTGCCGTTCAGCTCGGAGATCCTTTTGTCCGGACTGTTGCTTGCGGGAGCTAATTCGACGTTGTGTCTCGTCGCCGCCACTGCGGGGAACACGTTGGGGGGCATGACCTGCTATTGGCTTGGCAAATTGGGTAAGATGGATCTGTTGGAGCGCCGGTTCGGCATCAAGGAGGAGAAGGTCCGGTTGTGGAGCGAACGGTTACGGAATAAAGGCGCCATTCTGGGCATATTCGGCTTCCTCCCCTTTGTCGGGGAGATTATCGAGGTGGCTTTGGGTTATCTCAGAAGCAACGCCTGGTTCGTTTGCCTATTCATCGCCATCGGGAAGGGATTGCGTTATTTTGTGTGGATGATGGCTCATATTTACTTTGCAGGGTAAGTGATTCTGCTATATTTTTTTTATTTTTGCATATAAATTTATAGGTATGAAACATAAGTTATTTGCCCTTATATTATTGAGTGTATTGGGTGCATCTCTTGTCTTTGTGGGATGTAAGGACGATGAAACCGTTGATGAGTCAAAGAATCTTAGTGACCCTCGCATTAGAAGTATGGTGATCAGTCCGACCTCAAAGATTGTTGTGAATGATTTGGATGCCATCATATTTAATTATGATTCATTGGATATGGGTACGAACCTGTCGTTTGTCCGCACTTACTTTTATGGATATGTTTCCCAACCGACCATCAAGTATCTGAAGGATGGCGAGTGGGTTGATTTCAAGAATGGCTCATCGCTTGATTTGACCGATAAGGTGGAGATTCTCAGCACGTCGGAGGACAAGAGCCAGCAAAAGAGGTATACGATCGAGATTCGTGTCCACAATTATGATGTGGCGGCTTTCACATGGCAGGATTTCTCCAGTTTGGATCTCTCTTCCCGTATCACGTCCCAGAAATCGTTCACGTACGGAGGGAAAAACTTGTGGTTCTACTCCGACGAAAGTGGAGCATGTGCGCTTTATTCTTCTGCCGATTTGAAGAGTTGGGAGAAAAAAGCGCTTAGCATAGAGGGAGCTGATTGGAGTTCCTCGGCTATCATGGGCGATTCGATATTCGTGCAAAAGAGCAATGGCGACTTATATGTTGCCCGTCTCGATAATTTGCAATTCACCGCATGTGCCTCTGCCGTTAAGCTGGAGAAAATACTTTTCACGATAAAATCAGCCATTTGGGCCATCGGTAGCGATGCGAACGGGCGGGCTATCTATTCGAAGAGTGCGGGTGATTTCCAAAAGCGTGCCGCGCTTCCTGAAAACTTCCCGTCTGAGCATATCACCACATTTACCTCTCCTTCGGGCTATACCTCCCTTGGATATATCTATGCCTCCCAGAATGGGCAGGGCACTATATGGTCGATAGATGGCAAAGGAAATACTTGTCAGCTTCAAAAGGCTGATGGCAGCATACCATCCCTGAAAAACCCTAACGTTTTCTTCTATTCCGGAATGTTGGGTATTGTTGGTGGAGAAAAGGAGGATGGCACCTACTCGACGATGTGTTACTCTTCCAAAAACGGAGGTGTCTCATGGCAACATGACTGGCACAAGGATTTGTCTGGCGATGGCTTGGCTAACTCGGGAACATTTGTCTTTTCCGATATGGGAGAGATCGTCTTCGTGGGCGGGAATACCCTTGCTGGCGTCTCCAATAAGGTGAGGAAGGGCGTCCTGAACAAGTTGACCGCAGATGACTTGAACTATCAAAACTAATACAATGAGAAAAATTATCGGTGTCGGGGAAACCGTTTTCGACATTCTGTTTAAGGAGGACCAACCCGTAAGCGCTAAACCGGGCGGATCGGTCTACAATGCCTTGATTTCCTTGGGAAGATTGGGCTTGGAACCCATCTTCATCAGCGAGATAGGAAACGATAGGATTGGTATGATCATCAAGGACTTCCTCGACAAAAACAACGTGAAGACAGAGTTCATATATGCTTTTGATAGGGGGAAAACTCCATTGGCTTTGGCGTTCCTCGACGAGAAGCAGAACGCTGACTATCTTTTCTACAAAGACTATCCTCATGACAGGTTGGACTATATCATGCCTGATATCCAGGCGGACGATATCCTGATAATCGGCTCCTACTTCGCCTTGAACCCTGTTCTGCATGATAAATTGGTGGACTTGCTGGACGTGGCGAAGGCTAAGAAAGCCATCATCTATTACGATGTGAATTTCCGCAAGTCACATATCAACGATGTGCGCCACCTGATGCCGACCATCCTCGACAACTTCGAGTATGCGGACATCATCAAGGGATCCGACGAGGATTTCCTCAATATCTATGGGGAGACGGGCGCCCAACAAATCTACGATGACCATGTGAGCTTCTATTCCAAGAACTTCATCTATACGCTTGGAGAGAAGGGTGCGCATGTGTTCGGCGAGAAGTTCAGCAAGACCTACTCCGGCAATAAGATCACGCCGGTCAGCACTGTCGGCGCGGGCGATAATTTCAATGCGGGTATCATCTATGGCCTTATTAAGGAGAATGTGACGCTGGAGGATCTGAAAGCTGGCATCTCAAGCGCGCGATGGGACAACATCGCCCGTTATGCGATAGACTTCTCCTCGTACGTCTGCACCACGTTGGAGAACTATATCACGCCAGAGTACGCGAAGCAATTCGTTGGGAAGAAATAATTATTACAACTAATAAACTGATACGATATGAGCAATGTTCAAAATCTGATCGCTGAGAAACTGCTCGGCATCAAGGCTGTCAAGGTTCAGCCTTCATCTCCTTTCACGTGGGCTTCCGGGTGGAAATCCCCTATCTACTGCGACAACCGTAAAACGTTGGCTTATCCGGAAATCCGCACCCTCATCAAAGAGGAGTTGGCGAACATTGTCCGTGAGAAATATAAGGATGTGGAGGTGATCGCCGGTGTCGCTACCGGTGCCATCGCACAGGGTGTTCTTGTGGCTGAATTGCTCGGCAAACCGTTTATCTATGTCCGTTCCTCTCCTAAGGACCATGGAATGGGTAATATTATCGAAGGTGAATTGAAGGCGGGCCAAAAAGTGGTCGTTATCGAGGACCTCATCTCCACGGGCGGCAGTAGCTTGAAGGCTGTCAACGCGCTCCGTGAGGCTGGTGCGCAGGTGCTTGGCATGGTGGCTATCTTCACATACGGATTCCCTCTTGCGGCTAACCAATTCGCCGAGGCTAAGGTGGAACTGACTACCCTCTCCAACTACGAGGCGGTGCTGCAACATCTTTTGGATACGAAATGTATCGGAGAGAGCGAGATGGCTACATTGAAGGAATGGCGTAAAAACCCGGATGTTTGGGGCAAATAATTTCATGATATGACAACTATAGAGAGTAACATCACAAAATCAACTTATAGTGACGAGAAGATATTCAGTGTCATCTCTGACCTCAGAAACCTGGAGCGTGTTAAGGACAAATTGCCTCAGGATAAGGTTCAAAACATCACTTTCGACGCTGATAGCTGCGGGTTCGATATCCCTCCGTTGGGCCAAGTGAGCCTAAGGATCATCGAGCGGGAGCCGAACAAGACTATCAAGTTCGGGTCGGACCAGGCGCCGATCGCCTTCAATTTGTGGGTGCAGCTCAAGGCTGTCGATGTGAACGACACCCGCATCAAGGTCACGTTGAAGGCTGAGATTAATATGATGATCAAGATGATGGTGGAGAAGCCTATCAAGGAGATGCTGAATAAGATGGCTGAGATGTTGGCGTCGTTGCCTTACGACGAATTATAAGCCATTGACCAATTATAACAGCGGAGGGCATATCCATGAGCGGATATGCCCTCCGTTTCTTTCCATGCTTTGTTATGATCTATTGCCCCTCTTCGGGGTTGGATACGCTTCCTCCCTTGTATTCCGCCATAATCATCCCAACCACGATGGCGAATGCTCCGATAAGCGCCACCCACGTGATGCGCTCGTCCAGTGCGATCACTGCGGTGATGATCGTGACGAGCGGGATCGAATAGATATAGTTGGAGGCCAATACTGTCCCTAAGTTCTTCAGCACGAGGTTCCAGACCAGATAGCCGAACAGCGACGAAAAAATGGATAATAGCAGGAAGTTCAGGATCACAGCAGGCGCCTTGAAGTTTTCCCACGGGATGTCCGACCGTTCGATGAGGAGCATGGGGATGGCCGTCAGGCAGCTGTAGAAGAATATTTTCCTCGTGATGAATAGGCTGGAATACTTCTCATGTAGCCTTTTCACGCTGATGGAGTAGATAACCCATGTGATCGCCGCCCCTAAGGCGAGCAGGTCTCCTTTGGGTGAGAGGTGCAGATAGAAGTGGCCGTTCAGCACGACAAGAATCATCCCTAAGAACGTCAACAACGACCCTATCACCTGCCGTCTATTGAGTGGTTCTTTTTTGAACAATAGGCTGACGACGATGAAGATCATCAACGGATTCGTGCATACGATGAGGGAGACGTTCGAGGAGGGGGAGTGCATGAGGGCGGTGTTCTCCAGCCAGAAATAGAGCGTGCCGCCCATGATTCCGCCCAAGAACAGAAAAAACTCATCCTTTTTGTTCTTGGAGAATAGGGTGTCATGCGACAATAGCAGTAGTAGCAGATAGGTGAAGATGAACCGGACGACAAAGATGAATATGGCGGAGAATCCATAGCTGAGCAACACTTTTGTGGATACAAAACTGGTACCCCAAAATATCATTGTCACAATTGCCATCAAATGCCAAAAATTGCGCCCTTTATCCCGCATTTTCGTATATATTGTTATTGGTTCGTTCGAATTAGTTTATCACAGTGATGTATTCTCCTGTGTCTCGGATGTTGTGGTACATCCTGAGAGGTGTTTTCGATTGGCCTCCCACAGGATTGCCCGCACCGTATGACAGGTCGAATTTAGAGCCACAAAGCGGACATGTGGCGAATGGCATGGAGATCTGCAACGGATTCATCCTTGACCTGTCGTTCGGACATGCCAAGTCGCAGCAACCTAATTTGCCCTCCAAATCACGGAAAATCGCCACACCTCCATAGCCCAACTTGAAATTGGAGGGATAGAGTCCGTCATACTCATATGCTACAGCGTGATTCGGCGTCCGCAGCTCATTGTACTCGCTCGTGCGTGTCTTCACGTAGACCTCACTGTTAGGGACAAGGGTTTCGTCGTCTCTGCACGAAAAAAAGATTACGGCTGATAATACCAGAGAATAGTATATGAGACACCTCTTCATTTTGGATCTGTTTTCCGCAAAGATAATGATTATTTGGCAGAAGATGAATGGGGTGTTTTGTTAAGTGATATTAAAGAAAGATATGGATGAGTTGGGGGACTCATCTTTTTACGTTGGCAATAGGGTGATTTATGCGGTGGAATGGTTATTTTTCGCCAATGTAGCCTTTGCAGTTCACAACTGGATTGGCGTAAATCCGAAGGAAGATTTGTTCCAGTTCCGATGGTTCCGCCTCAATGCCGATATGGGCCAATCCATCGTTCATATAGGCGATGAAATCCTTCTTTTCGTCTGCCGAGTATTGGTCGGCGAACGCATTCCCACCATTGAGGATATCGTATGCGATATAATTCGTTTTGAACAATTTGTAACTCTTGTAGATGCGTTGGTCGATTAAGGATGCCAAGGCGACCATCTTCTCATTTTTCTCCTTTTCATCGCAGATTTCGAGCTCTTTTCTTGAGATTGGCTCCGTCATGGCGAGGTGTATCTTTCCCTTCTTCTGCTGGATGCCCGTAAGGATGCTGTTCAGGTCCTCATTCTCTCCCTTCACGTACTTTTGGAGCCTGGAGATGTATAGCTCCGCTGTTTTGAGGAAATCGCAAGGCTCGTATTCGTAGGAGACGGCGACGGGCGTGATGCTCAGTTCATCGAGGTTGTCCACGAACCCCTTATCGCTGCTGAGGGAGAACATCTTCAGAACCCCCATCTCCGTCTTGTCGTTGCCATCCTTGGTCCGGCCATTGCGTTGGGCGATCCATACCGACTCGTCCAGCTCGGTCACCACGTGGCGCATATAGGCGGAAACCTCCAATGAGTTTCTGTAAAAGTCTTTGATGTTACCTCCGCGGATAATGCGGAACATCTTGTTCAGTTTGCCGATGTTGATGACAAGGTTCCCTTTCATCAGGTTGCTGCCGAAAGTGATTTGGCATGTCTTGATCTTATGTTCGTACAGCAGCAGGTCCAGGATCGCCGAATCCAGGGCGATGTCGCGGTGGTTGGCGATGAAGATATGACGCTTCACATCGTCAATTTTATCGAATCCATCGAAGGAAATGCCATCTGTGCTTTTTGAGATGACAGCTTGGATGGCTGGGTACATGACGCGGGTTTGGAACTCATCGACCGTCTTAATCTGCGATAATGCACGATTCACTTCATCGATGTTCGCATCGGGCAAACAATACTTCACCACCATCGGGAAGAATGGATCCTCGATGATCGCCTTCATTGCGGCGGGAACCTCCGAGTCGTTGTAGGGGCGAACTGGTTCGAAATTGAAAGTTCCAATCATAGTCATTTTCTTTTATCGATAAACTTAACGGGTTTTCTATTCATCTCAGGGAATTGGATCTTGTGGATCTCTTCGATAGGCTTGAACATCACATCCGGCGCCACACGCAGTTTGGCCCTGAAATGGTCTTTCAGGTCTTTGATCATGTTCTCGTTCGGATTCTTCACGCCGATGTATACGGTGAGATGGTCCATCCCTATTTCGTTGGACGATACCTCGACCAGGTAGTTCTCCACGTAATCCGCGTTATCCAACACGTCGAACACGGAGGCTGGATAGAGCGTCGTGCCCTTAAACTTGATCATCTGCTTTTTCCTGCCGATGATCGGGCTGATACGCATGGTGGTGCGTCCGCAGGAACATGGTTCGTAATGGAACCTCGCCACATCGCCCGTACGGAAGCGAAGCAGTGGCATGCCCTCCACGCCTAACGTTGTGACGACCAACTCGCCGGCCTCTCCTTCGTTCACAGGATTGCCGTTTTCATCGATTAATTCGCATATAATCAGTTCCGGATGATGGTGGCCACCTTTTCCTGCCGAGCACTCACAGAAAGAGGTGCTCATCTCGGTGGAAGCGTAGGTGGAGTATAATTCGATGTCCCATTTCTCCTTGATTTTCGTTCCCAACAGATTCAGTGAGAAATCGTCGTTTCGGAGATTTTCTCCGATGCAAACGGCTTTTTTTACACTGCAGTTCTTATAATCGATGCCGTGTTCCTCGGCAAATTTGATGATGCGTAGGATAAAGGAAGGGACGCAGATGATTGCGTCCGGTTGGATTCGCTTGATGGTGTCCCATTGCAGCTCTGGGATGCCATTGCCGACGCGCACCAAGCCCGCACCCATCATACGTATGCCCAAGCAGTAGGCGTATCCCGCCATAAAGCGTTTATCGATCGTCGTCATCAACTGGTATATCTCGCCCGGGTGTCCGCCTGTCCCTGTGAAGGAGATCGCCTCATTGTAGGCGAGGCGCACGAGGTCTTTCTCCGTCATGGCGAAGGTGGTCGGGTCGCTCAATGTGCCGGAGGTGGTGATGTAATCCCTGATCTCGGAAGGCTCGACGCAGAAGAAATCCTTGTTCCTCGTCTGCAGGTCCTCTTTGGTTGTGAAAGGGATCAGACGCAAGTCCTCCAAGGTCTTAACCTTTGCCACATCGATATGGTTTTTAGCGAATAAATCTTTGTAAAACAGAGATTTGGAGGATAGGTAAGCTAAATCCTCCCTCAACTTCTCCTCCTGGAACGCTTTGATCACGTTCCTTGGCTGAAATTCAATTTCTGGAACCAAATTCATATACACGTCCTCCTTTTTTCTCTATTTATTGGGCAAGAAACCGTTTTGGATGAGCCATTTCTTAAACAGCAATCCCCATTGGTTGGTCTCCGCGGATCTTGTCCGTATCATGCCGAACCCATGACCTCCCTGTTCGAACAGATGGAACTCGCAGGGTATGTTTTTTTGTGCCAACGCATTGCGCAACACAACGGTATTTCTATAATCGACCACATCGTCATCCTTGCAGGCGAGCAGGAAAACGGGTGGCATATTTTCAGGAATTTGCCTTTCCATCGAGAAACTGTCCGCCATCGCTTTCGTAAAACCTTCGCCGAGGAGGTTTCTCCTGGACTTCACATGGGCGATGCTATCCTGCATGGAAACGACAGGGTAGATGGGGCAGACGAAGTCGGGACGCAGGTTAACGGTGGTATGTACCCCCCGATCGGCCAAGAAATCGTGGGAAGCGAAAGCGCCACCCATTGTGACCAGATGACCTCCGGCGGAAAAGCCCATACAACCCAATTTGTGCGGGTCGATGCCGAATTTATCCGCATTCTCGCGCAAAATCTGTACAGCACGCTGGAAATCCTCGATCATGGATGGATGATGGTTGCCACGCATGGCGACGCGGTAACGCAGCACCACGGCGGTGATTCCCCACTGTCGCAGGTATTCCGCTACTTCCGAGCCCTCGTTGCGAAGCCCCAAATGATGATAGCTGCCCCCTGGGCATATCAGGACACAAGTGCCATTACGCAAAGAATCGGCCGGAGCGAATACCCTCAGTTCCGGACGCTTCTCCTTACGGGTGGGATGATTGTCCCACAATTTAACAACCTCATATTGGGCGTGTATGCACAAGGAGAAAGACAGCAACAAAAGGAAGTGTGCTAATCTTATCATGGGCATTACTGTATGAGTAAATCATATTCTTTCATGATGACTCCTTTGATTCGTGTCATCGTGAATTTCTCCGCGATAAGGTTGTGGGCCCGCTCGCCCATTTTGTCACGGATATTGTCTTTATTCTGCAATAGTTTGTCGATAGCTTCGGCGAAAGCCTGAACATCGCCATTGGCGACTTCAATGCCGGTGGTGCCGTTCTGATTCAACCAATTCACACCAGATCCTTCGATGGAGAACAAGACAGGCGGCGTTCCGCAGTACATCGCTTCAGCCAATACGATACCGAACGCTTCGTTCTTCGTGATGGAAGGGAAGGCGAACACAGAGGCCGCACGCATATACAAACGCACCTCGTCATCGCTGATTTTTCCGATGAAATGGATTCTTTTGGAGTCGGTATTCGCTTTCAGTTCGTTTGACAACGGACCTTCGCCCGCAATCAGGATCACACAATCTGAAGTGATTTTCTTTTCAGCCGCGATCAATCGGTCGATGCCTTTGTACGCCACATGGCGGCCCATGAAGAATATAATGTCCTTGCCATCGTACTTGCGCTTGATTTCCGCTATCTTCTCGTCATCCCCTTCCCGAACGGAAATCTTCTTTTCATTGATTCCGTTAGGTACAATGATCACTTTATTCTTGAATTGCTTTAGTGGAATGGAGTGTTCCGCATAATTCGGACTTGTAGCGAAAATGGAATCCGCCCGCTCCAGCAATTTCTGTTCGAAAGGCTTGAACGCGGTGTAGGTGAACTGTTGCTTCACAATGTCGGAGTGCCAGTGCACAATCAATTTCACGTTGTCCGGAATATAGTGGCAAACAAGCAGGGAGGCATACGGATTAGGCGTATGGAGGTGTATGATGTCGGGCTGGAATTCCCGCAATATCTTCTTTAACGCATTGGGATAGGAGAATGAGATGGGCTGGCTGTATTTTTGCATCTGCACGCCCAAACGATACACCTGAACCCCTTCATATTGTTCTTCAACAGTGTTCTTCCCTGTATTAAAGCACAATACGCAATGTTCATAATCAGCCATGGAGCTGACGATGCTATAACATACGTCCTCGATTCCCCCTTTATAAGGAGGATAAAATTTCGATATATGTAAAACCTTCCCTTTAGACATCAGCCTCACATCCAACAATTACCGCTCTATCGTCGTCTCTCATCGATTTACAACAGATGTTGTCTATGGTAAAACGACACTAACCACAGTTAGTTTTGCGAGTAAAATTACTCAAATTATTTATGGATGCAAAGATAGGAAATTTAGTCTTATATTAAAGAATATGTTTCTAGATTATTTCTTTTATGGGGAGTCTGCTTTCGAAATAACTATTGCGAGACCATTAATCGTCTTGTTAGAATTTCAATATCTGGCGACTTTTAGTCCCTGATTCGTCTTCTATCACAATCATATATATTCCTGCCTTCCAATCTTTTAGATAAAAATAGGCATCTGGTTGTTTCAAACGACGGCTGATCATCTTTTTGCCGTTAGGGGCATAAATCCTAATCGATGATTTCCCGCTTAATCCCTCGATGTATAGGTCTCCATCCGTATACTTGGGGTATATGGTCAGGTGATCCTCTTTTACGGCAGGGGAGGAGACAATCTCCGTGTTCCTCAGTTGTACGGGCGTGGCGGCGCAGACATTGCCGCATGATACCCGCCAATGATAGAAATAGAGATACCAAGGCTTATTGTTGATCCAAGCCAGATTTGACCCATCCAAGGAGATCAGTCCTTCGATTTCATACGGGAAGGCAATATCATCGTCCGTGTGGGAGTGGTACAGCGGGGCTGTGGTTCCCTGGGCATCCATCCGGTACTTGCCTGGCGCCAATGTCACGCCGATAGCCAATCGATTCTCTCCCGGAGAGAGGTTCTCGAAGGTGCGGGAGGAGACCACCTCGCCTGTGGCGTCGTCCAACACTCGAATGACGGCGGTCAGATTCTTGGAGGGATAGATGGAGAGCGAATCGATGGTCAGCTCCTTGTAGACCGTGAAGAGCATCCATTCGGAGAAATCGGTGCGGGTCCATGCATTGGTGGTGAGCCGTTTCTTGCCTACATAACCCGTATAGGCGGAGGCATCCTTCACGTAGAGGTAGGAGGATTGGGCAGGAATCGCATACGTGCATAGATTGCCCTCTCCGACTTTCTCCCGTAGCAGGGAGTCCTTGTACCAGACATAGTTGCCCTCTCCCGTTACCTCAAGCGTCACCATATTGCCGGCGACTCCCTCGGCGTCCTTCACATCCAGCAATCCGGAGGTAACCGTCACTTCGTCGGAAGCTGGCTCACATTGCGTGGAGGAGAGCGTCAGACGATAGACGCCCGCATCCTTCACTTGCAGGGATGGCTCCGCATTGTCCAGCAAGACACCATCTTTTCTCCACTCATATTTGAGCAGAGAGGCATCATCGGTGATGCCAGCCTGCAGCGTGGTGAAGGAGGTGGCGCAGAGCATCCGGTCCTCTCCCAAATCGGGCTTCAAAGAGGAGAGCAGCGAGACCGTGTCACGCCTACTACACCAGGCGCTATCTGCGACCAACACATACGTTCCCTCTTCCCATACCGAGATGGAAGGGTCTTGGGATATGCGCTTCCCGTTCCGCAGCCATTGGTAACGGAAGGCGTTCGACTGCCAATCAGGGGCGAACTTATATGACTTGGAGCCTGTGCACAACGTCTTATCCATGCCCAATTCAGGCTTACGGCAGGATTGGTAGGCCACATCCCCATAGGTGGTCCCTATGCGGATATCGTCCAGCCATGTATAGCACGTTTCGGTGGGGCACCATGTCTCGTCATCGCCTCCGTGGAAGGTGGAGATGTAGAGATTATCCACTTTGTCGCCATTGGAGGTGAAACGCAGTCCTTTCAGCAGCAAAACCTGCTTCCCATTCACCCAGATCTCCACCTCGCCGTCATAGGTCTCTCCGTCTGTGTTGATCTTGACACGCTCCGCTATATGGTACCATTTGCCACGTTCGAAAACAACAGAAGAACCATCCGGATAGAGAAGATCATGGTCCTCCCCGTATTTATCCGGCTTATCCATGTGGTAGAGATAGAGCACCGCCTTGCCGCCCGCTCGCCACATCAGGCGTGCGGAGAAACCGTTCGTTCCGTCGCACAGATCGCCTCCGGAGCAGCAGGCGCCACCGCATAGGCCAGGCAGTTTGCCACCGTAGCTGGTGGTGCCCCATGAGAAATTATCGGAAAAGCGTAGGTTGTAAGAGGCATAGGCCTCCTCCCTGCTCGTGAACATCAGCTTTACTTGGCAACCCGTCTCCTCAGGGCCATAGCCGCCCTTCGGGTAGGTGATCCGCATGGATTGCAGGCCAGAAGCCGCTTGGGTGGAGTCAATGACGGTGCGGGTCTCCAAGGCGTTGTCCCACGAATCGGTTTGGAAACCATTCTCTTGGAACAATGTGCGGGACATAGGGGTTCCAGACCGCTGTTTCTCGAAATCGGTGGAGGAGATCATTGCGGCGGATAGGGTATTCGGCAAAACGAACGCCCCCATGGCGAGCAACCAATATTTAGCTTTCCGGCATTTCATAAATCGTATTTATTTATCTAGCATAAAGATACGAAAAGAGTTAGAAACTATTTACTATTTAATGATTTACTATTTACAATTAGTGATTTTCATAATCAAGAGCCAATCACGCCGGCGCAAAAACTAAGGAAGGGAACCCATCCTTTGCAGGATCGATTCCCTTCCCCTATAATTACACAATAGAACTGAATTAATATTCTTGCCAAGTCTTGATCTCGATGTCAGTCTCCTTCATGTTGCAGAATGCTTTGATGAAGGCGCTTGCCAAACGAGCGTTCGTCATCAACGGTATGTTGTGGTCGATCGCGGAGCGGCGGATCTTGTAACCGTTGGTCAACTCACGTCTAGTTTGGTTCTTAGGGATATTGACAACCAAATCAACCTGATGTTCCTGTAACAACGAAATGATATTCGTATTGTGGTTCTGCTCATCTGGCCAGCTAACCACTGTGGCTTCAACGCCATGGTCTGCGAGGAATTTCTGCGTTCCCTCCGTAGCGTAGATCTTGTAACCGCCAGCGGCGAGCAACTTGCATGCGTCGAGCAAATCCACCTTGCCTCTGATATCGCCGGAGGATACCAAAATACCCTTCTTCGGAACGACATATCCTACTGAAAGCAGGGAGGTCATGATCGCGCTGTCGAAGTCCTTTCCGATGCAACCAACCTCACCCGTAGAGGACATGTCCACACCCAAGACAGGATCCGCCTTATGCAGACGGGCGAAGGAGAATTGGGAAGCCTTCACACCTACGTAGTCGATATCGTAAGTAGAAGAGTCCGCCTTCTCGATCGGTGCATCCAGCATGATCTTGGTAGCTGTTTCGATGAAGTTGCGTTTCAATACCTTGGAAACGAATGGGAAGCTTCTCGAAGAACGCAAGTTACACTCGATCACCTTCACCGCATTGTCCTTAGCCAAGAACTGGATATTGAATGGACCGCTGATGTTCAGCTCCTTTGCGATCTTCTTGCTGACCTTCTTGATCTGACGTACTGTCTCCAAATAGATCTTCTGTGCAGGGAATACCAATGTGGCGTCACCTGAGTGGACACCCGCGAACTCCACGTGCTCGGAGATAGCGTATTCGATGATTTCACCATTCTTAGCAACTGCGTCGAACTCGATTTCCTTAGCGCCCTGCAAGAAGGAAGAAACGACAACCGGATACTCCTTGGATACCTTAGCGGCCATCTTCAAGAATGTCTCCATCTGCTCACGGTTGTAGCAAACGTTCATCGCCGCACCGGACAAGACGTATGAAGGACGAATCAAGACAGGGAATCCAACCTCCTTGATGAAGTTGTCGATATCCTCTGAGCTGGTCAACTCACCCCAACGAGGCTGGTCGATGCCCAACTGATCCAACATGGCGGAGAATTTGTGACGGTTCTCCGCACGGTCGATGGAAACTGGGGAAGTACCCAATACCGGTACGTTCTGACGATAAAGCTTCATCGCCAAGTTGTTCGGAATCTGACCACCCACAGAGACGATCACGCCCTTAGGAATCTCCAAGTCGATGACATCCAACACGCGCTCGAAGCTCAACTCGTCGAAGTAGAGGCGGTCGCACATGTCATAGTCGGTGGAAACTGTCTCAGGGTTGTAGTTGATCATGATAGACTTATAACCCAATTGACGGGCTGTCTTCACTGCATTCACGGAGCACCAGTCGAACTCTACGGAAGAACCGATGCGGTAAGCTCCAGAACCCAAGACAACGATGCTCTTATCGTTTCTGTATGAATAATCGATGCTATGCTCGGTCTCGCCATAGGTCATGTACAAGTAGTTGGTCAACTCAGGATGCTCTGAAGCGACCGTGTTGATGCGACGTACGGCTGGTACGATATTCTGTTTCTTACGAAGGGCGCGTACACGAAGAATCTCCTTCTCCATGTTGTTCGTAGGGTTCTCGGAGAAACGGGCGATCTGGAAGTCGGAGAAGCCAAGGCGTTTTGCCTCCTTCATCACGTCTGCCGGGATATCCTCGATCTTCTTGTATTGACCCAACACCTTCGTGTAGTCCACGATGTTTTTCAACTTACCGATGAACCATTTGTCGATCTTCGTCAAATCGACGATCTTCTCGATGGAATAGCCCTTCTCCAAAGCTGCTGCGATGGCGAAGATACGCAAGTCGGTAGGGTGTGACAATTCCGTATCCAAGTCGCCGAACTCGATGTCATGGTTGCCCACGAAACCGTGCATACCCTGACCGATCATACGAAGACCCTTCTGCATGATCTCCTCGAAAGACTTACCGATGGACATGATCTCGCCGACTGACTTCATGGAAGAGTTGATCTCACGGTCAACGCCCACGAACTTGGACAAGTCCCAACGAGGGATCTTCACGATGATATAATCAACCGATGGAGCGACGTAAGCCGAGTTAGGCGTACCCATCTCACCGATTTGGTCGAGGGAATAACCCAAAGCCAACTTAGCGGCCACGAAAGCCAACGGATAACCGGAAGCCTTGGAAGCCAAAGCGGATGAACGGCTCAGACGAGCGTTGATCTCGATAATACGATAGTCGTTTGTCTCAGCGTTGAACGCATATTGGATGTTACACTCACCGACGATACCGATGTGGCGTACCACCTTCTTGGAGATCTCCTGCAGCATGTTGATCTGCTCCTGGGAAAGGGAGATGATCGGAGCTACCACGATACTCTCACCCGTGTGGATGCCAAGCGGGTCGAAGTTCTCCATCGGAACTACCGTGAAGCAGTGGTCGTTCTTGTCACGGATCACCTCGAACTCAATCTCTTTCCAACCCTTCAAAGACTCCTCGACGAGGATTTGCTTGGAGTGGGCCAAGGCGCTGTCGCAAAGCTCGACGAACTCTTGCTCGTTGGCGCAGATACCTGAGCCCAAACCACCCAACGCATAAGCGGAACGCACCATCACCGGATAACCGATGCGGCGAGCCACCGTCAAAGCGTCCTCCATGTTCTCAACCGCCTGTGAAACAGGGGTCTTCGCCTCGATCTCCTTCAACTTCTTCACGAAGAGGTCGCGGTCTTCCGTAATCATGATAGCATCCACGGATGTGCCGAGCACTTGGACGCCATACTTCTTCAAAGTACCAGAAGTGTACAGTGCGGTACCGCAGTTCAAAGCGGTCTGTCCACCGAAGGCCAACAAGATGCCGTCAGGCTGCTCTTTTTTGATAACCTCCTCAACGAAGTAAGGAGTGATAGGCAAGAAATAGACCTTATCCGCCACACCCTCTGACGTCTGGATTGTCGCGATGTTTGGATTGATCAAAACTGTGGAGATACCCTCCTCGCGCATTGCCTTCAATGCCTGCGAACCGGAATAGTCGAACTCTCCCGCTTGCCCGATCTTCAGGGCTCCGGAGCCAAGCAAAATGACCTTTTTTAACTTCTGACTCATATCATTCAAATTTTAAACATAACATTCGTAAACAAAAAAAATGCGTTGAAGAAAGTCTCAACGCAACATCAAAAAACAATATTAAAAAAACAGAATGAATCGACAACTTTCATTGTCTCTCCGAAATCTATATCCTTATGTATTCCTTTCAAGTTCACTCCGTTTTTTAAATTTTCTGCATCCATTTCTAAAATTTCGGCAAAGGTAGTGCTTTTGTATGAAACTGAAAAATAATAACAAATATTTTTTCCGAAGGCGAACACGGCGACATTGTTTGCCCTATCGGATGCTTACAATCATTTACAATTTAGCTATTTACGATTTACTATTCCTGGAACGGAATGCTTAATCGCTTTCAGTCTTGTGCCAGTGGGGTTCGATTCGCTTCGACCGAAAATTTTCCAAATACCCGCGTATCGGTTGATACATTCAGGGATTTTAATTATATTTGTATAAACAGTGGTAGAATATGAAGGTAGCGTTAGACGTACATACACATACGATCGTGAGCGGACACGCTTACAGTACCATACAAGAGATGGCCAAGGCTGCGGCAGAGAAAGGGTTGCAGATCTTAGGCATGGCGGAACACGGACCCACCATCAAGGGGGCGTGCGACGCGGCATACTTCAACAACTTGAGCGTTATTCCGGAAGAGATATATGGGGTGAAGATCCTTGTGGGTGCCGAGATCAACATCTTGGACACCTATGGCTCGCTGGACCTCAGCGAGAAGAGCATCCGCAAACTGAAGATCCGCATAGCGGGTATCCACCACTCTTGTTACCGCCCCGGCACAGTCGAAGAGAACACGGATGCGGTTATCGGGGTGATGAAGAACCCGCTGATCGACATCATCAGCCATCCCGCCGATGGTACGGCCGACCTCGATTATGAGCGGTTGGTGCAGACCGCCAAGGAGACAAGGGCGATGCTGGAGATCAACAACAGCTCCCTAAGCCCGAGCCGAGGCAAGGAAAAAGCATGGGAATGCCACAAGCAACTGCTCACCCTCTGCAAGAAATATGAACTGATGGTGATCATGGGAAGCGACGCACACATCTCCTTCGACGTGGCCCGCTACGACCACATCTACCGACTGCTACAAGAGGTAGAGTTCCCGGAGGCGCTCCTCATCAACGACAAACCTGACCTGTTTTGGCAACGCCTGAAGCGGAACGAATGACCGATCAGTTCATGTAGTAACGCATCCATATATCGGGAACATCTCCCTCACATGCGGTCTGATAGTCCGACGGAAGGCAGGCGAAAACCTTATCACCGGACTGTGTCGGTATCTTGATCCACCATCTTCCATTTACCCTATTGTGATAGAAATGGATGTTCTTCTCGTGTTCGGACGGGAAAAACGCCACACGCTCCTCATAGCTATTCAATTCTCTCTTTGGATAGTCGCCGTAACGGTTATCGAGTCCTTCGAGGAAGTGCCAGATGATCTGTGCCGCAAGGGATGCGGTCTGGTCGCTATCGTCAAAGGCGGGATTAGCTTCGAAGAGCCCGAAAAGGGAGATTCTGTCGCTCAGTCCGGCGTAGTGGGACAGCTGGCAAATCTCCTCGCCCGTCAGTCCGTTGGGGATGGCGGAGGCGAATCCAGGTGAGTCGGCGTGGCGGACGACGGACATATCGATGCTGAGCAGGTCCGTATCCCGCAGCAACGGTTCGGCGGAAGCGATGTTCCTGAACATCTCCCCGACACGCACCAATTGGCACTTATGCTTCTGCAATTCACCTAGGAAAGGCTTCGGACAATAATATCCCTGATAACCCAATAGCCGTAACTCCTCGTTGTGGGGGTCTTCGATGATACGGTCCATGAAAGCGTTCGCGTCGAATATCTGTGATGGGTTGAACGGATAGTCCAGCTTGCGGTCCACTAACGTAGTCGTGATCTGAGGCAGCTTCTCCTTCATCGCCTCGAAGAGCGGAAGTGTGAGCTCGTGGCTACCGCCCATGACGACAGGGATCACCCCCATCGATAAAAGCTCCTCCGTGACGTTTCTCAAGGCCGCATAGGTATCGGCCAATGTTTTGCCTCTCTTCAGGTTGCCTAAGTCCTTGATTTTTATATTACTGAATCCCCCCTGTAGGGCATAGAGCTGTTGACGGATAGCGTCCGGTGCGGTCGCGCTCCCCGGATTCGTGTCGTTCATCTCGCTCTTCACTCCAATCAGGGCGACGTTGAAATCCTCCTCCACCCAATCATTGGACAAGGAGAATTGGCGGGGAAAACAGACATAGTTGGCGTGGATGTCCTCACACTTATCGAAATATAGGTCTAACATCAGCGATACGTTTTTACGATTGATGATACGCGAATTTATGGAAACAAAAAGAGAACTAGGCATCGCGAAAGGGGAAAAAACGATTCATTTCGGAAATAATTGTTTATCTTCGTAGTAAAAAGAAACCCGGTGATTGTTGAACTTAATTGTATTTTATTGCCGCAATTGGTTGGGCAAAAGATCCCAAAGACAATTTTTCAATGATTGTTGAACTCAATGGGATGTGTGACCCATGTTGGGAATATATGAAATTCGACCCCATAACAGGTATATTCGGCGAATCTATAGGACACGGAAGCTTTTGAAAAACAAAAAAAATATGAATCGATTTAGAACTTCGCATTATCCTATTGCCAGAATTGGAGATAGAATGTACTGCTATGTGGAAGAAATGGGTGTTATTATTGGTAATTATCCCGATTTATCGTCCTTAGGATTTGAAGATATGGGGAATTACTTCAAACGTTCAGTAGATGAACAAGAAATAGAATCCGCATATCGAGTGTATGAAAATTATACTATTTATAAAGGGACACAGGTGAGAGTTGGAGAATATAAAAAGGATACAGGTGAGATTTTCATTATGTTCGATGATGAAGTAGCGGGTAAAGAGGCTGGAATAGAACCAAGAATAGACTATAATGACAAGTGTTATCACTACTATGAGGCGTATGTTCCAGAATCTGAATTAATGGATATTTATGAGGTACGTAAACCAGTGAAAGGGTTCACTTTCGTGAGCCCTGAGATTGTCTATCACAAGAAAGACGGTGTCTGGCTTCCTTGGCATGATCTCGGCACACCTCTGAAGGAGGGAGAGTGGATATAGAGAATTCAACACAAATGCTCCTGCCGAATATTATTTGCATTCGTATGGCGCTGAAGTGGGACCAATCATAAAGTTTGACGGACAACAAACACATCAACTAGAAATGAAAAAGTGTGGACTGCAAGATGTATGATGGTCAATATCATGCGGATGTCGATGGAGAGTTATGCTTTTTTTATCTTGAGAACGAAAAATTTATCATCCAATATAAGGATATCAAAGTCAGTTTAGATGACCCGAATTTGTCTTTAAAACACGAATTAATCCTGCCAGAAAGAAATATTGGCAAATTGACTATTGGCATAGGGAATGATACCCGATCCATGTCTTATGAATGTTTGGCTCCCGACTTTTGGGGAGAAGACGAAGAATGGGACCTCAACTGGGGCTGTTATTTGTCTAAAATGATAAACGATGAGGAATTCAGGGAAAGGTCATTCGATAGGATAATGTATTTGAGAAAAAGATGACGTATGATAAATGTCACTTGTGCCTCAACAAATCGTTCAACGCTTTCTTGTACTTTTCGACCCGAGCCAAATCCTTTTCACCAACGGTTTTTAGCCGTGTCAAATCCATATTGTCTTTCAGGTCCTCTATCTTCACGCGCCTTGAAAGCTCGTTCCCCGAGCATCTTGATATGAAATCATCATAAGACTCGTTCTCTCTCCTTGTGAGTCCATCCACGGCAAGAGCAATCTCTTTCCCGAATAGGGATTCAATCTGGACCAGTTGAATGTCAGTGTCTTCTACCACATCATGTAACAGCGATACGATGATAAGATTATCCTCCTTGAAATTGCTAGCGACCCTAACAGGGTGCATTATGTAGGCTTTACCCGCTTTGTCCACTTGCCCTTTATGAGCTTTTAGCGCCAATTCAAAGGCTGATTCCACACTGTTATTCATAATATCTCTCCTCACTAATCAAATCTCCTCCCATAATTACATTCATGGTTAGATTAGACTTCATATCTATTTCCCTTTCCTCCTTTTCTCCATACCTGACAAAAGAACGAATTATGCTTCCATCCGTCACCAGTCTCAATCTTGCCTCGTAAAACGGATCCTCAAAATAGAGATCATGGCCTAGTTTGAGGTTTTCTCTTATATAGTCATAGTTGTCCATCGCATCTAAATATTTGCTCACTCCAAATGTACAAAAAAGAAATCATAAACGACTGATGGATTTGAAGTTTCGGAATCTGTTCATATATTTGTAAATAGATGATATTATTTTTAAAGATCAACAAAATGGAGCGGAATATTATCGATGTGATTAATTATTTAGGCGAATCAGATAAATTATATTCAGTGGGTGAAGTCGACCCCTCAAAAATTGCTCAAGCAGCAAAGAGGCTGGGCGTTGAATTCGCTAAGGACTTTGTGGAGTACACCCAAAAGTATGGCTCAATATCAGTGGGGGAAATTGAACTATGTGGAATCGATGACGATAGGGATACATCCATAGTAGAACAAACGAAGAAAATGCGTAGACTATATTCCAACTTTCCAAGGGATTGTTATGTGGTTGAAAGATTAGGCATAGAAGACGACTCCATCATACAGAATCCCGATGGAAAAATTTACCTCTTCACTGAATGGGAAAAGGAGCCACAGTTCGTCGCGAATTCCTTGAGTGAATATCTTCTTAAGAAAGTTGCAGCACGAGATACACGTAGCGAGCATTGGAAGGCACGGGCTAATGATTAATTGTTGAGGCGATATCTATGGCATATTACCCCACATAAATAAAGAGAATAGAATGCTTAAATTATTTTTCACTTGGAGCCTTTGCGCAAGCGCGCCATTTTATTCCACGGCGGACGTGGAATGGTTGTACGTCAAGTATGGTATAGACAGTGCGGCGGGTTGGGGTTTCGCAAATGAAAATATATTGAACGGAGGAATGACGAACTCGAGACCCGTCAACCACACCGTCAAACTCTTCTCACCCAAAGGTGTCGATGCCGTCTGGGCCTCATGGATGGAGCGCAAATGGTACGTGGCTGAGATTGTCTTCAGCGATGAGGAGAGGAGGAAGATCAAGGATGCGCTCCGCTCCACCTATCCAAGCTGCAACACCGATGACATCGAGAACCTTGAACCCAAGAAGGGAATCTACGACATCTTCCATGTTTGTCTTTTCCCTGGCGGAACACTCCGTTATTTCCTGGAATCGAGTGATTACGACCGTATCATATCGTTGGACATCGTTTCCCAGGGGAGGGAGACGCACGAATTGGACGAGGATTTCCTGTATGGGAGAAGAGGCATGATCCGTAGAGCCGACGAGAAGTATTGGGAGAATGTGGATGATTTCTTTGACGAGATGACCCATGATGGCAAATACAAGAAAGAGTTGGACGCCATAGAAAAGGAATACGGCGAGGAGACCCGTGAACGCATTGAATATTATAGGGGGCATGGTGCCCTTGACCCCACCTTTTGGGACCCCTATTTCTTCCGCTATAATTACAACATATCCGTCATTCTGGAGGATCCCACAAGCCAGTTGAGGATGGAGTCCTGCTTCTTCACCAACGCCGAGATGTACGAGCGCTATCCCGCCGTGAATCCGGACAATGTCATCATCCGCCCCTCCGCACTGAGGAATTTGGTTTTCGAGTGGGAATCCGAGGGCTTTATCTATTCGTGCCACATATACTTCAACGAGGAGGAGACTTTCCGCATCTTCCGGGAGTTTTTGGGTGACGACATGGACAAGAGGGGAGAGCTGAAGGTATTCGTGAGTAGGTCCAACAATAACGTTGAGGTATCCCTTTCCGCTGGCGAGAATACCTGCGCTTTCGAAAAGATGCAAGTCGACATTGGACGTCGGGAAAGAAACTATGATAATGTGGCCCGCATTTACAAAAACTACGAAGGCGAACACCAGGATTTTGTGGGTAGATGATCGTTGAATTGTTTTCGAGAAATTAACGCAGGAAGAAAAGATGGTCCGGATCTAATACGGAACCGACCAGATACATGCATGAAGGAATATGGTTTATTGTAACATAGTTTTATGTTGTCGAACGAATAATGACTAAAAGGTGAAAGAGACAGATTATAACATATACATGTCGCCACAAGATGATTGGCGGGTCGAACTGAGTAGTGGAGAGGTATATAAGCCTTATGGACTAGGCGGAAGCTACATCTGCAGTCCATGGCGCAGTTTACCATCATGGAGGAGTCGATCTATTTAAGAAATTACATGAAGATGGCAAACTTGATAAGTTTGGATTCTCTGAGGATCCTAATGAAATGACACCTCCGAAGAAAGGAAATGATAAACGAAATAAAAAATAATAATATGGATAAACTAAACGATCCTGTATTCGGAGATTTGGAATACAACAAAGAGGAAAAATATTGGATAAAGAAGGATTCTATTAATATTTGGGGAGTCGAAAGCTTTAAGATGGACCTCATGGTCAAATGTGGCGAGGATGAAGAGATTACAGATGTTCAACGTGAGGCTTACAAGTCTTTTTTGAATAACTTGAAAAGTTATGAGAAGAAGCTCCCCTTCACTCTTTTGACCTATTATAAGGCTCATTATGAGGATATTGAAAGATCTTGGAATGTGAATGAAAAACTAAAAATTGAAGTCGTAGATGAACGTGTGCTGTTGAGACGGTTTAGTTTAAAAGCATTATATATTGACCGAAACGGTAATTACGGATGGCTGGTTAATCTAATATGGACTGACAATCCAATCACAGTTGTTCTCTCTGGTGATAAGATCCGTATTTATAATGACTGGGAAATATTGGTGACAGATTATGACATAGTCAATGATGAGGTTTTTGGAGAGATGGTATATGACTATGGTTGGAGAAAATCTGTCAAGATGGATATTAATGGATTAAAAGGATTTTGGGTTGAAATTGTGGCTGGCGCTTATCCTGGCAATAAAATCACACCAGAACAGAGAAAGAACTATCTGGAGTATAAGGAGAAAGAGAAGGATTTCTTTAAAGAGATTCCCAATGCGTTGATGACCTATTACCTCGAGAATTATAACGAGATAGGATCGTGGTATGACATACCAACCAAGTATAATAGAGAGAATATAACAGTGGATTCTCTGATGGAACTTATTGAGTTTCATAGTGTCCATTTCAATCGTGATGGTAAAAGATATGGTTGGCTATGCGGTTGTGAATGGGATGATGTCCATGGCTTAGCAATTATCCTTTCCGGAGATGAGATAGAATTCGGATGGGACGAAGATTTGTTCAACTAATACCAATGAAAACTCTATATCGACTATGAGGGTCGCATCGCATGGCTCTGCGAGAGCCCTACCGATAAAGAGACAGGCTTGGCATTTGAGTTCTCCGATGGAGAGACTAATTTGATTGGTCAGGATGATATCATCTAACGACTTAGGGCGCATCCAACTATCGGACGCGACTCAAATCACATAAGAAGCAAACAAAACAAATAGGGGCGAAATTTCTTTCGCCCCTATTATTCATCCCCTTACTTGATAAGCATTGGATAGGACTTACCCTCGGCATTCTTGAGGATATAGAATCCTTGCCCCAATTCACTGCTGTATGCGTTCTGAATGATGATGGTCTTAACCAGTTTGCCGGATGCGTCATACGCGAAGTATAACCCGTCAGGAAGGCTATTACCGGAAGAAGCATAATCGGTTATGTGGGAATCCTCCGACCCGACGAATTTGAAATCCAAATAATCCAAGTCTACCCAGTCTCCTGTGATTTCGAGCTTCAGGACATGGACACCTTTGGAGAGTTTGTTGAGTTTCGTCTCCACAGTGGTGAAGGTTTCCCAATCGCCAGTATTAGGCACATTCACAAATCCACCCGGCGTGCCGTCGTCACCAGGGATGATGAATGTATTGTCCATATAGAGGGTGAAAGCAGCACCGTTGCTGCCGGAAGCGACTCTTGACTCCACAATGTAATCACCATCCTTCTCCACTTCGACGGTGTATTCGATCCACTCTCCGGTTTGGGTATAGCCGATAGCCGTATTGCTCATGTCCACACCCTCGTTACGCTCCCCTCCATTGCGGTTCTGCTCATCCGCATCGTGGTATGCGTTGCCTTCACCACCGTAATCGAACTCCTCGGCCTCGATTTTACCAGGGATCTTGGCTGGCGTGCCATTGAAAGGCGTCTGAGGTTTCATGATGTTTACTTTTACCTTCGAGGTGGTATATTCCTTGTTCTGATTGTCGTATCCGACAGCCCAAATGGTATGGTCGCCTTGCGCCACATCTTCCCATACGTAAGACATTTGGTCGCTGGCTATCTTCTCGCCATCGGCATAGATGTCCACTCTGTTGATCGCGTCATTCTCCTTGTTTACGGAAATTTCCACTTTCCCTGGCTCTGACTCCACTGTGACAGCGGCTGAGACTGAGAGGTCAACTTGCTGGACCGGATTATCACCTAAGAGCTCTAACATCTTCTCAGCGTATCGTTTGCCTAACAGCTTATATCCATCGACGGAGAAATGATACTCATCGTTGGCCGCTTCGCAACCCTGTGCGGAGATGACATGCGCGGTCGATATTACATTAGGCACATTCTTTATGACGTTGTTATGGCCACTGCAAGGGCCCGTATAACGTACTTCACCCACCAGCAAAGGCACCTCGGAGGCCTTCAATCCAAGGTCACTCAGCATATTCTCATAGACGCCTTTCAAGCGGTTAGGCCAATTGGACTGGCCTGAGTTGGTCTCTCCCTGGTGGACGAGGATACCTTTGATGACACCCACTTCCTTCGCGATTTTAGCCATCTCGATGATTCGTCCATAAGGATTGCCTCCGTATTCCTTGGCATAATTCTGCAACCAGTTTGCCGCGGAATTAAGATAGGATTGGTAGTTGTTCTTTTCGAACAATTGGATGTCAGCGCCACCGACACCCACTACAATCACACCCACTCTGATCGCCGGGTCTAAGTTCTCGACCATGGTACGTCCGAAATAATCAATGGGACCGAATCCCAAATTCTGATTGTGGAAACAACGGGCCAAAGGCGGAATGGCGGTGTACCATTGTCCCATTTTACGGTCTCCCCGGCTGCAATCATTTGCGGAATACAACAACTGGAACCTTTCATCCACACCCACTGTTTCTGAACTCGGAACCGGAGCGTTACCTTCCATGTTCGATTGTCCCCAGCATATGTAGATGTGGAAATTAGGGTCTGGATCCGCTTTTGATATCGTCGCTAACCCTAAGAGGCACAGTGACAGTAAAAAAGTATATATGTTCTTCATGATGTAAAATTTTATATTGTTAACATCACAAATATACGGATAAGCGTTGGTAGAGACTTGAAAATATGTGTCATTCGTATGTGATATTAAAGCAAAAAGAATAGATTTTCCGTTCAGGATATGATATATATTTCTGTCAATTGGTAGAAATCGCCTATACGTTACGCAACATTTCCACTAACCTTTCCACACTGGCTTCCCATGTGAATTTTTCGATGAATTCGGATATTTTATTAGGATGGAGCGCTTCGGGCAACGTGTCGAACATCGCCGCCAAAGCATCGGAATCGTCCACCTTCACGTAATGCGCCAAGTCGCCATAGACCTCACGGAAGACGGGTATGTCGGAGAGGACAATATTGCGGCATCCGCAAGCGACCGCCTCCATGGGCGGCATACCGAATCCTTCGTACAAGGATGGGTAGACAAACAAAGAGGCGTGGGCATAATAGCTACGCAACTCCTCGTCAGAAATCCGTCCTAAGAATTTGATATTATCGTTCCACGGAACTTCCAACTTCCCAAAGACCGGGTAACGTTCCCCCACCACATACAGGGGCAACCGTTGGGCGGATTTGCCATAGGCCTCGAAAACTAAGGAGAGGTTCTTCCTTGGGTCCAAGGAGGAGACTGTCAGTATGAAATTATCGGTGGAATGGTCATTTTCGGAGGTGTTTTCACGTACGCCTTCCCTTTGGAGAAAGCATCCTGACGGTGCGTTGTGGATGACGCTCACCTTGTCGGGCGACACCTTCAGCAGCCGGACAATCTCTGCTTTCGAGAACTCGCTGACCGTAATAAGTCGCTGGGCATGGGAGGCCATCAGCGGTGTCATCAGGCGATAGAACAGCCTATAGGGCAAGGAGAACCATTTAGAATTCACCAGATAGGACATGTCGTGGATGGTCGCCACCTGCCGTTTCATGAAAACGGGACCCAAACCCTTCAGGCTCAGCAGCAGCGAATCCTTTTTCTTCCGCATATGCCAAGGAAGCGTCACCTGCTCCCATAGGTGCGATTTGAACGGACCCACCTTCTCGGTGTTCAACGATGAAAGGTCGTACATGTCCTCCCGCAACGGACCGTCCGGGACAAGCACCACACACGGATATCCATGTTTCGCCAAGCCTACGCTCAGTTCGTACGCGAAGCGGTTGGTTCCCGTCATGGGCTGGGTAAGGAATCGTCCGTTGATGTAAAGGGTTCTATTGGGCATAGGATTTCTTGTACAGCTGTCGCCTAAAACGATATTTCTCTTTCTTCTCCTTCTTTCCCAACAAGGAACAGAGGAGCACACCGGCCGACAAAGCGATCTTGTTGATCAGATTGGAGACGTAATGGTAAAAAGCAGGATGGTGCTTGCGGAAATAGGCGTTTCTTCCGTTGAAAGCGTGCATTTCTCTCTCCTCGGAGAAACGGAAACTCTTTCCGTCCAGGTGGATGGCCCTTGCCTGTGGCACCGAGTGGACCTCATACCCATCTTGCTGCATCCGCTGCTGCAGATCGGTCTCCTCGTAGTAGAGGAAGAAATCAGGGCTGAATCCCTCCTCTTTTTCAAAAATCTCCCTTTTCACCATCAAATCCGCCCCACAGATATAGGCGACTTGCATCGGATCTTCCGTCGGATTGAACTGCGCATCCTTGGGGTGCGTCAGCTTGGATATGATTCTTCCACAGATAAAATCCACCTCCTGCGTGATGGAGGGCATAAAGAAGCTATAGGAGTGGGATGGGCGCTGATCCTCCGTGAGAAGGTTACCGCCACAGGCCGCCACATTGGGATGGGTGTCCAGATAGTCCGACAATATCTTCACCACATTGTTTAACAGAATGATGTCAGGGTTCATGAAGAAGAGATTCCTTCCTTTCGCATACTGCACTCCCTTGTTGTTCGCCATACCAAAACCGACGTTTTCATCGAGCAAAATAAGCCTTATCTCCTTCTCCTCGCAAAAGGATTTGAGCGCAGAGAGATCCTCGGTGGAGGAGCTATCCACCACGATAACTTCGTACGTTCCCTCATCGACACAAGCATAGAGGGAAGAGATGGCCTGAATGGTCAACTGCGAAGTGTTATAATTTACGATAATAACAGAAACATCCATATACTTAGAATCTTATGATCGACTCCACCTTCTCTTTGCAGACCAGCAGATTGTTCTTCGTGACGTAGAACGGAATGAGCAGTAGCAATATCATCTTAACATAAATGGCGGTGTTCGAGAAGAGCATATCCGCCACATACTGGGTGAAGATGATTTGGGTGAAGATAGCATAGACTAAAATGTTGAAATTGCTCCCACACTGCGCCTTCCTGAATGTCCATCCGTAGATGCCACCCAAAACGAGGGCGAAGATGATGACGCCCGCAACACCGAAATCGACGTAGAAAGGATACATCCCCGTGTAGGTGTTGGTCACAAGAGGCTTCACGATCCATGGAAGGATCACATCCACGGGTTCGGTCGATGACAACCCTGTCTTGTAAAGGATCGCATAGAATAGGCGGAAGGTATTTTCTCCGAAATGCTCGGCTGTGCATGGGCCCAACGTGTCGAACGCAGACATGTTGCCCACGATGTATGTCCGCACGAAATCCGCCGTGACGGAAGAAAATTGTGAGGAATGACGAACCATCTGAAGTACGACAAACACCGTAATCAATGGCACGAAAGCTATCACAAAATGTTTTAACTTGATGATCCTCTTGAAAAAGAGGATGGAGCCCGTGTAGAGGAAGATGGAGAGAAAGACCATCTTCGACATCGTGATCGCACCAAACATGACATAGATCGTCAGAGGGATAGCGAGTCGCCACCATGTCTTCTTCTTGAAGCAGAGCAGTTCCAACATATAGGATACGGGCCAGATGACGAGTTGCCATCCGCCATACGGTTCCTTGAAACCGCTTCCCTTCCCCAACGCCGCGAGACGTAAATCCAACGCCCAATTACCCGACGAACCATTCACGATAGCGATTTGGGCAAACCGTATCAGGGACGGAAGGAAGGCGATGGCTAGGATAAGATATACATTGCGGACAAAAAAGCCCACATCGTTATATTGGTCTTGCTTATAGGTGACGGATTGAGTCAGCAGGGAAGAGACATTAACCGATAAAATCCAGCATAACAGTGTGATGCACAATGAATTGCTCAATGGTGGCAAGCGATGGTCGATCGTCAGATAGAGCACCATGCAGCAGAGCCACAGCAGCGAAGTGATCACAGAGGGAGCGAATGGATTATTTTTGGAACAATATAATCCACCGAACACGAAGAATAAACATACTGCGATAATCACATAAACCATGCTACAAATGTAATGAATTTAATTATTGATGAAACATGGATTTTTGAAATATACGTTTCCCGAAAACTCTTCAAAACGGATTTTATCCTCTCCCAAGAAGTAAATGAGGATGGTTTGCCTTCCTGTCACATCGACGGAGAGCGTCTGCCATTCCCCCTTCCGTGTAAGGTCATAGGCACACTCTGTCGGGATGTGCGTGCCATTCGGCAAGTCCTTTTCTGCAATGAGTTTAATGACTTGTCCGTCAAAGTCCGGCGTACATCGGCAAGAGACGGAGAATCTTACGTTTTCCCCCTCCTTCAGATTGCAAAAAGCATAAGGAGCACGATTGACACAATTCCCTTGATGGATGAAGGAAGCGGCGTCCTGCTTGCAGACCCTATAAAGAAGGCCTTCACTTTTATCGATGCAATTGGATTCCTTCACCATCTCCCTCGGGGCGAAACAGGTCGCTCTAAGCGCTGAACCTAAACCGACGGATAGGGCGATAAGAAGGAAAAGCATCAAGCCTCCGAGATATTTTTCCCCCACACCTGGACTTTCTTCCCTCTTGCGGATTCCATGCGTCAGGAAGAGGAAGAAGGCGAAGGAGAGACATCCCATGTACCTATCCAACAACGATTCCGTAAGGAAGACCACGGAGAAGATCAGGACTGCCGGATAGATGAGGATACGCTCCTTTTTATTCGATGAAATCGCCCAAAAAACAAGGATGGCGACCAAAAGGAGCACCCCGAGGATACCCATCTGCGCCCACTCGCTCAGATACTCATTATGCGGCGCATAGGCGCAGGCGACACCCTCCTTGAAACCATGTTCGAGGTAGAGTGACACGAGCGGCGACTCGATATTGTCCAGTCCATAGCCGATGAATGGTTTGTTTCGGATCAACTCCCAGACCGACGGCCATATCTCTGCCCTCGGATCGTTCGCCAACATTCCACCTAATCCTCCCTCCGTGAGCAACTGATTCAAACGTGTAGGCAAAATGAACAACGCTACAATGACGAGCAGGATGACTCCTCCGCCGATCAGGCACTTACGGCGTGTGAGCCGTGCGCCGCATAACCATAGGGATATACCCAACAGCGGCAGGCAGAGGGTGATGATCCGCGAGTTGTTCAACAAAAGGAAGGCCAGCGAAACCGCCAAGTAAAGAATCCATACGAGGGCCTCACGCTTGGAAAGGCTACGCCCGTTCACCAAATAGGCTATCGCCACATACGAAAGCAGGATATTCAGACCGGAATAGGTGCGGTGCGTAAAGTCGGTGCAGACCTCCGTGAAATTGGAAAAGAAATCACGGTAAAGTTCAAACGCCGCCCCCGACGACCAAAAATCAGTGTAAGGAGAGGTGCAGAACGCCATGGAAAGGGCGACAAATCCCACAGAAAGTGCGATGGAAAGGGCATTTCCTGCCACGAAGTATTTCAGCATGGCACGGGTGTCGACCGCTCTCCGCAGAAGCAATGCGAAGGCGGGAAGAATGATCAATGAGAAACGTGGACCGAAGGTCTTCCGGAACACTAAATCGGGATGTTCAGCCACCCCTGCGCTGATCAGTCCCAACAAGGAGAGAGCCAGCAAGAGCAAGCAGGGCAAATCCGCCTTGCCCCATCCTTTGAAAGCGTGTTTTTTTTCGATGAAATCGTAGATAATGATACCTAAGGTAAAAAGTCCCCAAATGGAGAAGACCCAAGTGGAAAGAGGTCTCGGAAGTGCGATGGAAAGGGCAAAAAGGCAACTCAGCCACTGATACAGCGCATCTAATTTCGATTCTATGTTCCTCACCTTTCCCATCAGCTTTTATTATTGGTTAATCTCCTCACATTCCATATCACAATGGCTCCCGAAATGAGTATCTCAAGCACCTGCGCCACAATCCAAGCGTACGCCGCACCTGTACCTCCCAACTGCGGAATCCAGACAAGGTTCAGCGCAATGCAGGCAAGTCCGACGGCCAATCCCACACATGGGGCATATTTCGTGAAGCCCAAGCCATAAAGACCTTGCACAGTAAACATACTCGCGATGATGACCAAAGCTGGGATGACCGAGAGGAGGCGCAACAGAGGAATCCCCGCCAGAAACTCCTCTCCCAGAAGGATCTCCACCATCAGCGGAGCGGCCAAATAGGTGCATAGACTCACGGCCAGTCCGAACAGAAAAACATAGGCCATCATCCGCTTATAGTAAATCCAGCCCACACGGGACGACTCATCCATCTTCCTTGCGATGGAGGGGAATATCGCCGTATGGAGCGGCATGCTTGTCACCATCATAATGGCGCAGATAATCTTGTAGGCACCGGAGTAGATCCCCACGTCATAATCGTCCTTGAACAATCCTAATATGGTCACGTTCGCTACCGTATAGAGGGCGGCGAACAAAGTGTTCAGGAAGATGGGGAAACCGTTTTTCAACTGTGCGTCGCGCTCTTCCCGAATCGCCTCGGCGGATGGTCGCTTGATGTCATAGTGCCGGATGGCGAAGAGGAAACCGACAATGCCCATCACGGAGCAAGCGACGGAAGGCATGGCCGCATAAATCATGTAATCGTCCGGCACAGTAACCAACAGAACGGGCAAACCCATACCGACCAACTTGATGATGAAATTCAGGACGGCGACATATCGCATATCCTCTATGCCTTGGAAAAACCAAGAGGGGAAAAAGACGTAGCCGATGTTGATGGCAAAGATGGCGACGTAAAGCAGGAGATCCTCCTCTATCCTGCCATATCCGATGGAAAGGAGGAAAAACAAGGCGGAGGAGATGACGAACAAGGAGAATTTCGCCGAGATAACGCCCCAGAACACATTGTCGACCTTGCGTCCATCGTTTACGGAGACCGCAACCGCCTTCGTGGCGGAGTAGTCGAAGCCATAGTTGATGATTATCGTAAAATACTGCACGACGCTTTGGGCGAATGTGACCTTCCCGAACATCTCCACACCCAGCGCACGAACAATGAAGGGGATGGCAAGGATGGGAATAATAGCGTTCGCCCCCTGTAATAATCCCAGGGAGAGAAAGTTCTTGACGATAGAGTCCCGCTTATCCAACAGATGCTGCGCCATGCCCGATATGTTTACCGACGCAAATGTACAAAATTAACGGAAGAAAGCGATAGGCCACATCCATGCGGCCTCATCCCGCGCATCACACGTATCTCGCCCGCTCGCCCCCCACAAGCTTAGGTCGGCAATAGGCGGCGACCACATGGGCGGCGCCGATTTGGTTAGGGGTAAGATGGACAGGGACAGCCACATCCTTGAGGTGCATGCCGATCAGGGTGTCACCGATGTCCAATCCGGCGGAGGCTTTGATATGCTCCACCACGACAGGGTGGCGGAAGCCGTGGTATGCCGCCGTGGCGAAAGAACCGCCGCCATGCAGCCATGGAACGACGCAAACAGGCTCGTAGCCGTACCTGTCGGCACACTCCTCCTCGATCACCAGCGAGCGGTTCAGATGCTCGCAGCATTGGCATGCGAGGTAGATGCCCCGTTCGGACAATAGGTTGTGGGCCACCTCGAAGATGGCCTTGCCGATCGCCTCGCTCGAATTCTTGCCGATGGTACCACCCGCCACTTCACTCGACGAACAACCAATCACGAAAATAGACCCCGCCTTCATGGGGTGTTCATCCAGCAGACCCGCGATAATCCTTCGGGTCTGTTCCGTAATCTGCTCCAGATCACCAACCATTTCCATAACAACAATCCTCCTTTTAAAAACGCGCTCAAAGGTAGCATATAATGGCTAAATGTGTTAGGGGTGAGGCTAATAAATTCATTATGCCGCAGAAAATCCGGAAGGGTGGGCGGTCTATGCGTGTCAGGCTGAAAAAATATTTTCCGCATTCTGTTTTTCGAATCAATATTTTATTTAACTTTGCACCGCAATTGCCGCTATAGCTCAGTTGGTAGAGCAACGCATTCGTAATGCGTAGGTCGCGAGTTCGAGTCTCGCTATCGGCTCAGAGAGGTGGACGCAAGGTATGTGTTCACCTTTTTTGTGTTGCTTCTCTTGCTTAGCAACGATAGATTCATTAGTTTTGTTGTGAAATCGGTATAAATCGACCATGAAGAAAAGATTCATCCATTATATAATCCTATTGCTTATTCTGGTCTTCAGTTCCTGTAAGGAGGATGTGAACAGATATGAAGTGGATCAGTTGTTGGATCCATACCTGCAGATGTTTTTGCAGGAAGGAAGCAAAAGGGGGGTGGAGATAGACGTGAAGGGGAATGGCTTGCTGATGGAGTTCACCGAACTGGAGGGCCTGACCATCGGGCTATGTACCTATCAGGACCCTTTGTTGGTGCAGATCGATAGGGATTATTGGATAGAGACCACCCAATACGAAGACCAGGAGAACCTTCGGCAGGATGTGGTGTTCCATGAGCTGGGACACGGATTGCTCAATCGGTCCCATGACAACAGCTATCTCGAGAATTATGAGTGGAAGACGATCATGTGCGGTGGTGAGGAAGTGGACGGAAGAGACTGGGCGGTGAACTTCAACGGATACCGCAAGGAATACTATTTGGACGAGTTGTTCAATGTGCGGACCCCAGCGCCCGAGTGGAGCAAGAAGGCGACATTCGACGGGGAGAAGGGTTCGTTGATAGCGAATTTGAACATGAATGCCTCCTATAACGGACGCGATGAGGCGGGCAATATGTACCTCATGCGGAACAACATCTACACCATCACGTCTGCCAATCAGGGAAGTAATAACATCATATCATTGCTGGCGGAAGAGGTGAAAGGAGATTTCTATTTCGAGGTGGTGATGAAAGCCTATATGTCCATAAACGTCAGTACAACAGGTATTTGTGCTATCTATGATTATGACGGGAACCAAAAATACAGTCCGCAGGCGAGAGATGCGCAGCACCCCATCAACGACGGGTGTAATTATCTTGCGGTCAAGGAGGAAAGTGCAGGGGATCAGTTCTACCTGATCAACACGAATTGTTACCTCCCTATCACGGAGGTATTGCGCAATGAGGTCTATAAGCATGATGAATACAACAAATATGCCATCGCGCGTCATGACGGGGAGATTTTCTTCTACGTGAATGACCAGTTGATTTTCAGGAACGATTATCAGGCGGATGTGCCGTATCTCTCCTTTGGCGTGATCTTGCCGGCTTTGGGGAAAATAGACATCACCTCCGCCGAATTGTATGATTTGGGGACAACGTTGCGGAGCGGTAAGGAGAGATGTGCGGTTGATCCGTGCCAAGAGAAGATGATTCCTCCGATAAAAATTTCATCAAAGAAATTGAAGGATTATCGTAAATAATTTTTGTAGGTTCGTAACATAACTTATATTTGTAAGTCATATATCAAAACAGTAGCAGAATGGAAAACGAAAACAATCAGGAGATGAACATCTTCACCATGACGTCGCGCTTGGGGCGCGCCATCTACGGAGTAATAAAATGGATCCTTTCCATTTTTGGTTATATCCTAAGAGCTGCCTATCAATACAAGTTAATGTTCCTTGTATTCGCCCTGTTGGCGGTGGGCTACAGCCTATATGAATCCAGGGAGGATAATCATACGTATGAGGGTTATTTGCATCTGAAGCTCAATGACGGGGAGTCTGTGCTTTATCAGGCTTTGGTAAGCGACTTGAACGAGTATGCAAAGGAATCGGATGTGGAAGGTCTCGCCAATGAATTGGACGTGTCGCAAGATTTGGCCGCAAGGATTGTCAAGTTGGATGCGCATCGTGTCATAGATAAGTATCATGACTCGATTGTCGACTATATCGACTACAAGAATAATGTGCCGTTGGGTGATACGGTGGATTTCGCGGTCCCTGACCAACTCGTGATTTCAGCAAGGGTGAAGGGAATTGAGGAATTCGCCAAGTTGGAGGAGGCGTTGAAGAAATATTTCTCTAAGAACGACTACCTCGTTTCGTTGAACATCGCTAGGATAAAATTGCAGGAGGAGAAAGAGTGGATGTTCCACAATGCCCTCATGAACATAGATAGCTTGCAGAAGGTGGAGTACTTCAAGAGCAATGGCGGCAATTACCTAGAGTTCTCTTCCATCAATGAGAAAAAGGCTAGCGTGCCGTTCATCAAGGCGAAGAAGCAGATGTTCTATAACGATATGCAGAAGCTGTTCGAGATCACAGGAAAAATCGAGGAGGATATGTCCGCCAACTTGGATGTCGTGACTGTGCTTTCCGATTTCCATCCGGTGAAAGCTCCTGTCAATTCTTTCCCTAAATTGTTGTTACGCAATGGCTTGATCGTTTTGGCATTGTTTGTGATTGTGGCTATGATTTGGAGAAATAAGAAAAAGATCCGTCAATATCTCTCCAAGGGAATTTGATGTCCGTGTGGCATCGCGGATGCTTGAAAAGATAAGCGGGAAGAGTTGTCTCTTCCCGCTTTTTTATGTTTTTCGGGGTAGGGGATTTGCCCGTTTCCGGTTGGGTCTGTTGTCTAGTTCCTCCCTTTGTTATGGCGCAAAAAAAAAGGGAATACAATCGTATCCCCTTTTAATCAAGCAATGATTCTCTTATATCTTCAACATTTCATTGGCGATCTCCCGTACGCGGTCAATCTCCTTCTGCAGAGCCATCTTCTCTTGTTTCAGAGCCTCTATGTTAGCCTCCTGCTCTTTTGCGCGGTGCTTGAGTTGGAGGTTCTGTTCGGTGAGTTTCTTGTTCACCGTCCTCAGTTCCTCGATGGTCATCTCGTGGTCCTTGATGGCGGCTTTCAGTCTATCGAATGCGATTTCGGTTTCCTTTCCGCCTTCCAGGATTTGGTTCATCATGGCTTTGTTCTTGTCCAGCAACGCCACGATGTTGGAGTTGGACTCCTCGATCGCCTTCACGTTGGCGGATTTCTGTGCGGAGCGTGCCGCCTGAAGTTCCGCGATGGCGGCGATTTCAGCCTTGTATTCGTTCTCTTTTTCGATGTCGATGATTGGTTCGATCACCTCGGCGGCGATGGATGAGAGTGCTGGTTCCTCTTTCTTCTCCTGTTGAGCCGGAGCTTGTGCGGCTGGTTTAGGCGCTTGTGCGACCGGTTGGGAGACGAATGCCGCGCGGATTGGCTCCTCCTTTACTTTGACAGGTTCCGGCTCCGGGATCTTTGCCGTGATAGGCTCCGGCGCAGGTGCGGGTTGTGGTGCGGGTTGTGGTGCTGGAGCAGGCTCCGGCGCCTTTGCGGCGATGGCATTGTGCAATGCGTCGATGACTGGGGCGATGATGCCGCGGAGTGTCAACACGTCGCAGGTTTGCTCCACGTTGCAGAAGGCTCCGCCGGTCATGTCGGCCACCTTCTTCGCTGTCCTTTGGTTAGCCTCGGACATGCAGATACCAATGATATTCACTTGAATTGGGTAATCCTTTGTCGCTTTCTCCACTTCGTAGTCCAGCACGCCGGCGTCGGTGTCCTCTCCGTTCGTCACAAAAACGATGCGGCGGGTCACTTCCCCGTTCGTCTTCTCGAATTTCTTGAAACCGGCGCAAGACTCTTTGAAGGCCTCCGCGATAGGGGCGCCACCGTTAGGGAACGGAAGTCCCTGGATCTTCTTGACGAAGTCCTCACGCATGTTGGAGCCCAAGTCCAACGAATTGATGATAATAGGAGATTTAACGATCGAAAGGAAGGTACGCATACCGAACGGCTCCGAAAAATCTATGTTCGGAACGATGCCATCTATAACCACATTTTGGACAATAGGCACTTTCTTGTCCATCTTATCGGAGATGTCGATAAGAAAATCAATTGCATTTTTCATGATATCATTAATATGTTTTTTAATATGTTTTGCTCGCTAAAATACAAATTGTATCAATATATAGCAAAAATAACACAATAAAAATGATTGGGCGTGTTCAATGCAGGTTCCATAACTTGCATTTTGTCTCATTATATTTGCCTTATTGGCGCCAGAGATTAGAATCGCTCCCAAGACGCAGACCTCCGATGTCCAAGAGAATATCGAACCTCTTAGCGGAGGAGAGCCCAAATTAGGCACAGGGACGACCAAACAGAAGAATGACGACGAATCTTTGTCGGAATTTGTTTGGCGGTACCGCATATTTTTGTTACGTTTGTTAAGAAGGGTTCTGAAAAATCATTTTCCACTAATTCGGTGGGTTTCAGGAGCCGTCACAAAATAACAAAAGAGGATATGTGCGCGGAGATTAGTCATAACCAAGAGAAGAAAGACAAGCGTGAATGGGCGATCATCCAGATGTTCCGCTCTTCTTGTCCGACCTTCCCGATAGGCGAACTGGAGAAATCGGAGTCGCCCGACTTCCTTTTGCAGACGGACAAGCGGCTGTATGGGATCGAGCTCACCGAGCTGAAGTACGAGCGGGAGGACCGGGAGTTCAATCTGCGGGCGCATGAGGATTTCCTCTCCGTGCTCATGCAGGACGCGCAGGCCATCTTCGAACGCAAGCACAACTTCAAGCTGATCGTCGACGTCCATTTCTCCAATGAGCTCAATGAGACGGTCTCGTCGATGGACGATGACTTGCGCTCCATCATCCGCCAGGATTTCGCGGAGACCATCGTCAAGCTGGTGGAGGATAACCTGCCGGAGGCGACGGGCATCCAGTACAAGATAGACCGCACCTCCAAGTACGGGTTCCAGAACCTGCCAAAGAAAATCGAGTGCATCAATATCAAGAACGTGACCGGCCGGTGGTACGACGGATTGTGGTACGCCGCCATCTCGGCGAAGGTCAAACCGCTTTCCATCGCCAGCGTTTCCCAACGGTTGATCGCGAAGGAGTGGAAGCTGAAGAAATACAATCCGATCTGCGACGAGCAGTGGTTGATCATCATACAAAACAGCTTCCTGATGTCCAGCTCCTATAACCCGCTCACGGCGAGCGAGGCATTGGCCCATAAATACAAGAGCACCTTCGACAAGGTCTATGTGTTCGAGCGCAGTGCGGGCAGCGTTTCTCTTTTAAAAACAGAAAAATATGATTAGATTCGCGGTGCATTGATTACGATACGGAATGACTACAATGACGAAACGAATAGCGACGATTTTACCTGTCGCATGCCTGCTCACCGCATGTATCCAGGAGGAACCCTTGAATGCGGAGGCGGACATCCTATCGTGTGACCTATCCTCGGACAAAGATATCCTGATGGTACTGGCGGATACGGCGATGCCCATCACCAGCACCACCGAAAACATAGACATACCCGTCCGCGCAGGGGAGGATCTTCATGCTAGGACTCCCCGATTCATCATCACGGAAGGTGCCACCATCTCTCCGGCCAGTGGTTCATGCCAGGATTTCTCGGAGGGAAAGGCCGTGCGATATGTGGTGACTTCGCAGGATGGGAAGTGGCACCGTACGTACCATGTCTCTTATGTCTCCTTCGAACTGACTACCCAATATGCGTTCGAGGATTACGAACTCAATTCCACAGAAAAATACCAAATAATCAGCGAGGTGGTGGATGGCCGCACCATGCTCAATTGGTGGGGTACCGGGAACCCGGGGTATTGCCTCGCCAACTCGTTGGCCACGCCAACCGAGTATCCGACCGCCATTGTGCCGGGAGGAAGGTCGGGTAATTGCCTTCAGCTTGTCACCCGCTCCGCCGGATCGTTCGGCAAGATGGCAGGGATGCCTATCGCGCCGGGTAACCTTTTCTTGGGCACGTTCGATGTGGCCAGCGCCCTGAAAGCGCCGTTGGAGGCCACCCATTTCGGAATTCCTTTCCGTCAAATACCAAAGGCCATCAAAGGGTACTATAAGTTCAAGTCCGGCGAGCAGATGACGAACGGGGAGGGCGAAGAGATATCAGGGAAGGATAACTTCAACATCTATGCGATGCTCTATGAGAATACGGACGAAAATGGTAAACAGGTGGTCCTCGACGGCACCAACTCCAACGATAGTCCGTACCTCGTCCTCTATGGTAAGATAGAGGGACAAGGAGAGGCTGACGAATGGACACCGTTCTCCTTCGACATGAAGGCGGTGAACGGAAAGGAATTAGACCCCGAGAAGCTCGCTCAGTTCGGATACAGTTTCTCCATTGTATTCTCCTCCAGTTTGAAAGGAGATATCTTTACGGGTGCCGTGGGTAGCGCCCTGATGATTGATGATGTGGAGGTCGAATGCAGGTAATGAAAGGGATTGTGATGAAAAAGAGATGCTTAATAACCATAGGATTCTTTCTGATGACAAGCCTTTGGGGCTCGGTGTCGGCGGACGAGCAGGAGAAGCAGACTCCCTGCGCATCGTATTTCAGCGCCAAACTAGGTTATAGCCTTGGAGGTACGACTCCGTTCCCTATTCCTGCCGAGATTAGGGAAATCAAGGGGTTCAAACCTCTTTGCAATCTGTCGGTTCAGGCGCTCTATCGGATAGGGTTGACCGAACGTTGGGCCATTCAGCCTGGCTTGCGTGTTGAGCGGAAGGGGATGACTTCCGACGCCAACGTGAAGAACTACGGCATGACCATCGACGATGGGGAGGGCGGTACTGTATCGGGAAGGTGGACGGGCGATGTTCGCATGACTTCAGACATGCTGCAGATGACCTTGCCCTTCTCGGCGGTCTTCTGTTGCTCCAACCGATGGGACCTTCATGCGGGGCTGTATATGGGCTTCCTGTTGAGGCATAAGTTCTATGGGGAGGTCTCTAACGGTTACTTGCGGGAAGGAGACCCGACGGGGGCGAAGATAGAGATAGACGACCAACCGCAGACTTTCGATTTCTCGGAGGAGATGCGCAACCTCCAATGGGGGGCGACGTTGGGCGGAGAGTACCATATTTGCCCGAAATTCGGTATATTCGCGGATCTGAACTGGGGTTTCAACGATATCTTCGTGAAGGATTTCACGACCATCACGTTCGGACTTTATCCAGTCTATGCGACGTTAGGTGTTTCCTACTCGCTGAAATAGATGATATTATATAATAATTAAAGAGAAAATACGTTTTAAACCATACATAGGTTAGATTCATATCATGATGAGAAAGATTATTTTTAGCATACTCTTCGTAGGAGCACTCCTGTCCGGTTATACGACGGCCAAGGCCGAATACGCACATGGCAGAACGCTAAATCTTATCAATGCCGATAATAGGTTGTATCACTTCGGCTTCATATTGGGACTTAACTCCATGGACTTTAACGTGACCAATTCCGGTGTGCCATGCACTCCGAGCGGTGAGATATGGACGGAGGAGAGTGAAGAGTTGCCAGAGATATGGTATGGTGAAGACACCAAGATGTCTCCGGGATTCTCTGTCGGAATCATTTCGGACCTTCGGATCTTCTCATGGTTGGATCTACGTTTCACACCTACCCTTTTCTTCAACTCACGCCAATTATGTTTTAAGACTGCGCAAGGTGTTGAGCGTGAGGATGGTAAGGTGACTGTACAGTCCAATATGATGGAGTTCCCGCTCACGCTTAAGTTCCGTGGACAAAGGAAGAACAACTATCGTCCGTATCTATTGGCGGGTGGTGCGTTCACGATCGATATGGGCCGTTCGAGCGAAGACCCTATCATGCTGAAACAGATTGACTACGGTGTGGAAGTCGGCTTGGGCATCGATTTCTATTTGCCTTATTTCAAGCTTGCGCCTGAATTGAAATTCTACTTCGGATTGGGTGACGTGTTGAACCGTGATAGGCCTGAGATCGCAAACATGGAGGATCTGAAATTTACCCATGCCATGTCTCGATTGACGTCAAGGTTGATTATCTTTAACATTAACTTCGAATAGGATAGGGTATAGCCTATTATCGATTAAACCCAAATGGCTTAACTCCAGTCTCTGACAACAGCGGATCTTTGCTGAGCCTAAAACATTTAACTGAAATGAAAGCCAAAAAAGTATCGTTTAATGTGCTTTGCGCATTGGCACTTTGTGTCATATCTAGTTATTTAGGGTATTTCTTTCGCTCTATACAAAATAATTGTATGCTAGAAGATCCGGACTGCCCCGATCACACTCAAACTTGTATTTATGACGGAAACCCTCCATCTTGTATTTATGGCGAAAACAATGAATATACTGTCCTCAACAGATTCCTAGGACCAATAAATCCCGAAAATTTCATAGATAGTAAATGCGTTTCGTGCAAGACAGGAAGAACTGATAATACTATTTTGGCAAATTGGTTTGAAAAAGCCATCATGCGTTTGAATGTCCGCGAAATAAACATATGGGAACATACATGGAGTATACGGGGAGATGATACTGCGAAACTTTATCGCATTGAAAATCTGCGTGATAGTTTATGGCTATCATCGGATAAAGATACTATTTGCATTCCCTCTTCTTGGTGGACTTCCTTGGCGAATGAGGTGAAACACACCCCGACAGACTCAATCTCATTAGACCGTATGAACATTCAGGAGGAAGATATACAACGATTCGATTCATTGTTAAATTCAAATAGACTACCTTGGCCCTTTCTCCTAAATAAACCCTTATCTGCCACAGATGTGATAGAAAAAATGAGAAAGTCACTTCCGGCACTGAATCTGGGGCTGAATATTGCCATTGAAATCCAATTCGTAGACGCTCGGGGAGGAATTTTTACAGCGGTTAATAGTTCCAACATTATCCTCCCGGATGGCTATATTTGGACATTTTCTTATAATGGGTGCTATTTCAGATATCATGGATTAGCTTTCCAAGAGCTGATACGGAATTGCATCTCGCCCGATTCTCCGCTTTATCATAAGCTTGAGAAAGAAATAATGTTGTTAAATCTGAACGCGACATGCTGGGGGGAAGACGTGTGTATGTACGTGGTGGAATAGTGAATAGCGGGAATAGATTCCGAGGGAGTTAAGAGTATAGAAACGTCAGTCCGACGAAGTCAATTAAGCGTTTAGGGTAAAATATTGTCGAAATTTAGAACCATTTGCCAAATTAAGAAAAAAACCTTACTTTGGCATCCATGAAGAAAAACATACCCCGCGACGCCATGGGCCAGCGCATCGCCAAGACGGTGATCAACAAGAATTAACAAAATAAAGGAAAGCAATGGAAGAGAGTAAGATTGATTATGTAAGTGTTCGATTCTATTGGAATAATCCGATGACGATTGACCAGATGTCGAATTTTGTTTACGATTTCTTGGTAGATTTTGAAACAATTTCTCCAGTCTTGAAGGGTTGGTGTAATTTAGGGAAAAGTAGAAAGGATGCACTAAGTAGGAAATTCGAAAATTCCCCAACGTACATAAAAAAGAAATTGTTACGTTCTTATAAAAAAGACATGGATGAAAGAGGGTATAGTAACATAGGGTATACTATTGATCTTTATAATGAAGACAGAGAGGAAAAGCCGATGCGTATAAAAATCTCTTCTAATGATTTAGAAGGATATTTAACTGCTCTATGTATATTTGAATATGTTGCCACAGATTTATTTGCCAAAGACACTTTATTGTCTATTTTGAGGTGTATGTTAAAACATTTTGAGCCAGACTATGGGTGTGTTCAAACAGATAACTTATGGAAAATGAAGGATGAAATAGGTAACTATTTCGGATGGATATCCTACACACATAGAAAAGATTTGAAGTTAGGTGATGAATTTATTGTGGAGAAAGATGAGACAGGCGGCAGTTTGATATATTTGAATCATACAGAGAAGTTTTATGATTACGATAAAGTGAATCAAATATTTGCACTTGGTAAGATTTTAACAAAATAATTATAATAGGATCCTCCCCGCTTTTTTTCACTCCATCCTCACATACTCCATATACTCATCGTAAGGGATGTATCGTCCGCCCATGCTTTTGAGGTGGGGGGTCTCCAGTTGGCAATCGATCATCACGCCGCCGTTTTGCTCAAACACTTTAGCTAAGAAGATCAGCGCCAGTTTGGATGCGCTTGGCGCGAGGGAGAACATGCTCTCTCCGAAGAAACACCTTCCGATGGTCACACCGTAGAGTCCGCCGACCAGCTTCTCCTCCTGATCCCATACTTCGACGCTCGCCGCGAACCCCTGTTCGTGTAGCGCCGTGTATGCCTTTATCATGTCATCGCCTAGCCATGCCCCCTCCATCTCCTTGCGGAGGTCTCCGCAGTTCTTGATCACGGAGGCGAAGTCCTGATTGATCGTGACGTGGTAGAGACCCTTGTTCATCAATGTCCGCATGGAGTGCGACACGTGGATTTCATTGGGGAAGATGACGAAGCGGTTCATCGGGCAGAACCATAGGATGTCCGAGTCGCGGAACGAGTACCATGGGAAGATACCGTTCGAGTAGGCCAATAGGAGACGGTCGATGGAGAGGTCTCCGCCGATGGCGAAAAGTCCGTCCTCCTCCCCGTTCCGTGGGTCGGGGAACGCTATCTGGTCCGTCAGTTGGTAGATCATGCGCCTTGAACTAATTTTATGGATTCATTCTCCATCACCACCTCAGCGGTGCCGCCCGACTTCAAGAAGCCGAAGAGGATCTCCCGCATCAGGGAAGTATTCAGTTGGTTGCGGAGCACACGGTCCATTTCCCTTGCCCCGTATGTCTTCGAGTAGCCTTGCTTCAGGAGATGGGCATGCGCCTCGTCCGATATTTTCAGGGTCACGTTCTTCGCCTGCAGTTTCTCCCTAAGCTCATCCACCTTCTTGTCCAGCACGGCCGCCGCCATCGTCTCGTCCATATCGTTGAAGGTCACCATACCATTCAGGCGGTTGATGAACTCCGGCTTGAACGTCTTCTTCACCTGGTCCAACATAGCAGTGCCGGCAGACTTACCACCTCCGAAGCCGATGGAGGAGAGGTGGGCATACTGCGCACCCGCATTGGAGGTCATCACCAGGATGACGTGGCGGAAATCCGCCTTGCGTCCCTTATTGTCCGTCAGGCGCGCGTAGTCCATCACCTGCAGGAGGATGTTGTAGATATCCGCATGCGCCTTCTCGATTTCGTCGAGGAGCAACACGCAGTTAGGCGTCTTGCGGATCGCGTCGGTGAGCAGACCGCCATCCTCGTAGCCCACATAGCCCGCAGGCGAGCCGATCAGTTTCGCCACCGTATGTTTCTCCGTGTATTCGCTCATGTCGAAACGTACCAGGCTGATGCCCAGTTCCGCCGCCAGCACCTTGCAGAGCTCCGTCTTGCCCACGCCCGTCGGTCCGACGAACAGGAGGCTTGCGATCGGCTTGTCGTCGTCCAGCAGGCCCGCCTTGGACATCTGCACCGCCTCGACCACCTGACGGATCGCCTCGTCCTGGCCGTAGATCTTCTTCCTGATGTTCGGTTCGAGGCTCTCCAGCGTGTCGTTCCCCTCCTCCTTCAGGGCGGCGGCGTCTATCTTGCAGACCAGAGACAACACATCCGAGAGTAGCGACTGATCCACCGTCTGCGCCTTGGTCTTCAGCGGATGGAGCTCACGGAAGGCGCCCGCCTCGTCGATCAGGTCGATCGCCTTGTCCGGCAGGAAACGGTCCGCGATGAACTTCGCGCTGTTCTCCACCGCATACTCCACCGCACCCTTGGCGTAGACCACATGGTGGTATTCCTCGTATTTCTTCTTCAATCCGTTGATGATGCGGATGGCCTCCTCGACGGAAGGCTCCGGTATGTCTATTTGTTGGAAGCGGCGCACGAGCGCCTTGTCCTGCGAGAAGAATCGGTTGTATTCCTCGTAGGTAGTGGAGCCGATGAAGCGGATGTTATCCCCCTCCAGGTAAGGTTTCAGCAGGTTGCTGGCATCCATGGAGCCGTCGCCCGTCCTACCTGCGCCGACCAGGTTGTGGATTTCGTCGATGTAGACGATCGACTTCCCTTCGTTGGCGATACCGTCCATGATCGCCTTCAAGCGTTTCTCGAAATCGCCGCGAAATTGCGTACCCGCCAAAAGCGAGCCTAAGTTCAATTCATAGATCTTGTAGCCTTTCAAGCGGCTAGGCACCTTCCCCTTGCGAAGCAGGTCCGCCAGACCATAGACGAGGGCTGTCTTACCGACACCCGGTTCACCCACATGCAATGGGTTGTTCTTATCCTTGCGGCACAAGACCTGTATAGTGCGTTCCAGCTCCTTCTCCCTACCTATCAGCGGGTTATGGTCGTCGATATGGTCGCTGACGCAGTACACCATGTTTCGCCATGATTTTTCGCCCATGCTAGGTGAAGTCCCGTTGGAGAGGAGTCCTTCCTCCTCTTCGTCATCGCTCTCCTCCTCTTCGTCCTCCTCGTAGTCGTCATAAGCGGAGATGAAGTCGCTCAGGAGGACGCTCAGATCCACCAAGGCATACTTCTTCAGGAGGTAGGAAGCCATGGAGTCCGGCAGGTCTATGATCGCTTTGAGTATATGTGTGAAATTGATGTCGTGTTGGCCGGCGTATTGTGCGATATGATTCGCGAGCAATAGCACTTGGGAGGTATGTCCGGAGAGTTCCACCTCGTATTGGACATCCGCAGGCACCTGTTCCACTTTGTTTGTCAGGTACTCGACCAGGTCCATCCTCAGTTCGGATGTTTGCACATCGCTGATGGAGACGTAGTAGAAGCAAGGTTCGTCCAACAAAATCTGGAGAAGGTGTTCCGGCATCAGAAACTCGTGTCGGTACTGTTCAGCGCAGCATTTCGCCTTCTCAAAGATAATTTTTGTATAATCGTCATAATCTAATTCTTCCATACCATTCTAATCTAAAGGTTCACATGTAATTCTCAAGGGGTATCCCTCCGCCCTTGCCATCTTGGTGGCTTTTTCCGTCTTCGACACCGCCACGTCGTGGGAGTAGATGCCGACAGTCGCAAGTTTTTTACGATCCACCTCGATTGTTAATCGTTCCGCCTCGCTTTTAGACTTGAAAAAGACAACCATTAAAACTTTCACGACGAATTCGTAGGTTGTGAAATCGTCGTTATGGAAAATCACCTTGAACTGCCGGGGCTCGTCCAAGTCCGTTCTCTGGCGTTCTTTGACGGAAGATTGCTGTTTTGCCATAAAAAGCCGTTAAAAATTAATTGTCATATACAATATCGTCGGACAGGAAATAGTCGCTTAGAAATCGTTTAACGGGTCATGCCGGTCGTTCCACCAACAGTTCATACGCTTCGCTGATCCGTTGGAACTTTTCCGTGGAGATTTTCAGTTCCTCGTCGGATGCATCGATTTGTCTGTCCGGGTGGTATTGCATGGATAGTTTGCGGAAAGCGTTTTTGATCTCTTTCTCGGAGGCGTCGGGGGAGACGCCCAAAACATCGTAGGCCCAATTCTTAGACGAGGAGTTTTCTTTGCCGGACGTGGATTTGTACGAATTATTGCGGGATGAGTTCGTCTGCTGTTTGCCTGTGTTCTCCCAAGTGAAACCGTATGCGAAATAGCCGCGCTGGCGGTCGAAGTCCACCTGTTTGATGCAGGCGAAGCGGGCGTACATCTCAATGACCTTCGCCTCCGCTTTTTCGATACGGGAGTCGACGACCGCGATTTCGAATAGGGTGGTGAGCAGGGCGAGCCGTTGCTTGTATGTCAGGTGTTGGTTCAATTGCAGGCAGAAGGGCCTCAAATCCTTTGGGACAGGCTCTTTTACCCATTGGGACATCATAGACAATATTGAACGGGCATCCTCCTCCTCGAAATATTGGGACAGGTATTTCTTGGCCACGTTCAGTTCGCTTTTCGTCGCCTTCCCGTCCGCGACCATCACAGCGCTTAGCAATCGTGCCACGCTGTCGAAGAGGAGGGTGTATTCCGTGAAAGCTCCTCTATCCAAGTTGGATTTCTTTGAGCTCTTGCCGTTCCCTGCAGTCTTCGCAGTTTTTTCGTCGTTGTCGGACGTTAGCCATCCCAACGAATAAAAAACCATGATGAGGATTATGATTGCTATGATGGGCATCGCTTATTAGAAATAAAATGATAAACCAGCCAAGAAATTGAATCCATGGACATCGTATCCGTACCAGTTTTGGTAGGATTGGTTGAGGATGTTGTCGAGTTTCACGAAGAAATCCAACCAATTCATGAACTTATAGTCCGCACCGAGGTTGATGTTGTGGGCATTCTTCATATCCACCGCCTTTCCATTCACGTAGGCATGTCTTCCTCCCTCGAATTGGTATCCCAGGTTGAAGCGGAGCGCTTTAGTGAAGCGGTAGCTGGCGTGGTAATTCAGTTTCCAATCAGGTCTTTGCCATGCGTATTCGATTTTGTCCAACGCCCATTTGTTGACGATTGCGTCGAAGCCCATATCCAGTTTCTCCTTGTGGTGGTAGCCTAGGGAGAGGCCTGCGTTGAATACGCCTGCGTTCTTCTCGTACACCACGTCGAATTGGCGGGTCATGACCATGGTCGTGTCACCGTTCACGACGGATGGGCGCAACTTATTCACGAAGAAGTATGGGTTGTTGATGACCTTATAGCCACCATAGATGTCCATGTCGATCCGTTTGGCCACCTTCACGCGAACTCCTGCGTAAACGTCGATAGGCGTATAGGTGTCTTCCACGCGGACGTCCGGAGCGATGTATTTGTTCTCTTTCGTCACATTATGAAAATTATTCACGGTATAGTCGCCCGTGACGCAAGCGTAGAGATATGCGATATCTTTCTTCATTCTCACTGTTCCGAAGACATCCGGGCAGATGGTTCCCTTTATGCCCTGTCCGAGTCCGAATGCCGCCTTGATACCGATGTTGATCTTGCCTATTTCTCCGCTGAACACGGCGTGTGGTTTCAGTTTCAGCATGGTGTAGCTGTTCATGTTCTTGGCGTTCTCGAAGTCATAATAGTCATTCCCTTCCGGTAGGCTCATGAAGATGTTGTACATGTCGAGATTTAGTCCGATCGTGTAGTTCTCCATCCGGTAGCTTCCGTAAAGGTTCGTGAGGATGGTGTGCTCGGAGAGGTCGTCGTTGTTGCGGAAGAGTTGGTAGTTCGTCTGGAAGTCATAGCGCCATTTGCCGATGAACTCCTTTGTCTTGAAACGCACGTTGGCGTCCAGGTTGAGGAAATGTTGCTTAAACTCTATGTTGTCCGACTCCGAATACCCCCTGTTGTAGAGGGATTGCATCTCATCGTCGTATCCGTAGTAGCGGAAAAGATCGTAGTCTGCCGCGAAGAACGAACTCAGTTCCTTGGTGTGGCGGATGGTGGAGTTGAAGCGGAGCTTAGCCTTGGTGTCGCAGTCCAGCGCCTTAGACTTCATGTCACTAAGCAATGGCTCATAGTTGTCGGCGGAGAGTTTCACGTTCCCGAAGGCTGATCTGTGTTTGATGTCCAGATCCATCCCGTAGTTCTGTTGTTGGAAGATAGGCGTGTAGAACTCCCCAAGCAAGGAGGCGTAATTGCCTCCGCCTATGCGGGCGAAGTGTTGTTTGTCTTCCTTTTTCCTGATGGGCTGTGCAGTCGCATAATCCAAAGGATATAACTCGCTTGGCTTCACATCGTAGGGAGTGGTCCAAACTGAGTATGTCGACTCCCTCTTCTTCGTCTCGATCGGTTTCAGCTCCGGCATGGTGCTGATCTTTCCCGCATCTTTGATGATAGGGTTATATTCCTTCACCACATCGACGTTGCGTTCAATGGTCGTGTCCTTGCTTTCTTGGGCGGAGGCTGCGGCGCAGAATGCGGTGAGTCCAGTTATTAAAAACAAACGTTTCATATCGTAGTTACCCATTAATTCTCATTAACAATCTTTTCGTTTTCACTCTGTTCGATGTGGCTCAATCTGAGTCTGATCTCGGAGGCGATGTCATCGTTTCCGTTATAGTTTTCGCGGACGCTGAGCAGGTATTGTTTCGCCTCGAACATCTTCCCTTGCTTCATGTAGATGTCGGAGAGGAGGATGAAACTCTTGGCCAACCAATACTGGTGAGGCGTGTTCTTGTCGATGAAGGCGAAGATCTCCTTCTCCGTGCCGTCCAAGTCGCCGGCCCGGAAGGAGTACTCCTGCTTGATGAACTGCGATTCCGCACCGTAAGCATCCATGCAGTTTTCCGAGAGCACCTTATAGTCCGCGAGCGCCAAGGCGGAGTCGCCCAACAACTCGTATGTGCGGGCCCGTGTGAAGAGCGCCTCGCGATAGATCGCCGGATCCAGCTTGTCGCTGTTGGTGAGCAGGGTGGCGGCGTCGACGGTGTGCTCGAGATCACCCAAGAGGTTGTGACACCTCATGATGCCCAAACGGGCAGACATTTTGTTCTCAGGATTCTGGGCCACGCTGTCCAGTGTCTCCATGCTGCTGATGGCCTCCCTGTATTCCTTGTTGTCGTATTGGATCTTGGAGAGGAGCACCAGGGCGTTCTCGCGGTCAGGACAGCCGACCAATGAGGCGACGATGGCGAATTGTTCCTTCGCGTTCTCCTTGTCGCCCGACTTGTAGTAGCTGTCGCCGAGATGGAACCGTGCCTTGTTGGTGAAGACGCTCTCTGGGAACTTCTCCAGGAAGTTGGTGAAGCTTTTTACAGCGCGCGCGTATTCCTCCTTCTCGTAGAGGTTCTCCGCAGCGAGGTAGGTGAGGGAGTCCTGTTCGGAGCGTTGGAACTTGACGAACCCGCCTAAGGTTCCCACATAATCCGCATATCCTTGGATGTTATCCTGCTCGAAATAGATGCGCTTCAGGTTGTCCAAGGCGGTATGGGCCTCCTCGCTGGTCGGGAAGTAATCCACGATCTCCTTGTAGGTGGCGATGGACTTATTCGTATTGTTCATCTCGTCATAGAGCATGGCGGTCTGCAATCGTCCTTTCCTGCTGAGCGGGCTGTGAGGATAATCCTTGTTCAGCGCCTCGTAGGTCTTGATGGCCTTGTCGTTCTGCTTCATCATGATGTAGGCGCGACCGATCTCATACTTGGCGTCCGCCAGGTATTCGGACTGCGGGAAGGTCTTCTGCAGTTTGTTCAATGTGGCTATCTTGCCGTTATAGTCTTTCTGCAGACCTTGGATGAAGGCCTGTTGGAAGCAGGCGTAGTCTGCGCCCGGTCCCTTCATTGAGAATACTTGGGAATAACTCTTCACCGCGTTGCTGAAGTCACGTTGGTAGAAGTAGCAGTCACCAATACGGTTCGTGGCGTCGGCGATCAATGTTTTGTTCTTCTCCTCCATGTTGACGTACTTCCTGAACCATGACAACGCATCCGAGTAACGTTTGTCCGTGAAGCGGCTGTAACCCATGTTGTAGTGGGCGAGCGTGAACTCATCGCAGCTTCTGGCGCCAGGGGAGTTGACGAAGGTCTCGAAGTCGCTGGCGGAGTGGCTGAAATCCTTCAGTCTGTAGTAGGCCTCGCCCCTCCAGAAGATGGTGGAAGCCTCCAGCGTGCGGTTGTATTGTCCATCCTTCAGGGAGGTGTTGAAGTGTTCGATGGCCTTGGCGTAGTTGCCGTTCGTGAAGTTCTCGATACCCATGCTGTAGGCGATGCGTTGGCGTGCCTCGTAGATCTGGATGTTCTTCTCCTTGATCTTCTCGATGGACGCATAGGCCTCCGCATAGTTCTTCGTTGTGAGGTAGAGGTTGGTCATGTAGTTGTAGACCCTATCCCTATAGCGGGAGTTCGGGAAGGTCTCTAGAAAGCGCTCGAAGGCGGTGATGGATTCGTTGAAAGGGGAGTATGACTGCTCGTAGATGGTCAGTGCGTAGTTGTAGAATGCCTCCTCCTTCACGTTCGGGTCGAAGTCCATGCGGCTCGCCGATTCGAAGCAGAACCTCGCATTGGTGATGTTCTTTTGTTTGACGTAGCAGGATCCGAGGTAGAGGTAGGCGTTCTGTCCCATCGCATCCTCGACGGCGGTCACTGTCTGCAGGCATGTGATTGCGTTCTGGTAGTCGCCCGTTTGGTAATAGGAGTTACCCAACATATACATGTTCTCGCGGACCACCTGCTCCGCCTCTTTCTGGTAGAGCGAGAGGTACTTGATCGTGTTGGCGTAGTCCTTCTTCGTGTAATAACATTCACCCAAGAGTCTATGGATCTCTTTGCTGTTCGGGTTGTTCGGGTCAGCCTTCAGTAGCGCCTCGCCCGTCTCCAACACTTCGTCGTAGCGTTTTTGCGCGTAATAGATTTGGAAGATGTAGTAAGGGACAATCCGTGCGTATTCCGGCAATTGTTGCAACTCCTCGAAGACTGACAGGGCGGATTCATAGTCCTTGGACAGATAATCCGTGTAGGCCTTGTAGTACTTGGCCGCCACGTTGTATTTGGATTGTTGGTTCAAAAGAATCGAGAAGACGTTTCTGGCCCTTTCGACCTCCTTGCATTGCAGCAACGAGTAACCTTGCTTGAAGAGGTAGTCGGCCGATTCCGCCTGAGAGAGGAACAATCTGTCGCATTGGCTGAACTCCTCGACGGCCTCCTTGTAGAGCTGTTTGTCGTATTTATGGGAGGCGGAAAGGAAATGGATCCTATTCGCCAAGGTGGATTGCGGGTTGTCGGACGTGAACTCGGACAATTTCCTGCCGGCATCCCTCCGTTGCAGTTCGTAGCTGCAGCAAGCGATGTAATACTCTGTCTCGATGTAGCGTGGCGAACGGTCTTTCATGTCCAACGTCAGGAAGTACTCGTTCAAACGTTCGTACGCCGCCTTGAAATGGCCTTGGTCATACAAAGCCTTTCCTTCGTGGAATAGTTTGTCCGCCTGTGTGTAATCCTTTGATTGCTGCGCACATAACAACTGCGCCGAAACCAACATGGATGCTAAAATGAGTTTTTTTCTCATTGGTGTCTATAATTATACATTTTCGCAAAGATACAGAAACTAAGCGACAAAAAGCAGAAGTGAAAAGTAAAAAATTTAACAACTCACATGGCGGTTTCATTTACCGCATTAGACACATGTCATTTACTATTTAACTATTTACAATTTACGATTTAGAATTAGTGCTGATGCGGTCATTTCGCATCAAACTCCGTGAGGTTTTGTCTTGCATATTTCCTAAAAATTCCCGAATTTTACAATTATTGCTCACTCTTCTCTCATGAAGTTTAAAATTTATAGCGAAGAATGCCCTCTTTCTAAGGAAACGGTCCTTCGTTGAACAAGAAACGATAAATTTATTTTTATGAAGCATGTAATTTATTCAGCCGTCGCACTCGCTGCTTTGTCTTTCGCGGCGTGTGACCAACCGAACGGAGGCGGTCAGCCCGTATCATCCAACAACATGAATGAAGTTACCACCATCGCTGAAATTCCTTCCACGGGAGATGGTGTGAAATCGGAGGCGGTAGCGAACAACGCGTCAGCCATCACGGTGACGGTAAAGGGAGGCATTGATCCGCAAAACTGGAAGCCAGGCGAGACAGCGACCCTCACGTTCAACCGATTCCCTCGGAACGCGGCGCAATTGCAGGCTGTGCAGGAACAATATGGCGGCAAGCCAGAGGTGGCGGTGCTGCTCGAACTCATGGCCTTCGAGATTTACAACCATGACAAAGAGGAGGGAAGCAAATGCCTCGAGATGGTCAATGTGGCCAACAACATTCCCGACGTGACCAGAATCCTGAAGGACAGGTATAACCCGCAGTACGGAGACTATTATACGCCCCAGCTTGTGGCGACCTACATGGAGGGTGCCACGCCCGAGAACGCTTACAAGGCGAATCAGCCTTTCACGATTCAGGTGCGTTCCCACAAGGTGAATAAATACCAGGATTCCAATGCCCTCAAGGGGACAGTGCTCTACCTCGAGGTGTACAGTTCAGGCTATGATACCCCTTGGCGGGGAATCAGCGTGACCAAGCAGAAGGGTTGCCCATACTACAAGGCGGTGAACTGCCCTTCGCTCTATACCCAGTGCAAGCCCGTATCCTTTAAGATCGACGACGAGTATACGGATATCTGGGCGCAGTAGTTAAGGCGCGACGTATGACAGGGTGTGTCCGCTTAGGGACAATCCTATGACTCCATTGGGGGACTGTCCATTTGTGGATCAGTCCTCTTTTTCTACCTGCGTGATGATTATCTCCACGTTGTTATCCAGTCCGTTCATCATGCGCAACGCCCTGATGGCCTGCGCATCCGTGTACTCCCCTACGATAGGCACGCGCATGTAGTGCTCACCGTCCCAATCGCCGGACCCCTTCACGGTAAAGTTCACGAGATAGTTCTTCGAATTGCTTATGGTGGAACTTGCCTCACCGAAAGCCTTGAAGATTTTCATTAATTGATCTAATAGTCCCATAGTGTTTCATGTTATTGATAACGCAAAGATATACAATCAGATGGAATAACAAGCGATGATTTTCGGACCTGTTTTCCGTAAAAAAGGGACGTGGCCATGGAAAGATCCTGCAGCCACGTCCCAAGAATGAAATAATAGGGTTTTATTTCAAAATTATAGACTTGATGACAGACATTTGTGATGTTGTGATCCTTGCAGTATAGACGCCGCTTTGAAGGGCGGAGAGGTTAATGTCTACCCTCTTGTCTCCAAATCTATTTTGGTAAACGATTTTACCGTTCATGTCGGTGATGACAATCGTTTTCTCTCCATCCGCATTTCCGAAGTCGGCCGTGATTAAGCCGTTGGACGGGATAGGGAAGATACGAGGTGCAGCCATTTCCTCCGAGGAGTTGTCGGCCAAATCGGTAAGCTCGCTTTGTGTCTCGTTAGAGAGCACTGAGCGCCATCCTCCGCCTATGCTTATCGTAGGCAAAGAGAGGTCGATGTCAGACGATACAAGGAGGTGTTTCCCGCTGAATTTGAATCCGTCCGTCAACTTCACGCTGTTGGCGTGGTATTCCACGTCGGCGTTGTCGGAGATAGGGTTGGAGGCGTCGATTTTGTCGTAAGCGTAAAAATCATATTCGCCGCCTTTGATTCCTGTGGACATGGTCAATTCGGAAGGTGTAATCTGTCCGTTATAAGGATAGACGATTAAGGAAGGATCTCCGAATATGTTCCATGTGGTATGCGTATAGCCAGCTGACCCATCTACTTCGTACATGCTTCTAGCCGCATTTTCGCATAATTCCCCGAATGTGACGTATTCCCCCTCTGTCCAGAACTTATTGAAAGACTCTTGGGCAACCATAGGGAAACCGAATGGCTGGTTTGCGCTTGAGGCATAGCAAGCGACGGCGCCCGTCGGGTATCCGTCAGCGTCTCTGGCGCGTAGGAAGGCTTCTGACAAGCATGTGTCGATGTAATTTCCGCTCACACAAGCTGTGGAGAAAATGAACGGCCACTTGTTCGCATTTTTCAGGTTTAACGCATCCTCCGTGGTGAAATTTGATGTGACCCATCTGTCTGTTCCTCCGTGACCGGTATAGTTGACGCACGAACATCCATTGTTAATGGCCTTTATCACGTTGGTGTTGTCCATCAGGTTGATGGTGTCTTTGTCCACCAATACGGTTGGGTCCAGGCCTACTTCCTTCAACATTTCGCCGATTCTTGCCGCGAATTCATAGTCGGGAATGTTCACCCCCGCCTTTTCGCCCATGTAGTCGGAGTAGATGTTATTGCTGCCGATCACTAAGGCATTTTTCCCCCAGGCTTGATCTTGTCTCATGTGATCGTACAAAATGGAACGTGTGACCATCGCTTTCGCTTCCGCCAGTGTCTCACATGAGAAACGTCCTGGAATGAAGTCGCAACCTTGTACTCTGCTGTTATAGTAGTGGTCGGTCGCTCCCGTCACACCCTTTCCGATGAAATAGTGGTATGGCACATAATCAACGTCTCCCACCAAGAGAAGGAATTTCAGGTCGGCGTGTTTGTCAACATAGTCGTTGATATACGTCTGCAATGAATCCTCGTCCATGTATTGGATGACTATCATGTCAGTCTTCAGCCCCAACTCGTTTTTGTGAAGCACGAAGGGCTCCATCGCTGTTTTGAATTTCTCATGACAAACCACCAACATCTTGCTGTCGGAGTAGACCTCGGATGGGGTCGCCGAAAAGATGTTCGGGCATGTTATGATTAGCATGAGAAGAAGAAATGTTACTTTTTTCATGCTCAATTACTTTTCTAATGATTCAACCTTCGCTTTCAACGCTTCGTTCTCCTTCTCCAATTGGATCAGGTGCAGGGTGAGTTCCTCCACCTTCTCGAGCAAGAGGTTGCTCATCTCCGATACGCTCATGCCGTTTTGGGAGATCTCTGCGGCGGACGGGATGCCTGGGAGGTGCTTGTTTTCCTTCACGTAGCTCTCCACCTCCTTCAATGACTTGAGGTTGTAGTTCTCCTCGAACACATAGTCGGCGGCGTTGTTGAGATCCACACGGATATCCTTGGCTTTGAGTTGGTTAACGTTCATGTTGTCTGACGTGAGTTTGGAAACCTCAATCTCGTCGTGGCAGGTGATCTTGCCGTTCACCGTGAGGTCCTGATCCGCAAAGATAGATCCGTTGATGAAACGGAAGCTGTTGGCGCGCAAGTTGAGCGGAGAATAGCCTCCGATCTCATCGGATGTGATGGTGTTGGTTGGGAGTTCTCCTTCCTTGTATGTTGTTCTGCTGAAGTTGATGCCGGAACCCGCTGAGGTTAATATGACCATCATTTGGTCTGAAATGTCGAACACGGTTCTACCCTTCACGTGAAGCATGTTGTTCTCGTTGATTTGGGTGCCAATCGCCACATTGCTGTTAAATTGTGTGGTGCCGTAACGGAACTCATATTTAGAGGCTTCGAAGCTCAATCCGAATTTCGAGTCGTTATAGCCTGTCGTGTGGAGCACGCTTCCTGTTCCGTCCGTTTCATCCTTGAAGTCGATCTGGTGATACGTGGCTGTTCTGAAGGAGAGTCCGCCATAGAGGATCGTTTTCCCGTTGACACTTAATGTTTCGAACGATTCTGCGTTCGCCATAGACACTGATAGAGCGACACTCATTGCCGCAACCCCAAATTTTTTTAAATCCATAATGCTTTTTGTTTTAATTATGATTATAAAGTATTAATAATGATTCAATTGCATACCGACTAAGCATGCTTGCCTATTGTGATGTCCTAATGCTGATGAATGTGTCCCTTTGTGTTTTTATGCTATGTTTTTATGTCGCGGTTTTGCTACACGATAACACTTTATGACATACACAATCATTCCACTTGACATGGCGTAACACTGATAAACTTACATATGTCGGTTAATGGTTTTCTAATCCATTTTCAGCGAAGGTAGTATTTATACTTTTAATGAATTGAGGATAAAATACCCAAAATCCATATTATATCGATTCCACACTGTTTTTCTTTCGCATGTTTTTATGTTTCAGGGCGATTGGTAAGGAATAATCCGTTTGACGAATGTTGTTTGTAGGTATAAATTTTTATTAAGTGTCTATTGTATACAAATGGGTGGATTGCCGGAAATGCCTTGTTTGAAAAAGCAAAAACTATGCCAAAACGCTATGGTTTGTTGGATGCCACGCTTTTTTTTGATGTTTTAGAATGAAATATTTTGGGCCTTGGTGCGATATCGTATGCCGATTACCAGCATAAAGGGAGAAAAAGAATCGGCCGACCATCCGATGGCCGACCGATTCGAAAAAATAGACTAACAAATAACAAACTACATTTTATTTTATTTTTCTTCCCAGTTTTCCCAGTTCTTGTACTTGCCGGACCATTTTCCTTGTGCACCGGAGATGTATCCGCTTATGAACTCGCCGTTCGGAGTGGTGAAATCATCTTTTCTGAATGACTCATGTCCGATGTGCCAGCGCATCCATGCGCAAGTGGCCGCATGACCTGTCCAAGGACCTGAACCATGTCCGTATCCGCCCTCACCTTGGTCAGGACCACCCGTCAACATGATAAGGCAGGCAGGGCAAGATACACCATTGTTGTAGTCGCCCTCCGCGTTCGGACGCTCCATTCCGGCCTCACCGTAAACGATGGCGATTGGTTTGCCGTCCTTCATCTTTCCCATGGCGGATCTGTTCAAGTCTCCACTGTTGTTCAGACATGCCGTGTAGACGCGGGAATCCCTCAGCCATGCTTGCTCAGACTCCAAACCTCCCATGGAGTGTCCGGCACAGCCTACGCGGTCCATGATGAGCTTGTTGTAGAATTTGCTGCTAGGATTACCGTTCTCTTTCTCCAACCAGTTGATTGCGGCGATTGCTGGATCTCCGCTACCTGGAGATTCTTTCAACTCCAATACGACAAATCCGTGGGAAACCAAACGGTTGATCATGTTCGGATAGTTGCCTGGCTTCTCTCCTCCACCAGGTCCCCAGATGATGACGCCATGCTTGACGTTCGGGTCATTAGAGAGTTGGGAAGGATAGTTCAGGAAGCATTGTCCGTCAGGACCCGTGTAGCGGTCTGTTTGCACTCTACACTGTCCGTCTTTGTTCGGGTTGTCTCCGGAAAGGAACACCTTGATGGTTGGCTCCTCCTGTTGCTGTTGTTCCTCTTCCTCTATGAAGTCGACTTGTTGCACGTCGGCTGTTTGGTAGAACACTTCGGTACCGTCCGTTTTGAGGACACGCATCTTGTAGGTCGTTGTTTGAGCGGATACTCCCATCGAGAATAATCCGGCTGCCAAAAGGATAAAAATCTTCTTCATTTCTTTATTACTTTAATGGTGGTGGTGTTTAATTGAATGAGATAGACGCCTTGTGGCTGTCCGTTGAGGCTGATTTCCAGGGATCCCTCCTCGGAGGTTCTGTATTCCTGGATGAACTGTCCGCTGACGGTGTAGAGCTTCACTTGGAGGGATGGCTCGAATCCGAGCATCCGGACGCCCTCTTCCGTCACGAAAAGGTATCCCATTTTCCCCTGTGTCGTCACTACTCCTGTCGGATCCGACTCCGCAAAATAATACCTGGCGACCTTCCCTAACGGAAACTCTGCGCTGGCGGTGTTTGTTTTCACGATGAGATTGGTTCCGCTATATGTCAGGACGGGTTTGTCGCCCAGATCATAGGAAACCTTCTTCGTTTCTTGAGAGCCTTCTTGGTTTTGCTCGACAATCAACACTTCGGCGTTCGCCGTTATTGCCAATGCGAGTAATGTCAATGAAGAGAAGGCTCGTCTAAAAAAGAATTCTTTCTTCATGGTTTTTACTTATTAATGGTGTTTTTAATGTAAGGTCAATGCGTTGTTGCAATGGTTTTTAGCATCCTCTGATGTCTAAATAGCGGAAATACATTTTCTCCCTTTCTCCCTCTTGTTGTTCCCCGAACGAAATGTGGATGTCCGCTTGGTTTCTGGTTTTTGCCGAAGAAATGTTCTTCGGCGGTTTCTCAATGGTTCTCCCTAATTGAAGTGTAATAACAAAAATTTATTATTAATGTTATTAGATGTTTAGTTTATGGTGCCCACCCTCGAATTTCGCGGACGGACGTGGCAAAAGTAAAAAAGTTTTTCAACAATTAAAAAAAAATGTGGAAAAAATGGATGGAAACGAAATGTACATTCTGTAATATATTAATTCATAGTATGTTATATTTTGCCCTTATGAGGAGGTTACTTATCTGTTTTTTCTTCCTATTTCGAATAAATGCATTAATTTTGTTTCATAAAAACCAATAAGTCTTTTTATGATTAAATTGAGTACTCTGCAAAAAGTGCGTGCTATCATCGCCTTTTTCATGGTGGCGCTGGTTGCTGCGGGCGCCACGGCTTTCCCTGTCGAGTCTGAGCTGAAATTGCTCTGTTCCATTTTAAACATTAATGCGGAGACGGCGAAGGAATCCCCTGCCATCTTTGGGTTCGTGTACTCTATAAAAGAATCCCTCACGGAAGTGAACCAAAACTTTCCGCAGTTGGCTTATGGCTACGATTGGCTGGCTTTCGCCCATCTGGTAATCGCGCTTATGTTCATCGGCCCGTTCCGTGATCCGGTCCGTAATAAGTGGGTCATCCAATGGGGTATGATCGCTTGCGTGGCGATTCTTCCGTTGGCTTTCATCTGTGGACCGATCAGGCAGATACCGATTTATTGGACGCTTATCGATTGTTCGTTCGGTGTCTTCGGCATCATCCCGCTTCTCTTTTGCATGAAACTTATTAACCGCTTGGAGAAGGAACAGCAACGCACAGAATAAAAAAGTACAAGAGATGAAGAGACAGGAGACTCAACCCACCATCAGCGTCGGCATCCTACGAAGCAAAGTGATTCGTTTCACCCTCCACGGGGATTTCCGCCCAAACAGCGACGGATCTGTGGTGACGGGCGACCAAACGGTTTCCGTCCAGGACGGTAAGATATTATACAACAACGATTTATATGATGAGGTAATCTTTTCACCATCCTCTACGACAGATAGTTTCGACCTGTTGGATGTGGTCATCGGCATTCACTTCCACTGGGAGAGGAAGGAGACGCAGCGCTTCAATGGCTCGCTGAAGTTCATCGTGATTGAGGGTGAGGTGCAGGCGATTGATATCGTTCCGACGGAGGATTACCTCACGAGCGTCATCTCCTCCGAGATGAGCGCCACCTCCTCGCTGGAGTTGCTCAAGGCGCATGCCGTGATATCCCGCAGCTGGCTGCTGAACAAGTTGGAGAACAAGGAGACGGAGAGCCATGCCGACGCGATGGTGGTGACGGACGAACGGATCATACGCTGGTACGACCACCAGGACCATACGCTCTTCGATGTCTGCGCCGACGACCATTGCCAGCGCTACCAAGGCATCACCAAGGCGAGCACGCAGGCGGTGAGGGAGGCTATCAAGGCCACCTTCGGCGAGGTGCTGACTTACGACGGAAAGATCTGCGACGCCCGTTTCTACAAGGCGTGCGGCGGAGCTACCGAGCTCTTCGAGAATTGTTGGGAGGAGGTGCATCATCCTTATCTGCTCCCTGTGGCGGATTCTGCGCAGGGTAAGCTGCCGGACCTTACCCAAGAGGCGGTGGCGAGGGAATGGATCCTCTCTTCGCCGGAAGCCTATTGCAACACGCACGACAAAACGGTCCTTTCACAAGTGCTCAATAACTACGACCAGGAGACGCCCGACTTCTACCGCTGGAAGGTGGATTATTCCCAGGAGGAGCTCTCCTCTTTGGTGAAGGAGAAGATGGGCATCGATTTCGGCAAAATCATAGACCTGATACCGTTGAGGCGGGGTGCCTCCGCCCGAATCATCGAGCTGAAGATCGTGGGAGAGAAACGGACGATGGTGGTCGGGAAGGAGCTGGAGATCCGCAAGGCGCTATCCACCAGTCATTTATATAGTTCCGCCTTCGTGGTGGAGAAAGAAGAGCGGGAGGGAATCCTCCACTTCATTTTGCGAGGTGCGGGGTGGGGACATGGTGTGGGACTTTGCCAGATTGGTGCGGCCGTGATGGCGAGCCAGGGTATCGGCTATCGTTCCATACTATCGCACTATTATCCACATTCCAGTTTGACAAAGAGATATTAATCCCTAATGAAGACCCTTGTATGCAAAAGGACCTGACCCAAGGAGGAGTATTCAAGACATTGGCCTCCTTCTCCGCCCCCTTTCTGTTGGCCTATTTCCTCCAGACATTTTATGGTTTGGCGGATCTCTTTATCATAGGGCAATATGCGGGTGCGCCTGACATCACTGCTGTGGCGGTGGGTAGCCAGGTGATGCATATGCTGACGGTGATGGTGGTCGGCTTGGCCATGGGTACGACTGTGATGATTAGTCGTGCGGTGGGAGGGAAGGACTACAATACGGTGGGGCGCACCATCGGTAATTCCATCGTGCTCTTCGGGGGTGTCTCCGTGGTTGCGTGTTTGGCGTTATTAGTGGGGGTCGATGGCATTGTTTCGTTGATGTCCACGCCGGTGGAATCGGTGATGCAGACAAGGCAATACCTGACCATCTGCTTCTTGGGAGTCCCATTGATTGTCGTGTTTAACATTATCTCTTCCATATTCCGCGGGTTGGGGGATTCGAAATCCCCGATGTACTTTGTGGCGGTCGCCTGTGTCCTGAACGTGTTGTTGGACTTCCTCTTCATCGGTGTGATGGGGATGAAGGCGGAGGGAGCCGCCTATGCGACTGTCATTGCGCAGTTCTGCAGTGTGCTTTTCTCCTCCTATACGATCCGCAGGAACAAAAGTAGCTTCCATTTCACGAAACGGATGTTGCGTCCGGAGGGGGAATCCCTTAGGCATATCCTTCAGATTGGTTTGCCGATCTCCCTCCAGGATGGTTTTATACAAGTCTCCTTCATCGTCATCACGATCATCGCCAATCGGCGAGGCGTGGAGGTGGCCGCCGCCGTCGGTATTGTGGAGAAGATCATCTGCATCCTCTTCCTTGTGCCATCCAGCATGCTCTCCGCCATCTCCGCCATAGCGGCGCAGAACATAGGTGCGGGCAAGCCGGAAAGGGCGCGCGCCACGTTGCGTTTAGGCATATTCGTCTGCCTGGCATACGGGTTCCTCTTCTCCGTCGTGCTCCAACCGACATCCGATTCAGTCATCTCATGGTTCACGGACGATCCGAACGTGATTCTCTTCGGAGGCCAATACCTACGGCCCTATTCGACAGACTGCGCCTTGGCGGGCGTCCATTTCTGTTTCAGCGGCTATTTCTGCGCCTGCGGTCTCTCCATCGTCTCCTTCATCCACAACCTGCTCTCCATCGTCTTGATACGCATTCCGGGCTCCTACTACGCTTCCATCTGGTATCCTGACCACCTTACGCCGATGGGCATGGCGGCTCCGTTAGGGTCGTTGCTCTCCATCCTGATCTGTCTGGGCGTATATTTCCTCTGGAAGAAGAAGCGTTGATGCCTATTCTCCGCTATCCATGTGGGCGACGAACCGATAATGACGATATCTCCGTTCTTTTTTGCGTTTTATAACAATTTAATGCATTGATAATTTGGTGGAGATATAGTATATATTACTGAATATTTTATAATTTCGCGACGATTAAAAGTATTTGTGTTTTTTCATTTGAAATTTTATGTCCAGTAGTAACACCATCGTTGGATCCAAAATCAAAGGGATTAGGGAATCCAAAAACATCTCCATCGAGGAGATTTCCGAACGCAGTGGTCTTTCCACAGACCAAATCATCTCAATCGAGAACGATCAATATTTGCCCTCTTTGGGTCCGTTGATTAAGATTGCGAGAGCGTTGGGTGTGCGATTGGGTACTTTCTTGGACGATAATGACGAATTAGGACCTGTTGTTTGCCGCGCTGAGGAGCGCAACAGCAGCATTAGCTTCTCCAACGGAGCGACCGACGCAAGAAAGCACATGGAGTACCACTCCCTCGCTAAGCAGAAGGCGGGAAGGCACATGGAGCCTTTCATCATCGACATCCAACCTGATGAGGAGAGGAACTTCAAATTGTCCGCACATGAGGGCGAGGAGTTCATCTATGTCATGGAGGGTGAAGTCGAAATCGAGTACGGCAAGGAGAAGTATAACCTGAAGGTGGGTGACAGCATTTTCTACGATTCCATCGTGGAACATCACGTTCATGGCGCGACCGGAAAGTCCGCTAGGATCCTCGCTGTCGTATATACTCCATTCTAATTCTTTACAGCTATGCAACAGTTATCAGAAAGGACATTGGGGCAGTGGCTCGAGTATTGGGCGGAGAAAACCCCAGATAAGGAATATATCGTCTATTCGGACCGTGACCTCCGTTTCACATGGAAGGTCTTCAACGAACGTGTGGACAACTTGGCGAAAGGTCTGATCTCCATCGGTGTGAAGAAGGGTAGTAACGTGGGTATCTGGGCGACGAACGTGCCGGATTGGCTCACCTTCCTCTACGCTACCGCTAAGATCGGTGCGGTGCTCGTCACCGTAAACACCAACTACAAGCAAAACGAGTTGGAGTATCTCTGCGAGAACTCCGATATGCATACGCTCTGCATCACGAACGGAACATGGGAGTGCGACTACGTCGACATGACCTACAAGATGTTGCCGGAACTGAAGAACTGCGAGCGCGGTCATCTGAACAGCAAGCGTTTCCCTTACATGAAGAACGTCGTGTACATCGGCCAAGAGAAGTATAGGGGAATGTACAACACGGCTGAGTTGCTGTTGCTCGGAAAGAACATCGACGACGAGCAGCTCAACGAGATGAAGAAGAATGTCTCTTGCCACGATGTGGTGAACATGCAATATACATCCGGCACGACGGGCTTCCCGAAGGGTGTCATGCTGACGCACTATAACATCTCCAACGATGGTTTCTTCACAGGAGAGAACATGCGCTTCACGCAGGATGACAAGCTTTGCGTCTGCGTGCCTTTGTTCCACTGCTTCGGCGTGGTGTTGGCCACGATGAACTGCCTCACGCATGGTTGTACCCAGGTGATGGTGGAGAAGTTCGATCCGTTGGTAGTGCTGGCATCCGTCCATAAAGAGCGTTGTACGGCTTTGTACGGTGTGCCGACGATGTTCATCGCTGAATTGAACCATGCGATGTTCAGCATGTTCGACATGAGTTCGTTGCGTACGGGTATCATGGCGGGCTCGCTCTGCCCTGTGGAGCTGATGAAGCAGGTGAGCGAGAAGATGTACATGACCATCACGAGCGTCTATGGTTTGACGGAGAGCTCTCCGGGTATGACACAAACCACTCTCGACGACAGCTTCGAGGTGCGTTGCACGACGGTGGGTCGCGACTATCCGTTCGTCGAGGTGAAGGTGATCGACCCAGAGACAGGCGAGGAATGCCCTGTAGGTGTGCAAGGCGAGATGTGTTGCAAGGGATTCAACGTCATGAAAGGCTACTACAAGAATCCTCAGGCCACGGCCGAGGTGATCGATAAGAACGGATTCCTCCACTCCGGAGATTTGGGCGTGAAGGACGAGAACGGCTACTACCGCATCACAGGTCGTATCAAGGATATGATCATCCGTGGAGGTGAGAACGTTTATCCGCGTGAAATCGAGGAATTCCTCTACCACATGCCAGGTATCAAGGATGTGCAGGTGGCTGCCGTACCGTCGAAAAAGTACGGAGAGGAAGTGGGCGCCTTCATCATCCTCCAGGAGGGTACGAAAATGGATCCGGAGGATGTGCGCGACTTCTGCAAAGGGAAGATCGCCCGCTATAAGATTCCTAAATATGTCTTCTTCATCGACCAGTTCCCATTGACGGGATCAGGCAAGATACAGAAGTTCAAGCTGAAGGAAATGAGTTTACAGCTATGCGAGAAAATGGGCATAGAGGTAATTTGATCAACTACCAGAAGAAGTTAGACCAAATCATAGAGGCATGCGTCCGAGAAGGACGCGTGCCTTCGTTGTTGTTGCACAGTTGCTGCGCGCCTTGTAGCAGCTACACGATCGAATACCTCTCCCAATACTTCAAAATCACCGTTTTCTACTATAATCCGAACATCTACCCAGAAGAAGAATTCTCCAAGCGCGTGGAGGAACAGAAAAGGCTCATCAGCCAAATGCCTACCCGCCATCCCGTCTCCTTCATCGAAGGGACGTACGATCCGAAGGAATTCTACGCCGTGACCAAAGGATTGGAGCATGAACCCGAAGGAGGCTTGCGCTGTACGGAATGTTTTAGGCTCAGGCTGCAAAAAACCGCCATTCTATCGAAAGAAAAAGGGTTCGACTACTTCACCACCACCTTGACGATCAGTCCACTCAAGGATGCGGCGAGATTGAACGAAATCGGCGATGAAATGGGCGAAAAATACGGGATCAGCTTCCTTCCTTCCGATTTCAAGAAGCGGGGAGGCTACCAACGATCCATCCAATTGTCCAAAGAGTATGATCTCTACCGCCAAAATTATTGCGGATGCATATTTTCCCAAAGAGGGACGGAGGAGGGAAAATAATCAAAAATAGACCACCTATTATTCGGTGAAATGGTTGTTTTGTGCTCTTCCTCCTTGCGTTAACCCATTCATTCTCTTGTGAATTCTGGAAATATTATACAGCATTTTGATACGAATTTCATCGTTGTAAACAGTCGCATCACCTATCTTTGCGGTATCGGTTGTTAATTAATGAGCAGATTTGTATCAGTGCTATGGTAAAAGCTACCTGATTTTGTCTTTGCTTAAATCCCCTATAAATCGTCCATACGTAACGGTCAAGTCTATGATGTGAGATTCCAAATGATTATATTTGTAAAATCAAGGATAAAACATATTCACACATATAGATTCAGAGCCCTATGAACATACTTGAAATAGTATTTCTTATCGCAGTCGTTATCGTACTTACGGTTATGATAATAAAGGCTAAGAGCGACCCAGAATCTGAATACCACTCAATAGGCGAAACCCCCAATATTAAAAAGAAGGCCATACGGGAAAGACAAATCTTTTTCAATGATGATCCGAATGACAAGAAGCTATATCTGGCGGCGCTCTCCACGATTGCCCTATTCTCCTGGGTGATGCGAAGGGATGGATCCGTGGACAAACGGGAAATGGACGTGGCGAACCTCTATTTCCGCACTCATATTCGGTACAACATCATCCTCTCTCATTATTTGCGCCAAAAGGAAGATCCTATTCTCGGTCAGAACCACTACACCCGTCGTCGATGTGAGGAACTTCTGAATTACTACAATTCGGTTCCGCGAATGCTAAGCCACATCCAATGCTGTGAAAATATAAATAGGGCCGATATCTATTACGAAGCGGCAGTAGATCTCCTGAAGGCACTCTTCCAAGTGGCGTATACCAGTGATGGTGTCATCGGTTCCGAAAAGGAGATCCTCTATGAGATCGCCCAAAAATTATGGATCAAGCAAGAGGATTGGGAGACATTGTCGCAGAAATATGGGTTCTATCATAAAGAACAACAAGAGAATAATAAGAAAGATTACAGTAAGAACACGAACTGGACCAAATATAGTTATTACGACTACTCAAAAGAGGAGAAAACCTCTTCCGACACATACAAGAATTTCGATGAATTCGCCCAAAATCGCAAAAATGAGGAGTCAAAACAGCAAGAGGAGCAAACGAAAAAATCCTCTACCTTCGGCTATAAACTGACACAAGCCTACAACCAATTAGGAATCCTCAGCACCGCCTCCGAATCGGACGTCAAAAACGCCTACCGTTCCTTGGTGAAGAAATACCACCCAGACCGCTTACCGTCCGAGGCGACCGACCTCGACCGGAAGATTTCGGCGGAACATTTCCAGCTGGTCAAAGAGGCTTATGACCTCATCTGCTTGGAGCGTGGATTATAAAAACCCACTGGGAGCATCCCCCGTTTGGCAATAATACCACATATGTTTATATTTGCGTTATATTCATCATTCCTAATCATATATTCTCCATGCCGAGCGATGTACTTGCACATTTGATATTTTTCACTCCCCCCATCATACTTCTTTCATTCGCAATATATAACATGGTTAACTGGAAGAAGAATCGCTTGGAATATGAAAAAAAGATGTTCTACACAGCACCAATCCCTCCATTAAAAAATCCAACCAAAGGCATAAACAGGAAAAGACAGATTTTTGATCATAAGTACCAGACTCACAGCATATTCTATTATGAGGCGGCACTTTCCGTTATCGCCCTATTTTCCTGGGTAATCAAAAGGGATGGCGTGGTGGACGAACGGGAAATGAAGGTGGCGAAGCTCTACTTTAATACATACAAGCGCTATAATATACTCTTTTCGTACCATAACAAGAGGACGGAGGATCCTATTGCGGGTAAGCCTCACAGAACACGTCGCCGTTGCGAGGAGATGCTGAAATACTACAACTCCTGCGCTAATCTGCTGCACTACAAGCAGTGCTGCGCTAACATCATAAAGGTTGGTATTTTTTATGAGGCGGCATTGGAGCTGCTGAATACGTTGTTCCAGGTGGCCTACTCCAGCGACGGCGTGATCAACGCCGAGAGGGAGATCCTCCGTGAAATCGCCCAAGAGCTGGGAATCAAAACAGCGGATTGGATGGAATTGTCGGAAAAGTATGGATTCTATCGTGCGGATTCCCAAAAGGAGAATCGGGAAGATCCAACAAAGAATACGAACCGGACAAGGTATAGCCAATACAATTCCTCTAGAGAGGGGAAATCCTCCTCTTATACGTATAAAAACACCGATGGATTCGGCCAAAATTACCAAAAGAAGGAGTCGAAACAACAGCGGGAAGAGACAAAGAGATCTTCCACTTTCGGCTACAAACTGACACAGGCCTACAACCAGCTGGGACTCCTCACCACCGCCTCCGAAGCGGAGGTCAAGAACGCTTACCGCAAGTTGGTGAAGAAGTACCACCCCGACCGCCTGCCGAGCGACGCGACCGACATGGACCGAAAAATTTCGGCGGACCAGTTCCGACAGGTGAAGGAGGCGTATGATTTGATTCGGTTGGAACGTGGAAAGTAAAGTATTGATAATGAAATTATTGTATCAACATGGAATCTTTTAGTATTACATTTTACGTAAAAATAATAATTGCAATCATTGGCCTATATCTATTAGTGAGTTTCTATTTGAAAGGCGATGAAAAAAAGAAGAAGTCAGAACAATTATTGGATAGGGATTACTACTTGATGACATGTTCTATTGTGGCCCTCTTTTCATGGGTCATCAGAAGAGACGGGGTAGTGGATGAAAAGGAGGTGAGGGCGGCCAGACTGTTTTTCGTAAAACATACGGAACTTGATGCTTTTTTGAAACGCTATTCCGGATACTTTTATAGAAAAGAAAAAGAAGATCCCGTGTCGGGGATTGCCCGACCTCATGTGGAAACCTGCATAGATTTACTGAATTACTATAACCAATGTGACAATCTGTTACATTACGATTTGTGTTGTGAAGATATCTGTCGAGTCTGTTATCATAGCCATCTTCAATCGTCTTATGGTTACGACTTTGTGGTAAAATTGATGAAGGCGCTTTTCCAAGTGGCATTCTCTAGTGATGGAGTGATTGGTTCGGAGCTGAAGATCCTCCTTGAAATTTCCAAATCCCTACGGGTGCCTGAGAATAAATGGAATACCATGGAACAGGTATACGAGTCGTATCGCACCTATAAAAATGAACAAAGGCAGCAGAAAAGAAAGAAGAAGAGAGCGCGGAACGATTCGAAGCGGCAAGAAGAGAATAGCTCGGAGCAACAAAAACAAAGTGATTCAAAGCAACAAAAACAGGGCGAGAAGTCCTCTTCTTTTGGTTACAAACTGACACAGGCCTACAACCAGTTAGGTCTCCTCACCACTGCTTCCGAATCGGAGATCAAAGAGGCTTATCGTACCTTGGTGAAGAAATATCACCCCGACCGTCTTTCGCCTGATGCCACCGACCTTGACCGTAAGATCTCGGCGGACCAGTTCAGGCTGGTCAAGGAGGCGTATGATTTGATTCGGCTGGAACGAGGGAAATGATAATTAAGAATTAAGAAACATTAGTCAATTTTGGGGATGTTTCCCTGTGCGAATCCTTGTGCGGTGGGTAACAAAAACGAGTGTGCCGTTTGGGAAGCGCTGTTGTTTGCTTATTTTTGTGTCAGCATTAATTCCATGATAGTTTAGAATGATATGTTAGGTGATAAATTCCATATTATCTATTTTTTCGCATCTTTAGTTCTTCCTTTTGTGGTGGCTTTTGCTATTCGTATCTTTGCTGATAAATGGGAAAACGAAAACAATCAGGGAAAGAAAACGTCGGGGGCATCTAAGACTGATGGATCCTCTAATAATTTCAAGGATAATAAATATAGCAGGGGTGGGTCAAACGACTATGGATACTCTTCCCGATTCACTTATAAATCCTGGGAGGAGGAGAAAAAGATCATATTCAACAAAAAGGCTGGTTCGTATATCTCGGTGGATTCCACGCTTTACAAAGCCACGCTCTCTGTCATCGCCCTGTTTTCTTGGGTGATCCGAAAAGATGGATCCATAGGCAAGCTAGAGATGGAGGTGGCTCGTTCCTATTTCGTAAGTCATCCCATCTACAGTGATATCTTGACTTTTTCTCCAAAGGACAAGGGCAATGATCCCATATCGAATTCCCCGCGTCAGTACATGGAGAATTGTATGGATCTGCTAAATTATTACAATCGCTCCTCGAAGTTGTTACGGTATGAGAAGTGTTGCCAATATATCAAAGAGGCTGATATCTACTACATAGCGGCTTTCGACCTGATCAAGGCTCTTTGCCAGGTGGCTTACTCCAGCGATGGCGTGATCGACTCCGAGGCAGAACTCCTTTGTGGCCTCGCGAACGAACTGCATATCCGTCGTGAGGATTGGCTCAACCTCATGCAGATATATGGAATCGGCACGGGTACAGGACGAAAGAAAAAGCACGGATCTTCCCGGCGATACTACAGGAGAGAGAATGATAATACCTATGAACAGAAGAGAGAGAAAGATGATCAGGGAGAGAACCAGGAGGAGAAATGGTCGGATGACCAGCAGGAAAATAGAAATCAGGAAAATCGGCAGAAATCCTCTACTTTCGGCTTCAAACTAACGCAGGCATACAATGAGTTGGGCCTTCTCACCACCGCCTCCGAAGCGGAGATCAAAGAGGCTTATCGTACCTTGGTCAAGAAGTACCACCCCGATCGCCTTCCGCCTGATGCCACCGACCAGGAGCGGAAGATCTCGGCTGACCAATTCCGACAGGTGAAGGAGGCGTATGATTTGATTCGACTGGAACGAGGGAAATGATAATTAAGAAACGCTAGTTCGACGTAGTCAATTTTGAATGTAAAATATTAAATCGTAAATCCAGACATGATACCTACAAACGGAACCGGTCATATGCCACCCGTTTCATCGGTGAAAACGGTATTTTTTGTATGTTGTGGACTATATTCACGGTCCGTATCGGGCGTTACGGGCTTAAACCGATAACAATTTGGGAATGCCTCTTCGTTTATATATCTTTGTGCCAATTGTAGCATAATGATGTGCAATATAAAACAGAACAGGTACAAATATGTATATGTTTTTATTCTTTCTATCTTTGATAGTGCTGATTGTTATATTCTACACTTTCAGTAGAAACAAGCGCAATCGTCAAAAGGATCCTTCGGAAGAGACCTCCCCTCGTAATGACGGGAAACAGAATAGATACTATTTCGAAGAACATGAATCGACAGCATTCAGGCAGAATGCGTCCCGTAACAATTACCGGTCTGTTTCGAATAAATTACAAAAGAAATACATCTTTGTCGCAAAGGATGCTGAAATGCAATACACGGCTGCGCTCTCTGTCGTGGCTCTTTTTTCTTGGGTGATTCGCAAAGATGGATATGTGGGCGACCAGGAAATGGATGTGGCGCGCATATATTTCGAGCGGCATAATAGATTCAATAATATCTTGTCAAATCCTCCCCAAGATTTACAGATAGATCCTATAACGAATGCTCAGTGTTCCTTTTTGAAGATCCCCATGCGACTATTGAACGACTATAATACCCTCCCGAAACTGTTGCGGTATGGCTTGTGTTGCCAGAATCTATTGGCCGCTGGGATATATTATGCGGCGGCTTTGGATTTGTTGAAGGCGCTTTTCCAAGTGGCCTATTCCAGCGATGGTGTGATTGATTCCGAGGCGGAGATTCTTCGTGGCATCGCAAATGAGCTGCGGATACGTGCCGAGGATTGGAACGCCCTGCGACAGCGCTATGGAATGAATTGGGGTGCCAAGCAAAAGGACAAGGGTGGGGAGAATCAATCCCGAAAGAAAACGCAGGAGGAGAGGTGGTCGGATCGATCCACTGGTCGGAATAATGGGAAAAAGGAGTACCAAAATAGTCAACAGGAACAGCCCCAAAAGTCTTCCACCTTCGGTTATAAGCTGACGCAGGCCTATAATAAACTGGGTCTCCTCACCACCGCCTCCGAATCGGAGATCAAGGAGGCCTACCGCACCCTGGTGAAGAAATACCACCCCGACCGCCTCTCGCCTGATGCGACCGACATGGAGCGGAAAATTTCGGCGGACCAGTTCCAGCTGGTGAAGGAGGCGTATGACCTGATTCGACTGGAAAGAGGGAGGGGATAATTTTGAAACGCTAGTTCGACGTAGTCAATTAAGAATTTTGAATGTAAAATAGTAAATCGTTAAATAGTAAATCCAGACATGCTGCCTACAAACGGGACCCGTCATAAAACGCCCATTTTTATCGGTGGAAACGTCTTTTTTTATCATGAATCCATTCTGTCTTTAGCGTTGACATAATAATGGGGTGTGGAATAAAATAAGTGTCCCATTGGGAATGCCCTTCTATTTGAGTATCTTTGTGGTATAATTGAAGTTAGACTAGAAATTCTGTTCCATAAAAATGCTACGTTTTACACTTTGCACGTTTGGTTTGGGCGCGATCCTCCTTTCTATAGGTTTATTTGAATCTAGTGTTTTTTGTGTGATTCTGGGCATTTCATTTATCATTGCCTCTTTTGCCTTTATTATGTTTCGGGTATCTGGTGATTCCAGTGAATCGATTGAGAAGGAGAAATCATCTGCAGAATCAAAAAAGGAAGAGCAGAACTCCAACGATAAAGGTGGGAGTAGTGAAAACACCTATCAATCAAATGCTGGGGCAGACAGTAACAGTGAGTGGTGGGAATATTACTCCTCCACGTCTGATTATGCGCCTATTCCTCCGAATAAATACGAATCGCAGGAAAGAAGGAAAAATATCTTTAACAAGACGTTATATTCTTCAAGTGCGGAAAAGACGACTATATACACCTCCGCACTTTCGGTCGTCGCTTTGTTCTCTTGGGTGATGAGAAAGGACGGGTCTGTGGGCAAGAGCGAAATGGAGGTGGTGCGTATGTATTTCAAAAAACACCCGATATACGGTGACATCTTCTCCTCTCCTCCGGAGGATTTATTGAAAGATCCGGTGTTAAATACCGAACGTCCTGCTTTTTACGGATATCTGGATTTGCTCGAGTACTACAATACTTGTCCGAAGCTCTTGCGCTATGGCCTATGTTGCCACTATATCCTCATGTCCGACATCTATTACGAGGCGGCTCTGGATTTGCTGAAGACGCTTTTCCAAGTAGCCTATTCCAGCGATGGCGTGATCGATTCTGAGATGGAAATCCTTCATGGTATCGCCAAGGAACTGAAAATACGTCGTGAGGACTGGAATAATTTCAAATATTCGTACGGATCATGTAAGAAAAGCCAGAATCGGCAGCAAAAGAAGAAAAAGAATAAATTCTCTGACGAATATGACAATTCCCAATGGAAGAGATCTCAGCAGAATCGTTCGGAAGATGCTAATAATCAGAACTATAATCGGTCAAAACAACAGCAGAAAGAGCAAAAGAAATCCACTACCTTTGGCTACAAGTTGACGCAGGCCTACAACGAATTGGGTGTCCTCACCACCGCCACCGAATCGGAAATCAAAGAGGCCTACCGTAACCTGGTGAAGAAATACCACCCAGACCGCCTGCCGCCTGAAGCGACTGATCAGGAACGGAAGATTTCGGCGGACCAGTTCCGATTGGTGAAGGAGGCGTATGATCTGATTCGGTTGGAAAGAGGGAGGTGACAATTAAAAGTTAAGAATTAAGAATTAATTGGTGTTGGGCGGATCCTCACATGATGCGCATACATGAATGATTTCCGTGAAATCGTAAATCATTAAATCGTAAATCCATTCATGTGCCTTTGGGGATGCGCTTTTGTTTGTTTACCTTTGTGGTGGTATTGATACTATCCTAACCTTAGATTAGTTGTGTTTATTAAAAGATCTCTCAATACATGTATGCAATTTTATTTGCCTTTGTACTTCCATTCCTGATTCTGATTCTTACGCTCATATTGAATCGTGATGGAGAACCCTCGGAAACGAGTGATAAAAGTGCTCCGCAGGGAAACAATTCGACAGATAACACGCAAAACAAGACGCAGAACAAGACGCAAAAACAAAAGGCCTCTTCCCATTATAGGAAAACAAAAGATAAGAGGAGCTTCGTCTTCAATCGGGATGCCATAGATTTCAAATTCGAGAACGAGAAACTATATTCCGCTGTACTCTCTGTCGTGGCTCTCTTTTCCTGGGTGATGCGAAAGGATGGAAATGTGGGTACGCTGGAGATGGATGTGGCGCATGCCTATTTCGCGCATCACCTCACGTTCCATAGGATTTTATCGCATCCTCCCCATAACATGATAAATGATCCTGTGACGGGAACCCTTCGTCTTGACACGAAGGATTGTATGGAGATGCTCGAATATTACAACACCCTCCCAAGGTTGCTGCGGCATGGTAAGTGTTGTGGTAAAATCCTGGAAGCCGATATCTACTATGAGGCGTCATTGGACCTGCTGAAGGCGCTCTTCCAAGTGGCCTATTCCAGCGACGGGGTGATCGATTCTGAGATGGATATCCTCCGGAGCATCGCACAGGAACTGAAAATCCGTCGTGAGGATTGGAACAACCTGCAACGGAAGTATGAAACATATCAAGGATCGTATAAAAACAGGACGGACTCTTCTGGCCAATCTTCCGATGAAATGGGCAAAAAATCAAACAGAAAGAAAAAGAATCGGAGGAATAGACAGAGATGGAATGAATCGGAAAAATCTTCCGGACAAAATGAAGAGCGTAAGGAACAACAACAAAAGCAGGAGGAGCAACAGGGAAAAGAGCAAAGGAAATCCTCCACCTTCGGCTATAAGCTAACCCAAGCCTACAACGAGCTGGGTCTCCTCACCACCGCCTCCGAAGCGGAGATTAAGGAGGCTTTCCGTGCCTTGGCGAAGAAATACCACCCCGACCGCCTGCCGCCTGAGGCGACCGACCAGGAACGAAAGATCTCGGCGGACCAGTTCCGGATGGTCAAGGAGGCGTATGATTTGATTCGGTTGGAAAGAGGGAGGTGACAATTAAAAATTAAGAATTAATGGGATGTGCATATCCTCACATGATGCGCATACATGAATGATTTTCGTAAATCGTAAATCGTTAAATCACAAATCTATCGATGGAAACGGTATTTTTTGAATGATCGGATTCTCTCATGTGATAGATATAATCGTCAAAAAAGCAAGCACTTTTGGGATAACTCTTTTGTTTGATTACCTTTGTGACAATAATGGTGATCAAGACATCCTAAAACATATGGGCGTATTAAAATTTTTTGTCTTACTTTTTATTTCTGTTCTCTATATATGGGTTCTTGCCGCCATTGGAATAAATGTCCCAAGAATACGTGATTATATCCGTATCCTTGAAAAGAAGATAATCCAAAGATTCTATAGCGAATCCACTCATGGAACTGATAGGTCTGCTCATAACACGTATGAATCTACTCATAAAACCAGCGAATCTACTGGAACTGAAAATACTTCATCGTATCATACCTATAAAAGTACAAATCCTAAGTACCAGAGGAGAATCGTCTTTGATACGCGCGCGGATGTGGATGAATCGGGGGAACAAACGCTGTATGCCGCTGTTCTCTCCGTTATCGCCCTATTTTCATGGGTGATGCGAAAGGACGGAAGCGCAGGCAAACAGGAGTTGGAAGTGGCGCGTATCTATTTTAGGAAACATCCCTTATTTACAGGTGTCTTGTCGTCTCCTCCCCAAGATCAGGTCAATGACCCGGTGACAAATACCCCAATCATCTCTTCGAATGATTGCATGAAGTTACTTAGGTCCTATAACAAGCTTCCGAGGTTGCTGAAGTATAGCAAGTGCTGTGATAATATCATGGCGGCCAATATCTATCCGAGTGCGGCGCTGGATTTGCTGAGAATCCTCTTCCAAGTGGCCTACTCCAGTGACGGTGTGATCGAGTCCGAAATGGAGATTCTCCATGGCATCGCACAGGAACTAAAGATCCGTCCTGAGGACTGGAACAATCTGGTGCGGATGTATGGAACATATCGGGAACCGAATAGAGGGAAGAAATCTACGAATCAATCTGCTAATGAAAAAAGCAAGAAATCCAACAAGAAAAAGAAACGGAAAAATAGACAAAATGAGGATGAATCGGGAGGTGCTTCCGACCAAAACGAAGAGCAATGGAGTGACGAACAGGAACAGCACCAGAAATCCTCCACTTTTGGCTATAAGCTAACCCAAGCCTACAACGAACTGGGTCTCCTCACTACCGCCACCGAAGCGGAGATTAAAGAGGCTTTCCGTGCCTTGGCGAAGAAATACCACCCCGACCGCCTGCCGCCTGAGGCGACCGATCAGGAACGAAAGATCTCGGCGGACCAGTTCCGATTGGTCAAGGAGGCGTATGACCTGATTCGGTTGGAACGGGGGAGTTAAGAGTTAAGAGTTGAGAATTTTGAAACGCTAGTTCGACGCAGTCATTTGTGAATTGGGGGAATGTGCTTCCTTACCCAATGGCACGACTCACGGCCTGCAAGGACATTTCATTATCTAGTCCAGGGCAACACCCTGGGGATTTAAAATTTAATCGAATGTGTTCCCTACATGATGCGTACGACCCAACGACTCGAACGGAAAGGCGACTACGAACAAACCGATGACGTACATGAGCTTAGAATTGTGCTGTAAAGGAGATTACCTCAGCCCCTCCCTCTCCTTCTTCGTCAATTTCTTGACCACTTCGTCGTACGAATGGTCCACGAGTTCGAGAATCAACTTATCACCTGCGTCGCTACCGAAATGGATTTGGTTCCAATACTTCTTGTTCCAATGAAATGCACCTTCGATGGCAGAATATCGTTCGCGGAGAATGACAGCACGTTCGGGGTCGCATTTCATAACGGCACGTTCGGGATTACTCATTGCGATGCACGCAAAAATCTTGTTGCATACCCGAAACGTTAGCAAATCCTCGTCAAAAGGGAAATCCTCTGTGACACAAGGCTTTGAAAGGCAATATTCACGAAATTTTTCGATGTCCATTTTTGGGGAGGGTGTTTTTATAGTGCAAATATAAAAATGATTATCAACCATATCAACTTTCAAATCTGATTTTAACCAAGGCTTTTGTCAAACCTCGATAATCAATCTCTCAGTCAATTCGGCATAAACTCTCTTTCAATGTATAGTGGCGTTTACAAGTAGATTGACTCCTGCCGTAACAGACGTGGGGGATGGAACGACATCGGTGTGTGGAATAAAATCAAGCGCATCATTTGGAATGCCTTCCCCTTTATTTATCTTTGTGATATAATGTTTTTACTCATCAGGATTAAAGCGATGTTGAGTGACTATTTGATATTTTTTGGGATCATTTGTATTGTCGTTATAATTGAGGCTCTTTTTGCGTGGATACGTCCTGCCCAAAAGGTGAAAGATGTGTTCCATGATGTTGTCCTTGATCAGAATCCGCCCAAATCCGACGTTCCGAACTATGAGCCTATTCCGCCCTTGATGGGCACCGGCCGCACGAATTCCAGAAGGAAGAAGGTCTTTCAAGGGAATTATCCGAGTGGGATGGAGGATGAGAATATCTATACGTCTGCTCTTTCCGTCATCGCATTATTTTCATGGGTGATCCGTAGGGATAAGGTAGTGGACCATCGGGAGGTGTCCGTGGCTTGGTTCTATTTCAAGAACCATCCGATATACAGAAATCTGCTGTGGTGCCGTCCAAGAGGGTTGCAGAAAGACCCCATAACGGGAGACAAGTGTCTCTATTCCAGTGAGTGTATGGAGTTGCTCCGGCACTACAATGATTCCCGGGAACTTCTCCGGTACAATCTATGTTGCCAAAACATCCTGAAGTCTGGTATCTTCTATGAGGCTGTCCTGGATCTGTTGAATGCGCTTTTCCAGGTGGCTTTCTCCAGCGATGGGGTGATTGGCTCCGAGATGGAAATTCTCTATGGAATCTCTATGGAGCTGAAAATCAAGCAAGAGGATTGGAAAATACTGAAGCAAAAGTATAAAACGGCTAAAACAAAAAAGTCGGAGGAAACTGCGGGAAAGAAAAATAACGGCTCCTCGACTTCGTCAAAGGGAAAGAAGAGCTCCTCCTATGGCTACAAACTGACGCAAGCCTACAACCAATTGGGGCTCCTCACCACCGCCTCCGAGGCGGAAATTAAGAATGCCTACCGCGATCTGGTCAAGAAATACCACCCCGACCATCTATCACCTGACGCCACCGACCTCGACCGAAAGATCTCGGCGGACCAATTCCAGCGGGTCAAGGAGGCGTATGATCTGATTCGGCTGGAAAGGGGGAGATAGGGGGAGGAAGAGCAGTTGCACAGGAAATATGGGCTGACAGAGGAGGAGATGAAGTTTGTGGAGGGGATGGAGTGACGGGGGGGGGAATGTTCGGTTGTAATAATTTGACATTAACGATAAAAGTACTACCTTAGCATCAAATTAAAATGAAAAAACTATGCTGATTAGAAATTTTGGCTTTTATTGGCTTGATACCTGGGTGATGGGCAATGTTATCCAACTTGCCACTCAAGATTTTTGCAGACGCTACCTGAATCGCTCAAATGATCCTTGTGGCAGACAGTATGATCAGATGACGCAGGCCGCTCGTTCTGTGCCAGCTAACATCGCTGAGGGGAATTCCCGACATTCTACCTCCAAAGAAACAGAAATGAAACTCACTGACGTGGCTCGCGCAAGTCTTGCTGAACTGGCGAATGACTACTTGAACTGGTTGTTGCAACATGAGCAATTACCATGGTCTATTAATTCAGGTGAGCATAAGCAGGTTAGTGCCGTTTTACTTGATAAACCAACTTACAAAGATGATGTGCAACATTCAAGCAGCATTCATATATTACTTCAAAAACACAAATTTGACAAGTGGCTTACATCAAATGATTCGATGACAGAAGCTCGATGTTTGTTGATATTGTGCAATCGACTCATCTTAATGCTTAATAAACTGATAACGAACCTCCTCACCACCTTTCGTGAAGAAGGTGGCTTCTCCGAAGGACTGACCGCCGAAAGGCTCGCCTACCGCGCAGAACAAAGCATCCAATCCAATGCGCCAATCTGCCCTAAGTGTGGCAAGCCGATGATCAGGCGGATGGCCAAGAAGGGGGTGAATGCCGGCAAGGAGTTCTGGAGCTGCTCGGGGTATCCGGAATGTAACGGGTCGAGAAGAGGGTAAAAAAGGACGAGTTCAACATCATATTCCCCCCGTTTCCATCGATGAAATCGCCAATTATTTGCAAACACCGCAGCTGTTGCAGTGGGATAGCTCGCCACGGAAACGTTGCTCCACGAGCATCCGTATCTTATCCTTCACGGCTTCGATCCGTATGTTATCCAACACGTCGCTCACGAAGGCGAACATGAGAAGCATGCGGGCCTCCTCCTCCGGAATTCCTCTCGAACGAAGGTAAAAAAGTGCCGTTTCATCGATTCTTCCGGTCGATGCGCCGTGGCTACACTTCACGTCGTCCGCATAGATTTCCAAGTGAGGTTTCGTGTACATCCTAGCGTTCGGAGACATGCAGACGTTGCGGTCTGTTTGGTAGGCCTCCGTCTTGAATGCGCCCTCGGCCACCATGATTTTGCCGGAGAATGCGCCGGTCGCCTCATCATTCAAAACATATTTATAGAGCTCACGGCTCTTGCAGTTCGGACGGTGATGGTTGATCAGCGTCGTATTGTCGATGTGCTGTTTCGCGTCTCCGATCGCCATGCCGCTTAGGGTGGTTTGGCAATGCTCCCCGTCGATGTCGATCTGGATCCTGTTCCTGGTCAGTCCGTTGTGCAACGTGAGGTCGTTCACGATGATCTCCGAGCCGCTCTGTTGGCGGATGTTCAGGTTCGCCACGCTGATCGATTTTGAGTGTGTGTTCTCCAGCTTGTAATGATCATAAATAGCGTTTTCACCGACAAAAACCTCCGTCACCCTGTTGGAGAGTTGCTCCCACTCGCCACGGGTATGGGCGCAGAGCAGGAGCTTGGCCTGCGCGGACCGCTCCAAGACGATAAGGTTCCTTTGCGTGCCCAACATAGGCACATTGCCTGACATGACGCATATCAGCTGTATAGGCTTGTCGATGACCACGTTCTTCGGCACATGCAGGAAGAAACCGTCCTGCGCAAAAGCCGTGTTGAAGTCTATGATCGCATCCGTTCCGCAGACCGCCGCCTTGCCGTAATACTTCGCGACAAGCTCCGGATCAGTCTCTGAGTATTCACGTAAACTGCCGATGGAAACGCCCTTTTTTCGTAGTTCGATCAGATATTTCTCGCTTTCGGGCGGACAGAAGAATGTGTCGTTCACCACATAGAAGAGATAGGCGTTGATGCCTGGCACTTCGCAGCGGAAATCCTCCGTGAGGGCGATCCGGTTGAGGTTCATGCCATAATCCACCGCGAAGGCCTCCTTCATGTCGGTATATTGGTATGCCTCCATGCGTCGGGTAGGGAATCCCCTCCGTTGGAACGACTCGAAGGCGGCATCCCTCAACGCGTCCATGGGTGCGCCGCTATTCCTCTTCAGCACGTCGCGGTACTGCTTGAAAATATCTATGTATGATTGCTCTATCGACATATTTGCCATGAATTATTCACCCAACTCCTTTTTTATCCAATCGTAGCCTTTCTCCTCCAGCTCCAAAGCCAGTTCCTTGCCCGCCGTCTTCACGATCTGACCCTTGTAGAGGACGTGGACGATGTCTGGAACGATATAATCCAAAAGACGTTGGTAGTGTGTGATCACTATGCTTGCGTTATCGGCCTTTTTCAGCTTGTTCACGCCATTGGCCACGATGCGCAGGGCGTCGATGTCCAAGCCGCTGTCCGTCTCGTCCAGGATGGACAATTTAGGCTCCAGCATGGCCATCTGGAAAATCTCGTTGCGCTTCTTCTCGCCGCCGGAGAATCCTTCGTTGACGGATCGGTTCGCCAATTTATTGTCCAACTCCACCAACTCCTTCTTCTCACGCATCAGCTTCAGGAAATCGGAGGCGGACAAGGGGTCCAACCCTTTGTATTTGCGGTGCTCGTTCGTGGCGGTGCGCATGAAGTTCACCATGCTGACACCAGGGATCTCCACAGGATACTGGAAACTGAGGAAGAGACCCTCCCTTGAGCGGTCCTCCGGGGAGAGCTCCAGAAGATTCTTTCCCTTGAAATAAACCTCACCTTCCGTTACCGTGAAGGTCGGGTCGCCCGCCAACACGGATGAGAGTGTGCTCTTTCCTGAACCGTTCGGGCCCATGATGGCGTGCACTTCCCCTTCGTTCACCGTCAGATTTATACCCCGCAAAATCTCTTTGCCATTGACATTGGCATGTAAATTCTTAATTTCTAATAGCATATATAATAATTATCTATTAACCTACTGATCCTTCCAACGAAACCTGCAGCAGCTTTTGCGCCTCCACCGCGAACTCCATCGGTAATTTGTTGAGCACCTCTTTGGCGTATCCGTTGACGATAAGTCCGACCGCATCCTCGGTGCTGATACCTCGCTGGTTGCAGTAAAAAATCTGGTCCTCGTTGATCTTCGAGGTGGTAGCCTCATGCTCGACGATGGCCGATTCGTTATGGATGTCCATGTACGGGAAGGTATGCGCACCGCACTTGTCTCCCAGCAACAAGCTGTCGCATTGCGAGAAGTTACGGGCACCGTCCGCATTCTTCGAAACCTTCACCAATCCCCGGTAGCTATTCTGGCTGAGTCCCGCCGAAATACCTTTGGAGACGATATGGCTTTTCGTGTTCTTGCCGAGATGGATCATCTTCGTACCCGTGTCCGCCTGCTGGTAGTTGTTCGTGACCGCCACGGAGTAGAACTCCCCGACGGAATTATCGCCTAACAATACGCAGCTCGGATATTTCCATGTGATGGCGGAACCCGTCTCTACCTGCGTCCAGGAGACCTTCGAAGAGATTCCCTTGCAGAGGGCGCGTTTGGTGACGAAGTTATAGATACCACCCTTCCCGTCCTTATCGCCTGGGTACCAGTTCTGCACGGTCGAGTATTTGATCTCCGCCCTATCGTGCGCCACCAGTTCGACGATGGCCGCGTGCAATTGGCTCTCATCACGCATCGGGGCGGTGCAACCCTCTAGATAGGAGACGTAGCTGTCGTCGTCCGCCACGATCAATGTGCGTTCGAATTGGCCGGTCTGGGCGGCGTTGATTCTGAAGTAAGTGGAGAGCTCCATCGGGCAACGTACGCCCTTCGGAATGTAGACGAAGGAGCCGTCGCTGAAGACCGCCGAGTTCAGTGCGGCGAAGAAGTTGTCCGTGTAAGGCACGACCGTTCCGAGGTATTTCTTGACGAGGTCCGGATAGTTCTTCACCGCTTCGTTGAACGAGCAGAAAATAATGCCCAATTCAGCGAGGTTTTCCCTATAAGTCGTCTTGACGGATATGCTGTCCATGACCGCATCCACCGCCATGCCCGCGAGGTGTTTCTGCTCCTCCAACGGGATGCCCAGCTTGTCGAACGTCTTCAGCAATTCCGGGTCGATATCCTTTTCGCTCTTAGGCGAATTCTTCTTTGGGGCCGCATAGTAGTAGATGTCCTGATAGTCGATTTCGGGGATGCTGAGGTGCGCCCAGTTCGGCTCCTTCAGCGTGAGCCAATGCCGGTAGGCCTTCAGGCGGTATTCGAGCAACCATTCCGGTTCCCCCTTTTTTTCGGAAATGAGGCGCACAACATCCTCGTTCAACCCTTTCGGGATGACCTCGGTCTCAATGTCCGTGACAAATCCGTACTTATAATCCCCTTTGGTAATGGTATCTACTATGTTATCATTCATAATGCGAATCAACTATTCATTGCGCGAAAGTACGAAAGAATTGGCTAAACTAAGGAATGAAAAAAGAAAAACTCTCCGTCTACGTGATTTTTAGTGAAAACATCTTAGAAAAACAGGCAAACAGGGCCTTAAATAGATATATATTCTCTCTTTTCCCCATAAAAAGGGGATATAATGCCACGCCCCCAAAAATTGACTACGTCGAACTAACGTTTCAAAATTCAAAATTATCAATGTGTCACCCTTTCAGGGTTCCCGCCACACCATTCATCTATTATACAGGGGTTTACACCTCTGCCTGGGGGATGACGCCCCTTCAGGGCTCGGTTGTGCGCATCGCATAGGAATACGCACGCCGCCCAAATTCAAAATTGACTACGTCGAACTAACGTTTCAAAATTCTTAATTCTTAATTCCCATAGGCCATTCCCCTATCAAATCGAAATATTCGTAGTCTGTGATCCTGACCTGGTAAAATGCTCCGATGGTTAGTTCTCCGTTGGCGGTTGGTATCAGCACTTCCGGGTCTACCTCAGGGGAGTCGAACTCCGTCCTTCCGTAGTAGTAATCCCCCTCTTTGCGGTCTATGATGACCTTGAATGTTTGGCCCACCTTAGCCTTGTTCAACTCCTCGGCGATGCCCTCTTGGAGGTCCATCAACTGTCCGAGGCGTTTTTCCTTCGTTTTTTCGTCGATATTGTCCTTGAGATGGTCTCCCGCATATGTTCCCTCCTCTTCGCAGTATGTGAAGGCTCCCATGCGCTCGAATTTGGCCTTTCGGGTGAACTCCATCAGCTTGTTGAACTGCTCTTCCGTCTCGTTAGGGAATCCGACCATCAGGGTGGTGCGGATATGGATGCCTGGCACCTCCTCGCGTATGCGTTGGAGCAGGCTGTTGGTCTCCTCTTCCGTGATAGGACGGCGCATGGCCTTGAGGATATCGTTGTCTATGTGTTGCAGGGCGATGTCGAGGTATTTGCAGACGTTGTCGCGCTCCCTCATCACCTTCAGCAGATCGTATGGGAATTGGGTAGGGTAAGCGTAATGCAGGCGGATCCACTCCACCCCTTTCACGTCGGATATCTTTTCTACTAGGTCCGCGATGGCGAACTTTCCGTATAGGTCTTTCCCGTAGTAGGTCAGGTCTTGCGCGATGATCTGGAACTCCTTCACGCCTTGCGCCACGAGCGACTCAACCTCGGAGACAATCTCCTCAATCGGACGAGACTTGTATTTGCCTGTGATGATAGGGATGGCGCAGTAGGCGCAGCGTCGGTCGCATCCCTCCGAGATCTTCACGTAGGCGTAATGGGAAGGGGTCGATAGCTTATGTACATTGGCGCAATGCGGGCGATACTCTCCCTTGAGGTCCGTGATGATTTCCTTCCAAGCGAACTTGCCGTAAAACTTGTCCACTTCGGGAATCTCCGTGGTGAGCTCTTTTAGGTAGCGCTCCGATAGACATCCCATCACCAGGAGCTTCTCCACGCTGCCACGTTTGCGTTTCTTCGCGAAACTGAGGATCTGGTTGATGGATTCCTCCTTCGCGTCGCCGATGAATCCGCAGGTGTTGATGATGACGATTTTCGCCTTGGATGGGTTCGGGTCGAAGTGCGTCTCGTATCCGTTAGCCTCCAGCTGGTTGGCCAATAGCTCCGCATCCACGAGGTTCTTCGAGCACCCCATGCAGATGATGTCGATCGACTTCTTTTGCATTTCTCTTGGTTTATTTGAACAAGGAATCGACAAACTCTCTTTTGTTGAATACCTGCAGGTGGTCTATTCCTTCACCGACACCGATGTATTTAACAGGAATCTTGAATTGGTCGGATATGCCGATGACGACGCCACCCTTCGCCGTGCCGTCCAGTTTCGTGATGGCCAATGAGCTTACCTCCGTCGCCTTGGTGAATTGTTTCGCCTGCTCGAAGGCATTTTGTCCGGTGGAACCGTCCAAAACCAGAAGCACATCGTGCGGAGCGTTCGGTATGATCTTCCGCATCACCTGCTTAATTTTGGAGAGCTCGTTCATCAGGTTGATCTTGTTGTGGAGACGTCCGGCGGTGTCGATGATCACGACGTCGGCGTTGTTCGCCTTGGCGGACGATAGCGTATCGAATGCCACGGAAGCCGGGTCAGAACCCATCTGTTGCTTGATGACTGGGCAACCCACTCTTTCTCCCCAGATGCATAGTTGGTCCACCGCTGCCGCACGGAAGGTGTCCGCCGCGCCCAAATAGACCTTCTTACCCATTTTCTGGAACTGGTAAGCCAATTTTCCGATGGTGGTGGTCTTGCCCACTCCGTTCACGCCGACCACCATGATGACGTATGGTCCGTCGGTTTGCGGAATGGAGAAATCCTTCTCGTCCGTCGTATTGTTTTCCTCCAACAGGGAGGCGATTTCGTCCTTGAGGATATTATTCAACTCGTCCGTGCTGACGTACTTGTCACGTTCCACGCGTTGCTCTATTCTCTCTATGATTTTCAAGGTCGTGTCCACACCCACGTCAGAGGTGATCAACACCTCCTCCAGGTTGTCCAGCACCTCGTCGTCCACTTTAGACTTTCCGACGACAGCGCGCGCAATCTTGCTGAAAAGGTTCTGCTTGGTTTTTTCGAGACCCTTGTCGAGCGTCTCTTTTTTCTCCCTTGAAAAAATGCTACTGAATATACCCATACACAAAATATGTTTTACGATGCAAATATACGAAAGGTAAGTCCTAAAATTTCAACGTTTTATTAAAAATTATAGTCAATGTGTCTGAAAAAGTGCTCCAAGCCTTCCTGTTTCATTTCATCATCTTGCTGTATGTCAGTCGTTCATGCCATGGAGATGGATGAATTTGCCGTCCCAAGCCGCTGTGGCGTGTTTCGTTCCTCTTGTGGGCTGGCAGGATGAAAAACCGCATTATGGACTATAAAAACTATTGATTTTCGTTTGTACGATAGCCATTGTTTCTTAATTTTGCTATCGGTAAGTAAAATTCACTTCAAGACCTATATGCTACAACAGAAACTGCAACTAAAACTGCTGACAAAGCTCTCGCCACAGCAAATACAGACTATCAAGCTGTTGGAGATACCTACGCTCGAACTCGAAGAACGTATTAGGCAGGAAGTGGAGGAAAACCCGGCTTTGGAGATCATCGATGACCCCATCACCTCGAGCAACGGCGAGACGCAAGAGAGAAGTGAGGAGGGCTCGGAGGGCAATGACGATTTGGACGGGGCAAATTTCGAGGGGGACAACTACCTAAACGACTATAAGACGGAGGACGATATCCCTGAATATGCCTTGGAGGCGCGCTCCAAGCAAGAGGCTAAGATGGAGGGATTCTCTTACATCAGCAGCGAGACGCTTCAGGAACATCTGCTCAACCAGTTGAGGTTCAGGACGCTAAAGAAGGAACTGAAGGAGGTGGCAGAGTATGTCATCGGTAATGTGGACGAATACGGGTACCTGAGGAGAAGTGCGGAATCGATGGTGGACGACTATTCATTCCAGACAGGCAAAATCATCCGTGAGTCTGTTGTGGAACAGGCTGTCGAGCTCATCAAGTCTTTCGACCCGGCCGGTGTGGGCGCCAATTCGCTCGAGGAGTGCCTTCTCTTGCAGTTGGAAAGAAAGACATCCACCCCTCAAATCGAGACGGCGAAACTTATTATAAGCAAGTCGTTTGTGGATCTTTCCCAGAAACGCTATGACCGTATTGTCAGAGACCTTGGCATCGAGGAGAAGGAAATCAAGGAGGCTATCTCTGAAATCATCAAATTGAACCCTAAGCCTGGCAATGCATGGGATAGCTCATCCAACGTCAGCAACATACAAATAACTCCCGATTTCATCGTCGAAAACGAGAACGGGGAACTGAACATCAGCCTGAATCAAGGGGCCATACCCGAATTGAATATCAACAGGAACTTCGCGGAAATGCTCGATGAATACAGTAATAACAAGAGTAACCAAACGAGGGAGATGAAGGAGGCGGCCATCTTCGTTAAGCAAAAACTGGATTCCGCGAAGTGGTTCATCAGCGCCGTCAAACAGCGTCATGAGACGCTTCGAAGCGTTATCTACGCCTTGGTTGAGGCTCAGAAGGAGTTCTTCCTCTCGGGGGATGAGACGAAACTGAAACCCCTTATCCTGAAGGATATCGCGGACAAGACAGGATATGATGTTTCCACCATCTCAAGGGTTAGCAACAGCAAATATGTTCAGACGGAATTCGGTATATTCCCCATCAAGTACCTGTTCACTGACGCCCTTCAGACTACCGATGGTGATGTGATATCCACCAAGGGAATCAAAACTGTTCTGGAGGAGTGCATCAAGAACGAGGATAAGAAGAACCCGCTGACGGACGACCGCCTCATGGAAATCTTGGCGGAGAAGGGATATACGATAGCCAGACGTACCGTGGCGAAATATAGGGAACAACTCAATTTCCCTGTCGCGAGACTTCGGAAGGAATTATAATGAACCAAACTATAGAATATGATGGAAACAGACAATATAAACGAGCAGGAGAATCCTACCCAAACGGAGCGGAATGTCCATAACGGGGAGGGCGTATTCACCTTGGATAAGAACCCACGGAAGAATATGTCGAAATCGCAACAATCGCACAAGAAGAAGCGTAAAAAGTTCTTCAAGAATTTGGCGAAGGCTGTATCGTTCATATTCTTCCCGTTGCTTATGCCTGTCTATGGGACCTTCATGTTGTTCAACATGAAACTTTTCACCTACTACCCGGTCCAATATGTGGATACCGCCAGAAAGACCATTTACATCTTCGGTATCATATTGCCTTGCCTATCCTTCATAATCCTGAAGCTGTTCAAGGCTATATCAGACGTGAGGGTGCCTCGGAAGGAAGAGAGGTTAGTGCCATACCTCTGTATCGCTTGCTGTTATCTCTATTGCGCGTATCTGTTGTTCCGCAACGCGATGCCTATTTGGGTCATTAACTTGGTGCTCTGCGTGTCGTTCGTTATTTTCATCGAGTCCATCATCTCGCAGTTCTGGCGGATTAGCGGACATGCCACCAGCATGGGACTGATGACGGGCGCGATCATGGTGGCAGGTTATAGTACATACACGAATGTCTGCACCACGCTCAGCGTATTCGTCTTCATCGCGGGAATCGTGGGTACTGCCAGACTCTATCTGAACCGCCACACGGATGCGCAGCTCATTGTCGGATTCTTTTTCGGACTTCTTAGTGTGTTGTTGATTTCCTATATCAATCCGGGGCAGGTGTTCAGATTGTTGTAGCGGTCGACTCAGGAATCCATATTGCCGGCAATCATTTATTCGAGTAATTTTCCCCTACATATCTCGGCGTAGGGGCAATGGACGCAATTGTTTTGATCGCTTGTCTGTACGAATGGTTTTTCGGTGTCGAATATATTCCCCAACAGCCATGTCAGGTTTTGCTCTATCTCCTCGCAGTCTTCGGGAGAGAGTTCCATTATCTCCTTTTTCCCTTTATCCTTTCCCATAAATAGGGATGTCAGTCCTTCCTTGTATCGTACAAACATGAGTGACGGGATGACCGACCAACCCTTTTCCTTCGTGCATAGGTAGGCGTATAGCATTACTTGTAGCGCATACGGCGTGTACTTGTTCCGTTTCGGATCATCGCCATCGAACAGGGAGGAAATGGTAGGGAAGGATATCTTATTTTTGCTTAGTCCTCCTGTTTTGTAGTCCACCACCCTGAAAGTGCTTCCCTGTTCTTCGTGGAGGCGGTCGATAATGCCGCCCAAAGTGAAGCGCATTCCGTTGACCATGAATTCGTGGGTGATATCGTTCTTCTCCACGCCAACAATCTTGAACGGAACGCAATTTTGCCGGTCAACGGATAATACGTTCTTTATGAACGCCAACACCGCCATCTTGAGGAGTAGTTGTTGCCCGGAATATTGTAGGGGAGCATTCCCGTCCGTTTTGAAATACTCACGCCTGAATGCGTTGTCGACAATCTCCTCCAGTTTGTCCTCTTGCCCTAATAGTTGCCGCAGGTCCTCCTCTTCCACGTATTTCTCCTTGTATCGTCCGTAGATATCTTCCATCGCCGCATGTAAGACCAGTCCCAGCAACCTTTGGTTGGCCTCGTCCTCCAGTTCCTCAGGCTCTTTTAGACCCATGACGTAGGAGAAATAGAACTTTATCTGGCATGAGATGTAGGTGTTGAGCATGGCAGGCGAAAGGATGGCGGCGGAAGGGTTGGATTCCTTGTCGTATCTGTGGCGCAATTTCTTGATCATCTCGTCGGTCTTAGCCACCTCGAATTGAGTCGATGGGGAGACCTCGATATCCGACCGTAGGTCTTGCAGGTCCACCTCAATGTCCGTCTCCGCCAATAATTGCATCAGGAAACGGCTCATTTGGCCCTTAGAGCCTCCGTTAGTCGCTGTGCTGTAGAGGAACGTGGCGTTCTCCACCCGTTGGAGAAGACGGTAAAAATAGTAGGCGTACAAAGAGTTTTTGTGCTCTATGGTGGTCATGCCGAATGCGCGGCGCAGGCTATGCGGTATAAACGAGGATTCCCCTCCGCTTTTAGGCAACACGCCTTCGTTGACGGAGAGCATCACCACGTTCTTGAAGTCCAGGTTACGTGTCTCGAGGAATCCCATCACCTGCATCCCCTTTACTGGTTCGCCAGAGAAGGGAACCGAGATGGAGGAGAGCATTCTTTCCAACAACTTGCACAGGGTTTGTATATTCACCTGCAGGTCTCCATTCTCCGTCAACGTCAAAAGCCTGTTCACGACCGTGTAGGCACGGAATAACGCCTCTTTGTACAATGGGTCATAGATGGCGTCGTCCAGTGCTGGGGAGGCCTCTTCTTGGGGATTGGAGTTCCCCTTGCGGTAATATGTGGCCACCTTCTTCAGAATTGCTCCTAGCCACCTCAGCAAAGAGGCTGACGCATCCTCCTGATTTGCGTCGATGAAGGAGAATAATAGTTCTGTGGATTCGCTTGATTCCTTAAGATATGCGATGGTTGGGTAGTGCTTATGCTCCCTGATGATTTTGTCGTAAAGCGCCGTCGCTCCTTCGAATGCGATCTGCACGTATGGATTGCACAATGTCTCCCTGATAAGGCGGAATGGAACGGAGTGTGGCTGTTTGCCGGCGTTGATCATCACGTTGCATTGCATCTCAATCAATACCTTCATCAAGGCATATACGGGTGTTTGAATGAGTGGCAAACCCATCGTGATGTTCAGGTCATCCACGCATGGCGGGATGGAGTGTAGAACAGGCAGGAGGAGAGACTCGTCGCATAACACGACGGCCGTCTCGGAGTCGGAAAACCCCTTCTCCTTGCAGTCCGCCAGGAAATCATTCAAGTACTTGGCTTGGGCATTTTCCGTCGAGGAACTGATGAAGGAGAATCGTTTAGGCGTGTTTCGGAAGACGTTCAGCTCCGACTTGGGTAGCTCGTTCGGAAACTTTTCCAGGTTCTGAGACATGAAAGTGGCCGCTTCGTGCCGCACGTCGGGCATATTCATGTAAAACTCGTCCGTGTCCCAATAGAAGAGCGCCTTGCCTGCCTTTTGGAGGCGTGAGAACAGTTCTATCTCGCACTTGTTGAGCACATTGAATCCGACGAATACATATTTCTTTGAAGGGAAGGAATCCACCCCTTTTTTCTTGAGCACCTCATCCACTACGATGCGGTGTAGCATGCCACCGTAGGCGAGGCCTTGGCTGCGCAGATTCTCCCGAAATTCAGTGTACATCGGTAACAGCGCGTTCCATAGCGCCATGAATTTTCGCTTCAGCAGCGTCTTATGCTCTACGGAGAAGTTATGGAAGAAGCGTTGTAACGAGGCGATTTGTTCTTCTGATAAGAAACTGAAGTCATCCTCCATCTTCGCTAAATCCACCATGTTCTTGAAGAGCATCTCGGTTGGGACAAGGTTGTTGTCCACATCCTCGAAGTCGCTGAGGATGACCTCGCCCCAGAAATAGAAGGAGTCCATCGTCTCGGGTTCGACTCCTAGTTCCTCCCAATCGATATGTGCCGAATAGGCTTTGAAAAGGTCACAGATGAGCTTCGGCTCATCCGCAACCTTCAGGTTCGTGCACGAGGCGAACATGTCTTGTATCGTCAGGTATGAGGGCGACCAAATCGGCTTGTCAAGGCTCTTCACAAGGTAGTTGTTGAAAAAAAGCCTGGCTCGGTTGTTCGGAAAAACAACCGTCAAATCGGACAATTCACCACCATACTTGGCGGTCAAATCCTCCGCGACAAGCTGTAAAAACGGCACTGCTCCCATATTGACATACAGGTGTTAACTTCTCACCTGACCATTCCCCTTGATGATCCATTTGTAGGTGGTGAGCTCCTCCAAGGCCATAGGGCCGCGCGCATGCATCTTCTGTGTGGAGATGCCTATCTCCGCACCCAAGCCGAACTGAGCGCCATCGGTCCATGCCGTCGACGTGTTCGTGTAGACGCAGGCGGCGTCCACCATGCGGTCGAACTTCTCGATGGATGCTTCATCTTTGCTGATGATCGCCTCACTGTGCTTGGAACTATATTTGGCGATATGCTCCAAAGCCTCGTCCAGGTTCTTGACCGTTTTGATGGACATCTTATAGTCCAGGAACTCCGTGCCGTAGGAATCGGCTGTCGCTGGTTCCAGATATGGGTATTTGCCCTTCAGCGCATCGTAGGAAGGCTGGTCGGCATATATGATCACGTTCTTCTCCGCCATGCGCTCGCAGATGGCAGGAAGGTCTTGGAGCCTCTTCTCGTTGATGATCAGGCAGTCCAATGAGTTGCATACGCTGACGCGGCGGGTCTTGCCGTTGAAGACCGCATCCTGTCCGATCTTCAGGTCTCCGCTCTCGTCGAAGTAGATGTGGCACACGCCGGCACCCGTCTCGATGACAGGGATTTTCGCATGTTCGCGCACGAAGTTGATTAAGCCTGAGCTACCCCTAGGGATGATCATATCGACGTAACCGACAGCGTTCAGCAGTTCGGCGGTTGATTCACGACCGGCAGGCAACAAGGCCACGACATTCTCGGAGATGCCCATCCGGCGCAATACGGAGTGGATGATGTTGACAATCGCCGTGTTGGAACTATGCGCATCCGTTCCTCCCTTCAGCACGCAGGCATTGCCTGACTTGAAACAGATGGAGAAGACGTCAAAGCTCACGTTCGGACGAGCCTCGTAGATGACACCAATCACTCCGAAAGGTACGCTGATGCGCTTCAGTTTCAATCCATTCGGACGTTCGATATCTTTCAGCACCTTACCCAATGGAGAGGGCAAACCCGCCACGTTCCTGATGTCCGAAGCGATTCCCGCAATGCGTTCCTTCGTCAGCATCAGACGATCGTACATAGGGTTGGACTTATCCATCTTGTCCAAATCCTTTTGGTTCTCCGACAGAATGTAGTCGGTTTGCTTCTCTGCCTCGTCGGCAACCGCCAGCAGCACCTCACGCACCTTCGCATCATCGATGCCGACCAAAGTCTTGGAGGCATCCCGCACTGCGGCAAATAATTCATTCATTTCCATTGTGGTATAAGTTTATGATAACATCAGTCAATACGCAAATTTACGATTTTAGCGTGAAATAAAAAAACATGACACAGTACATTCATTATACATGGGGGAATGGGGTATTGCGGAATTTAATTACGATTGGCAAGAGTCAGAGCCATACAGCGATTATGTTATAAGAAATTGTGAAAAGGCATATGATTTCGTGTCATATTATCCTTCATGTGATAATCGCTTTTCGTTATTGTGCTAGATGACCTTTGCAATATAAATAAATGAAAAATAGTTCTTTGCCAATGGTGTGAACCTCGAAATTCACTATCTTTACGGTGGTAACGGCTTGGCGGCCATCTATGTCAAGACGGACGGGAAAGATACCTTGTTCGCTGCGGTGACCGACCGTCAGAACTCCCTCACAGCGGTGATGGACGTCGCTACCGGCAAGATTGAGAAGTTCTCCTACAAGCCTTGGGGTATGCGTCGTAACCCTGCGAACTGGAGCGAGAATGTCGTGATCGACTACACGTCCCGTTTCTCCCGTGGCTACTGCATGCATGAGCATTTCTTTATCAAATACCAAATAAATGATTTCAATATGAGAATTTTTGTGTTTGTAATTATGATTTTATTGAGTGTAGAGTTATTCGCTAAGCGCTCCAATTTCAACGAAATACCGGTTGAGAATATATCTCAATTGGATAAAATGGGGATTGAAGATTCTCTTTTATTGAATGAGTATGAAAGTGATTACTTTAATGTAGTTTACATGGATAGTCTGAATAGGTTTGATTTTTCAGGAAAGAAGGTCGGATTTATTTGTGGTGGAGCAAAAAGTAGTAAAAAAGAATACTTTGATTTGGAGAAAAAAAGATTTAAACATGGAGAAACTCCTAATTCTGGCATGCTGTATATCTTTGACGATGCACAAAAGGAAGAATCGGGAGGTTACGATGCTGTAATTGTATATTGGAGCAAAGTTAATTATTCCAAAGAACAAGTTGTAAAAAAGATTAAAGGTAAATCAAGAAGGTAAATCACTAAATGTAAGGAGGAATAAGATACCCGTAGAATACATTTCTTCATTAATTAGAAGTGGCGACCGAGCAAGTTTCCGTAATGGGGCGGCTCGGTCGCTTTTTGTTATGCCTCGTTCTCTTCGTGGGCACTTTCCCTTAAGGATGATAGAACATGGCAGGCGATGAAGTTGCCGAAGGTGGCGGGCATATATGAGATGGTTCCCACGGTGGAGACTTTGTTTTGCTCCTCCACCATCATGACCGCCTTTTCGTCGGGTAGTTCGGAACTGAAGACCACCTTGAACCCTTTCCGGATACCCATTTTGCCTAGACGCTTGCGGACAGCCTTCGCCAGGGTGCAATTGTAGGATTTGGAGATGTCCGCGATCTGGATCTTCGTGATGTCGCTCTTGGCTCCCGCACCCATCGAGGAGATAAGCGGGAGGTGACGTTCCAGGGCGCATTGAATCAGGAACACTTTGGGGGATAGCGTGTCGATGGCATCCACCACAAAATCATAGTGCGTCTCGTCCAATAGCTGCGGAATGAGCTCATCCTTCAGGAAGATGGTGCGGACATGCAGTTTTAGCTCTGGGTTTATATCCAACAGGCGTTTCGCGAGGACTTCGGTCTTATCCATCCCCAGCGTGGAGTGTAGGGCTACCAACTGTCGGTTGATATTGCTTTCATTCACCTTATCCGCATCCACGATGGTAAGTTCACCGACACCGCCACGCACGATCATCTCGGCGGCGTATGCACCGACACCCCCGACACCCACTACCAACACGTGTCTCTTCCCCAGCGTGGCCATCGCTTGTTCGCCTAAGAGCAATCTCGTCCGTTCCTGCCATTTTTTCTCCATATTCCTAATTCTAATTCAATACAAAGGTAGCGAATAATCGTAAAACCCATATACGCTTTTGCGGAGGCTTGGCATTTTCTTCTCTCTATTATGCTATTCATTCGTATCGTTTCCTCGCATAGGTGTGTCGTTTGCGCTCCAATCTTCCTTATTTGTCGTTAAAAAATCATCCTAAAGTGTAATTTTTTCTATCTAATAATCAGTTGATTAAATATTTTATCAATTATTATGACGTAAAAAATACATAAAATATTTTGTAGAATGAAAAATTCGTATTTACTTTGCGTACAGATAACACGATAAGTACGGAAAGAAAAGATAAACAATTAATTATGTTTTAAATTATATATTCATGAAAGCACTAAATTATTTGGATAATAAGTCTAAAAAGATGCAGTTGTCCGAGCATGACAAGATAATCAAGGACATTGAAGACTCCTTAAGGGAGGTGGACGGGGAATTCGTCTTCGCCACAAGAACCTGCGCAATGCATTGTAGTCGCATTGGTTGTCATTGATTTGGAAATAACATTTTAATTAATACACGTTGCATTAAATTTTCATATACGCTTACAAACTATGGTAAAGTGATTCTATCCTTGACTGTGAAAAGTCTGCCTGTATTGTTTGCAAAAATTGGATCTTATACAAGGACAAGATATAACGAGAACCATCCCTTCATTCACATCGGATAGTTCGGGAACGTAATCTGTCTGTTTGTATTTTGCTTGGAAGTCCGCAAAGTGCGGGCTCGAATTGGGAGTGTACCGCGTCGTCTTTCTATTTCCCCATGGAAGAACGTACGCCGGCTCCCAATTTTTTTCATGAAAAACCATATATAAAAGCGGAATACCTGTTGCTTGAATGGACAAAATAGACGAAATTTGCGTAAACAGAAAAAAGGAGTCGTATGGATGTTGAAGAGAAAATGATTTATGCCCCGGTGGCTATTCCAACCTTATGCCGCAGCACACATTTTAAACGGACGGTGGAGAGCCTTAAGCTGAACGGTTGGGCGAAATACACGGATGTGTATATTGGCTTGGATTTCCCTCCCGCTGAGAAATATGAAAAGGGTTGGAAGGAAATCTGTGAATACCTTGACACGGGCGACTTCTCCGTCTTCAATAAGTTCGTGGTGTTTAAAAGGGACCAGAACATGGGGTCTTATGATAATTCCGTTGACCTTGTCTGCAAAATAAAGGAGTTGAATTATGACCGATGGATATATTCAGACGACGATATCGAGTATTCCCCGAATTTTCTGGAATACATGGACAAATGTATGATGAAGTACTATGATGACCCTCGGGTGTTCGCTGTGACGGGCTATTCTTATCCGGTGGATTGGACCCTTGCCGAGGGGTGCACCTGCTTTCTGCAGGACTTCAACGTATGTTCTTGGGGCCTTGGGTTCCTGCGTAAAAAGGAGGAGGCGTTCTACCAATATGTGACTTCCGGAAATCTGGTGAAGGCGGCCTCGAATATCATCAAGAACGGCTCTTACAAGAAGATGTTGGACGCTTGCTTCTACGATTATTTTTATGCCGCGCTTTCGTTTGACAGGAGCAAACCGAATATGATGAAACAGGAGACCGACGTCTCCATGCGAGCCTATATCGCCCATAAGAATATGTACTGCGTAACTCCTGCCATATCCAAATCACGAAACTATGGATTCGACGGGTCGGGTGAATATTGCCAAAAAACAAACGGTGAGAAAAATGTAACCACTGCCGATAATTACAATTATGGATCCCAGCCAATCGATAGGGCGGAGACCTTCGAATTGGTGGTGGATGACGATCCGTCTCATTTGGAGATTAACCGACATAAGCTGAATGCCTTTGATTATAGATCGCCCGAGACCATGGAGTTGGCGCACCAGAACTATAAATTGATCAAATGGTTGGGTCTTCCCCTCGCAAAGGTCGCCCATCTTGGGTGTCACGTGGTGAATCAAGCGAAAGGCCTCTTTCGCCGGAAGTGAATACTGCCATAAGCATTGATGGATCTATCCCTGTGGCTATCGTCAAGTGGGTTTCGTTCGATTATGCGTGAACCAAATCGATGATTCTTTGCATGTCCGCGCTGTCGTATCGTTGGTCGCACGGAATCGCCAGCAGATTATCCGCGAACTCGTGTTCCAGCATTTCTGGCGTTGTCCAATCATATACATTAGGCCAATATGTCGCCACAAACACAGCGTGCGATATCAAAAATGATTTCAGGGATTTATTGCTTGTCCAGTATGGGTACACCATCGGGCACTCGAACGTGTCCAAGGCTGGGATATGGAGTTTGTTGCTTCCCTGTAAATGTTTGTGCAAGTATGCGAAGTTCGCGTTTCTCCTCTCCTTCACTTCGTCAAAGTCTATGTGACTCATCAGATCGCTTGTGATGACCGAAAGCCTGCGGATAGGGTTCATTATGAGTTTGTCCGTGTTCTCCTTAAAGAGCTCGTATCCTGCGGATGCGCCTTTTTCCTTGCGGAGGAACAGATGGCTCATGCGTTCGCTCGAGTCGTCGATCGGATATTGCTCCACGTTCTTCCCATTCTCCACAAACGCCACGCCGCTATCCGACAAGCCCACGAATTTTCTTGGGCTGTAGAAGATATTTAATCCCTTTGGTCTCTTCGCGTACAAGGCTTGCGCCGCATCGACAATCAGTTTGTTGCCGTATTTCTGGAACAATGCGCACACATATTCGTCCATTATACCAAAGTAGTTGTTATAGACGATGCACTCATTGTCATTGACTTGGATCTCCTCTTTGATGTGCAACTCCTCGTCTAACGAATAAAATTCGTATGGAATTCCTAATTTCTCGAAAGGTTCAAGCACGACAATGCATGTGTAGTAGGGGAGATAGGCCTTCTTGATGTTTCCGATGGATGTCAGTATGTATTCCAGACAGTTCCTGCCCGTGTTTAAGAACGCTCCATCTTGTTGGGGAAACCCGCGTCCGACGCTGAGTTTCTCTATTTCGTAGTATCCTCCTATCGCTTTGTCCATTGCGTTGTTATTCTTTTACGATTGTATACATGTCCAACATCTTCATCACCTCTTCTTTGGAGTTGAACATGATGACGTCGATGATGGAAAGGCTTTCGATGAACTCGTTGTCGAATTGTTTGTAGGTGATTTCGTTTGTTTTGAGGAATTCCAGGTTGATGTTCCTTTCCTTAAACTCCTTAAAATTATATAATTCCATACCGCCTACAGCATTGATATAGGTGTCCGCACCAAGTCTTTCGCAGAAATCATAGATACGGAACTCCCTCTTAAACAGATTGTTGCCTTCGAACTCGGAGGTTCTTCTGAACTTGGTCTTGATCTCGAGGTAGTCCGCTATCACCTTGAGCGAGTACTCCAAGAAATCCGCCAGATTGCGTTCCGGGCAAGACAGAATGCTTTTCATCAACTTGTAGCCATCTTCGAAGTTCGGGCTTTTGTGGTAAGTGCATTCTAGACTTCTCAACTGTTTCTCGATGTCAATCTCCTTGATGAAGGTCTCGTTGATCATCTTGTTCTGACTTGCTTTGTCTAGTGTCAGATTACAATAGATAGGTTCCTTTCCGTTCAATATTCGATTACGGTTTATCCATCCTCCTTTGATGTAATTGTAATCGTCACAAATCAAGAACACATCGGCGCATTTAATTAATTGCCAGTACCCAATATATGGGATAAAATAAGGTTGGTTCGCTGAAACTTTCATATGAAACTTTCATGTATGTATTTGGGCTCTAATAATTACTCTCTTCCCTAATTTGGAGGAACCCTTAGCCAAAAACGGAAGACATGAAATGTGTTGTACAACATTGCGAAGTTAATAAATAATCATAAAAAAATAAATCAAAAAGACACGATTTTTCCATTTTCTGTGAATTAATTTGATATTTCGTGTGTAATTAATGGTTTATGTTGTCTGTATTTGAATTTTTGGTGTCCTTCCCCAATCATTCTTTGGTAATTTGTTGGCTTTTTTACACCTTATCCCCTCTCGCTTCCCTATCATCCGTTTGACGCTTCCCATTTTTTTGCCGTCCGTCTGTTTTCTTCCGAATATTAATTGCTATCTTTACATCTCATTGTGTTTTGCGTCTATGTCACGATTGAGGTTTGGATATTTGGTTGACCTCTTTTTTCTTAAAGGAAGCAGTGGGTGTTGATGTGAAAGTCATTTTGAATATTAAGTATATTGCTATAGATATTATGATTAAACGTGTTTTTATGATGGGATGTGTTTCTTCCCTATTACTTTCTTCGTGTGTGCGCAACGAGGCGAAGGTTGATGTCCTCGCTCATTTCTCGTCCGATTTCGACACGACGGTCGCCATGGGCGATGATTTTTATCAGTACTCGAATGGTGGATGGTTGAAGAGCCATCCTATTCCTGGAGAGAAGAGCCGATTGAACACCTTCGATGTTTTGAATGACGATAATCTGGAACGTTTGCGGGAGATTGTGGAGAGTGCGCGAGACAAACATGCGCCACAGGGTAGCAACGAACAGAAAATCGGTGATTATTATGCCCTGGCGATGGATTCGCTCAGGCGTCAGCAGGAGGGCATTTCCCCTATACGGTATATCCTTGATAGGATTAATTCCATGAGTTTCCATGTGAAGGATTCCTCCTTCGCGGCTGATTTGGCCTATTTCCATCTGAATGTGGGCAACCCTTTCTTCGCTGTTGGTTGTACTCCCGATTCGAAGAACAGCTCGATGAACATCGCTGAATTGTGGCAGGACGGTATAGGATTGCCTAACCGAGATTACTATTTCGACGAATCCGAGAAGGGCCAGGAAATCATTCGTGGATATAAACGTATGTTGGCTAAATATTTGAATCTGTTGGGTGCCGATAGCACGGAGGCGAGGGCGGAGGCCATCTATGCGTTCGAAAAGAAGATGGCGAACCTGATGAACACGAAGGTGCAGAACCGTGATCCGCAGGCGGTATATAACAAGGTGACGTTCGAGGAACTGAAGAGCTCTTATCCGGGGTTCAACTGGGATGTCTATTTTGATGCTTTCCCTGTGAAGCCGACCGAGCTGACCGTCGGTCAGCCACGCTACTTCTCTCATCTCTTTAAATTGATCGCTGAGACGGATTCCGCTACATTGAACGATTATGTGTCGATCTCCACTATTAATTATGTCGCTTCATACTTGTCGGACGATTTTATGATGACCAAGTTTTATTTTTACAGCAAACAGCTGAGTGGCATCGAGGAATTGCGACCGTTATGGAAACGTTCCTTGGAAATGGTGCAGGGTAGGCTGGGGCAACCTTTGGGACAGCTTTTCGTCGAAAAATACTTCCCCGAATCTGCGAAGAAACGCACCGTGGACTTAGTGGAACATCTTCGCACTGCTTTCGGGCAACGAATCGAAGCTTTGAAGTGGATGGGTGACAGCACCAAAGCGGCGGCGAAGGTTAAGTTGGCGGCGATTGGCGTCAAGGTGGGTTACCCTGACAAGTGGGAGGATTATTCCGGGGCTGTTGTGGATCCATCCCTCAGCTTGGTCGAGAACTTCCTCAGCCTGACCAATTTCCACAGTTTGAAGGAGATGCGTGAAGTGGGCCAGCCTGTCGACAAGGAGAAATGGTACATGACTCCGCAGACTGTGAACGCATATTATAGTCCGTTGTCGAATGAGATCGTTTTCCCGGCGGGTATTCTGCAGCCTCCTTTCTTCTATGCGGATGGAGACGATGCGGTGAACTACGGCGCCATCGGTGTGGTCATCGGACATGAGATGACCCATGGCTTCGACGATCAAGGCAGGCAGTTCGACAAGGATGGTAACCTGATGGATTGGTGGACATCGCAGGATGCCGAGCAATTCAAGGCGGCCTCTTCGAAGATGAAGGAGCGTTTCTCCAATGTTGTGGTGATCGATTCCATGAAATGCAATGGCGAATTGACTCTCGGAGAGAACATCGCGGACCTCGGAGGCTTGAACATTGCCCATCAGGCGTTCCTTAATACACTGACTGACAATGCGAAAGATCCATTGATAGATGGTCAGACATTCGATCAGCGTTTCCTGCTCGCATACTCGAGAATATGGGCTGGCAACTATCGGGATGAGTATCTTCGCAACCAAGTCATCACTGATCCTCATGCCAACGGGAAGTACCGTGTAAACGTGCAATTGCCGATGTTGGACTTCTTCTATTCGGCCTTCGGAATCGACGAAAAAAGCAAGATGTTTGTCCGTCCGGAAGAGCGGATTGAGATCTGGTAACGACACTTTGCGAGTTTTTTGTGAAATTTTTAGAAAAAAAGCTCGTTAACCCGTTATTTTTATATCAAAATTCTTTTAGAATAAGAACTAAATTTTCTAATTTTGCAAAAGATATAAAAATATTTTTCATAAATGGCTGATAGTAAAAAAATTAAGACGGCTTTGGTCTCGGTTTACCACAAGGATAAACTGGATGAGATTATACGTGCCCTGCACGCGGATGGTGTTCAATTCATTTCGACGGGTGGAACCCAGACTTTCATCGAGTCTCTCGGCATCCCTTGCCAAGCTGTTGAGTCCCTCACCACGTACCCTTCCATCTTGGGAGGCCGCGTGAAGACATTGCACCCAAAGATTTTCGGAGGAATCCTGGCCCGCCGCGCCCTGCCTGAGGATTTGGCGCAGATGGAGCAGTACGAGATTCCTGAAATCGACTTGGTGATCGTTGATCTCTATCCGTTCGAGGATACAGTCGCGTCGGGTGCTGAGGAGCAGGCCATTATCGAGAAGATCGACATCGGTGGTATCTCGTTGATCCGCGCCGCTGCGAAGAACTACAAGGACGTTGTCATTGTGGCTTCCCAAGCGCAGTACGAGCCGTTCCTGAACTTGTTGAAGGAGCAGGGCGCCACTACGACCCTCGACACGCGTCGTTGGTTCGCCAAGGAGGCGTTCGCGGTATCTTCCCACTACGATTCCGCCATCTTCAACTACTTCGATGGGGACTCGGCTTCGGCTTTCCGCTTCACGGCGGACAATTCGAAGATGCTTCGCTACGGCGAGAACCCTCACCAGAAGGGTGTGTTCTTCGGAGAATTCAACAACCTTTTCGAGCAATTGCAGGGAAAGGAAATCTCATACAACAACTTGCTAGACATCGATGCGGCCGTTAACTTGATGGCTGATTTCGATGACATTACCTTCGCGATCCTGAAGCATAATAACGCTTGCGGTGTCGCTTCCCGTCCTACGGTTTTGGAGGCTTGGAAGGATGCCCTCGCAGGTGACCCTGTATCCGCTTTCGGCGGTGTGCTGATCACCAATGCTGTGTTGGATAGGGCAACTGCGGAGGAGATCAACAAGATCTTCTTCGAGGTGATCATCGCTCCAGACTACGATACGGACGCTTTGGAGATCCTTACCCAGAAGAAGAACCGCATCATCTTGGTTCAGAAAGATACGAAGCTTCCGAGCCGGCAGGTTCGTTCCGTCCTGAACGGTGTTTTGGTTCAAGACAAGGATCAGAAGGTGGAAGGTGCGGAGGATATGAAGACCGTGACGAAGAAGGCTCCTTCCCAAAGCGAGATCGAGGATATGATTTTCGCGAACAAAATCGTGAAACATTCGAAATCCAACTCGATCGTCTTGGCTAAGAACAAGCAACTCTGCGCAAGTGGCGTGGGACAAACCTCCCGTGTCGACGCGTTGAAACAAGCTGTCGAGAAGGCGGGTAACTTCCATTTCGACTTGAATGGGGCGGTGATGGCTTCCGATGCTTTCTTCCCGTTCCCTGACTGCGTCGAGATCGCCAAGAACGCGGGTGTTACGGCGGTGGTTCAACCGGGCGGTTCCATTAAGGACCAAGAGTCCGTTGATTACTGCGACAACAACGGCGTGGCCATGGTGATGACTGGTTTTAGACATTTTAAACACTAAAATAAAAATATAAAGAAACATGGGATTGTTTTCTTTCACACAGGAAATTGCGATCGACCTTGGAACGGCGAACACGATTATCATCCATAACGGGAAGATTGTCGTGGATGAGCCTTCCATCGTGGCGTTGGATCGTAAGACAGACCGATTGATGGCGATTGGGGAAAAAGCGCGCCAGATGCATGGGAAGACTCATGAGAACATTTACACAGTCCGCCCTTTGCGCGATGGTGTGATCGCTAACTTTAACGCTGCGGAGCAGATGATCCGCGGTATGATCAAGATGGCGTTCCCGAACAATCGTTTATTCAACCCCTCTTTGAAGATGGTGGTCTGCATCCCTTCGGGTAGTACCGAGGTGGAGATGCGTGCGGTGCGTGACTCTTCGGAGCATGCGCAGGGACGTGAGGTCTATATGATCTATGAGCCTATGGCTGCCGCGATCGGTATCGGTATCGATGTCGAGGCGCCTGAGGGTAACATGATCGTCGACATAGGTGGTGGTACCACCGAGATCGCCGTCATCTCTTTGGGCGGTATTGTGACGAATAAGTCCATCCGTATCGCAGGTGATGACCTCACCGAGGATGTGATCGATTATATGCGTCGTCAGCATAACATCAAGGTCGGCGAGCCTACGGCTGAGCAGATCAAGATCAATGTGGGTTCCGCGTTGACGAACTTGGACGAGCCACCTGAGGACTACATCGTGAGAGGTCCTAACCAAATGACCGCTTTGCCGATGGAGGTGCCGGTTTCCTACCAGGAGATCGCTCACTGTATGGAGAAGTCCATCTCCAAGATCGAGGCCGCTGTGTTGAACGCTTTGGAACAGACTCCTCCTGAGCTCTATGCGGATATCGTGAACAATGGTATCTGGTTGACGGGTGGTGGTGCGTTGCTCCGTGGTCTGAACAAGCGTCTGACGGCTAAGATAGGCATTCCGTTCCATGTGGCTGAGGATCCGTTGCATGCAGTTGCGCGTGGTACGGGTACTGCGCTTAAGAATGCGGACAAGTTGCCATTCTTGATGAGATAACAAGCATTGGCTTCCGTGAGAAATATGCAAGGCCACTGGGCGATTTCCGCACAGTGCGCTTTGTGTTTTTAAACCCATTGAACTTAGATATTCATGAGAACGCTGATTCTCTTCCTTCTTCGTTTTAAGACTCTTTTCCTGTTCTTGGGATTGGAACTGATATCGTTTTGGCTGATTGTGAACAACAACCAGTTTCAGCGTAGTCATTTCCTGAGTTCGAGCAACGTGGTGGTGGGCAGCGTCTATAATCTGTCGGACAAGATCTACAAATACTTCAGTCTCGCTTCGGTGAATTCTTCCCTTGCCAAGGAGAATGAAGCGTTGAACACGGAATTGGTTCAGTTGCGTGAGCAGTTGGCCTTCTATCGCCAAGACGCTTCATACACTGGCAGACGTTACCATTCGATTCAGAACAATTACTCCTTTGTCACGGCGAAGGTCATCCATTTCTCGGCGGGTAACCAGAAGAACTATTTCACCATCAACAAGGGTGAGAATGATGATGTGCACGTTGGCATGGGTGTGGTGAACGAAAAGGGTGTTGTTGGTATCGTCAATAGCACGTCGAGCCATTTCGCCTCGGTCGTGCCGATTGTGAATGCCTCTTCGAGGACAAGCGCCACCATCAAGGGGAAGACGCATTTGGGACAGCTCTTGTGGAAGGGAAAGGACTTCCGCTATGCCACCTTGGAAGAGGTGCCGTTGTACATTCCTGTCGTCTTGGGTGATTCGGTCGTGACCAGTGGTTACTCCTCCACATTCCCGGAGGGATTCATGGTCGGGAAGGTGATCTCCTTCTCGGAACGTAACGATAACTTTTACAACATTAGGGTGGAGCTTTCGGTGGACTTCGACAATCTTTCGTATGTGGATGTCATCAGGTATCAATATGCCGATGAAAGGTCGGCTCTAGAGAAGAGAAAGGGACGTAGCGATGATTGATATTACACTGAAAAGATTGCTTTCGTGCGTAGGATTCCTGCTGCTCCAGATATTGCTCCTGAACAATATCAAGTTCCTGGGCTTTATCACCCCCTATTTGTATGTTTACTTTATCCTGCTGCTCCCTTCGTCCGTCTCCAAGGAGATGACGCTGGTATGGGGATTTTTGCTGGGTTTGGTGTTGGATATCTTCTGTGACACGTTGGGTTGCAATGCCTTTGCCACCACGTTCGTCGCTTTCCTGAAACCCTATTTCCAGAATTTCTTCGGTCCGAAGGATGATTATGATGATATGACACCCTCCATCGATAGGTTTGGATTCAATATGTTCGTGCAATATGTCGCCTATCTGGTGTTGATCCATCATTTGGTGTTCTTCCTAATCGAGGCGTTCACGCTCTCCGTTTTCTGGTTCGCTTTGTTGAAGGCGGTTTGTTGCTCCGTGTTCACATTGCTTCTCATCTTAAGTTTCGAGTACTTTAAAGCCAGGCGCCGATGACGAACGATATCTATGCGAACCGAAGATTTGTGATCGCCGCATTGATGTTGTCCGTGGTGCTTATCTACATTGCCAGACTAATCAATCTGCAGTTGGTCGATCAGACTTACCAGGATAAGGCTGATAGTAATGCTTATCTGCGGAAAGTGCAGTTCCCTGCGCGTGGAATCATTCGTGACAGGAATGATAAAGTTTTGGTATTCAATAAATTATCATACGATGTGATGGTCGTTCCCCGTGAAATGAACGGGTTCGACACGCTGGAGTTCTGCCGTTCCGTCAATATCACAAAGAAGGATTTCATCGATAAGGTCAGGGAGATGCGTAACCGTGTGGGCTACTCCCGATATACCCCGCAACTGCTTATCGCCCAATTGGATGCGCACGATTATGGTGTGTTGCAGGAGAAAAGTTTTCTCTATCCGGGCATGTATCTGCAGAAACGTACCTTGCGTGAATATAATTACCCTAACGCCGCATTGCTCTTAGGCAGTATCGGTGAGGTGGGACGTAATACGCTGAAGGCCGACACGATCGACCATTTCTATGTGCCGGGCGACTATGCCGGGCAGAATGGTGTCGAACTCACTTATGAAAAGGACCTGCGAGGGGAAAAGGGCGAGGAGATTTTCCTGCGTGACGCGCATGGTAGGATTCAAGGTAAACTGGAGGATGGATTGTACGACAAGGAGTCCAAGCCTGGCAAGGATTTGCAGCTCTCCATCGACATAGACTTGCAGGCCTACGGAGAACGCCTGATGCAGAATAAGGTGGGTAGTATTGCGGCGATCGACCCTTCCACGGGAGAGATCCTCGCATTGGTCTCCAGTCCTACGTATGACCCTTCCCTCCTGGTGGGTCGTAAACGTTCGGAGAATTACGACATCTTGGTGAACGACCCGTTGAAGCCGTTGTTCGACCGCCCGATGATGGCTTGTTACCCTCCGGGTTCGACCTTCAAGACGGTGAATGCGTTGGTTCTCCAGCAGGAGAAGATCATCTCGCAATGGACGGCTTTCCCTTGCTCGGAGGGTTACCATGTGGGTAGCTTCAAGGTGGGTTGCCATGCCCATTTCTCCCCGCTCAATCTAATACAGTCCATCCAACACTCCTGTAACGCCTACTACTGCGCAGGTTTCCGTAACATGATGGATAATAGGAAATACAAGAACATATCGAATGCGTTCGAGGTATGGAAGAACCATGTGGTTTCGTTGGGCTTTGGCTATAAATTGGGTGCGGATGTGCCTAACGAGAAGCGTGGCTACATCCCTAATTCGGGTGTGTATGACCGTATATATGGTGAAGGACGGTGGAAATCCCTCATGATTGTATCCAACTCCATCGGACAGGGAGAAATCCTCGCTACGCCGCTCCAAATAGCCAATTTGGCGGCCACGATAGCGAACAGGGGTTATTACATCGTCCCTCATCTAGTGAAGAAGATAGAGGGCAGGGAAATTGATTCCTGTTATCTCCAAAAGAAGGTCTCCACCATCGACTCCATCTACTTCGAGACCGTGGTGGAGGGTATGGATTTGGTGATGAAGAACGGTACGGGTTGGGCTGCGCGCATCGATAGCATCGAGGTGTGCGGTAAGACGGGTACGGCCCAGAACCCGCATGGGGAGGACCACTCCCTCTTCATGGCTTTCGCGCCGAAGAAGGACCCTAAGATCGCTATCTGCGTCGTGGTCGAGAATAGTGGTTTCGGTGCCACATGGGCGGCGCCGATCGCCACGTTGATGATGGAGAAGTACCTGAAAGGGTATATCCCGAAACGACGTCTCTATTTGGAGGAAAGAATGTTGAACGCTAATTTGTTGCCTAAGTAATGCCGTCACGTAGAATTAACATAGTGAAGAATTTGGATTGGGTGACCATCGGTATTTACCTTTTCCTTGTCATCATGGGCTGGTTCAGCATCTATGGGGCGGTCTATAACTTCGAGGAGGCTCCTTTCTGGGACTTATCCTTCCGTTACGGTAAGCAGTTGGTCTGGATCGGTTGCGCCTTGGTGATTGGCGCTGTCCTTCTGATGCTGGATAGCCGTCTTTATAACATGTTGGCGTACGCCTTGTTTGCGGCGATGTTGTTCCTGCTGCTATTGACTATCTTTGTGGCGCCGGAGATCAAGGGTTCCCGATCGTGGCTGGTGTTGGGCCCTGTCAGCATCCAGCCTGCCGAGTTCGCCAAGACGGCCACCTGCCTTGCGTTGGCGAAGTTTATGAGCGAACCGGGCTATTCTATTTCTCGCCCTAGGCATTGGATCATGACCGCTCTCATCATCCTCATGCCGATGATTCTGATTGTTTTCCAGCAGGAGACCGGTTCCGCTTTGGTCTATAGTTGTTTGTTGCTGGTGTTATATCGGGAGGGCATGAACGGAATCTTTCTCTTCCTGGGCTTCCTCCTTGTGGTGATATTCATCGTCTCCATACGCTTTGGCTCGGTCTGTGTCATCCCTGAACTGCCTGACGAATCGTACGGGTTGCTGATCGTGATGGGCATTGCCTTGATCGTGCAGTGCGCCTTCCTGGTCATTTTCATGCGTGACAAGAAATCGGCCTCGATTCTCATGGGGGCATCGATTGTGCTGTTCCTGATAGGGTATATCGTCTACAAGACGTTTGGTTATCCTGTCCCTTTCACCTATATCGGCTATGCGGCGATCATTGGTTCCTTCGTCTTATGTCTTGTCATGAGGATCAAGGAGCGAATGCGGGGCTATCTCCTCATCGGTCTCTTCGGCTTGGCGTGCATTGGTATCTCCAGCATGGCGGACAAAGCGTTCGACAGCCTGATGCCTCACCAGCAGACACGTATCAAGGTGACGTTGGGTATGGAAAATGACCCTAAGAAGGCGGGATATAACGTGAACCAATCCATGATCGCCATCGGTTCGGGTGGCCTGGTCGGAAAGGGCTTCCTGAATGGTACGCAGACGAAGCTGAAATATGTGCCGGAGCAGGATACCGACTTCATCTTCTGCACCGTAGGGGAGGAGCACGGATTCATCGGAGCGACGCTCGTGCTGGGGTTGTTCCTCTTCCTCCTGATACGACTGATCATGCTGGCGGAACGACAACGCTCCCTGTTTAGCCGTATCTATGGCTATTGTGTGGCCTCGATCTTCTTCTTCCATCTCTTCATCAATATCGGCATGGTGATCGGTTTGACGCCTGTCATCGGTATCCCGCTTCCGTTCTTCAGTTACGGAGGTTCTTCCCTGTGGGGATTCACGATATTATTGTTCATCTTCCTGAGGCTTGACGCAAGTAGGATGGAGTATTTCGGTTAGTAAAATACTGGTTATCAAGCATATTTGTTTCGTTATGTTTTTTTAACGGGTAATAGGCGTCTATTTCCGCAAATCCGTTTTATATTTGCACAATCGCTTAGAGAAGCGTCCTTTAACCTGCGCAGAGCAGTACATTCTATGGGGATGACTGGATTTGACAGCGGGCAGAGGTGGTAGGTAAGCATGCAGTGCGCTGGTGGCTAGCACTATAATCTGGAGACCAAAAATTTAACTGGCGAGAATAACTTTGCTCTTGCTGCCTAATCGAAGCATAGTAGATTTTGGCTTAATCCGGACACGGGTGTCCGGACAAGACTTCTCCCCGATGCTATCTTCCCGAAGCGGTCGGATATGGAGGAGCAGATAAATCGGGAATAGTTCAGGTAAGCCTCGATGCCTGAATGAAACTTTAGAGGATAAGGCGATGGTTGGTGGTCCTGGTCTTGCCGTCGCTCGAAAATCGAAGTCAGGAATAAGCATGTAGAAAGCTTATGATTTCCCCGTTTGGACCAGGGTTCGAACCCCTGCATCTCCACAAAATTAAGACTCCAACATATTGCAAGTCAATGTGCTGGAGTTTTTTGTGCCCTATTTAGAAATTATCACTTACTATCCTGTTCCCCAGGGCGATGCCCTGGGCTAGGTAATGGTATGCCCTTGCAGTGCGGATGTTAAATGCACTAGACGCACATTATACTCACGCATTAACGATGATGTCGTTCCTCCCCATTGGGTAGCTCTTTGTATAGCCCATGGAAACTTCCTGGGGGTAAATCGTTAAATAGTAAATTGAAAATAGAAATATATTGCTTAGATTTGTTGGGAGATACTTACTATCTCCTAATTTTAAGAAAGATAAGCGATGGAAAATAAATCGGGTATAAATATTGCAGGGAGAATTAGAGCCTTCCACTGGCTTCTCCTGCTGTTGCTGGCTATGTTTATGGTAGCCTGTAGTGGACATCATATCAGTTTCAACCTCGACGAATATACGTTTATCGATCAAACACTAAAGAAGAACATTGAGTCGGTTATTGCCGTGCAGTTCGGCAAGGAACCCGACGTGCCGCTTGATATCTATTTCAGGGATCCGAACGGGATGGAGGTTTCCCCTTATGATTATGGCGGGAAGGCGAAATGTTCCAGGGAGGCAAAATACGATATTCAGATTTTCACCCATCATCATGAATACTATGGACGGTCTGAGGATGGTTTGCAGGAACGACTCAGGGCTTGTTGCGTGTTGGGGAATCATATATGCTATATTTACCCGGACGATCGGTACTTAGAGAAAACAGGTCAGCAGCGGAAAATATCGTTCTCACACGATGATAATGCGATGTGTGCTTGTTCGGAAGACGAGGTGTTCCTGAACATAGTAAACCATAACGAAGTACAAATTGCCCAATCTTTTCGATGATTCCTTCCCTGAAACATGGTTTTGCTTTTGAAATTTTCAAAGCGGATTAAATAGTGGAACCTATGGCGGTTTCATTTACCACATTAGGGTATTTGCTATTTGACGATTTACTATTTGCAATTAGTGTTGATGCGAGGATTTTCCTTTAGCGGATTTTAAAGGGATGCTGAATGCCTCAATGAACTAAAAAAACCACCCTTCGGAGATAACCGCTATCTCCAAAGGGTGGCTGATTTTTTTTCTTGTGATTATTAAAGGGAAATAGGCAATTCCCTCTTGATGCTTTGCTCGAGGCAGATAAGCGTCTCTGTGGCGGACACGCCCTTGATGCTCTGGATCTTGCCGTTCAAGAGTTGCATCAGATGCTCGTTGTCTTTGGCGTAGAGTTTCACCATCATGGTGTAAGGACCTGTGGTGAAATGGCACTCCACGATCTCAGGGATTTTTTCCAGCTCAGGTACCACTTCAGAATACATGGAACCCTTCTCCAGTTTAATCCCTATATAAGTACAAGTTTGGTAACCTAATATCTTAGGGTTGACGTGATAGCCGGAACCAATAATCACACCTAGATCAGCCAAGTGTTGGACACGTTGGTGAATAGCGGCGCGTGACACTCCACACTCTGCCGCCACATCCTTGAACGGAATGCGGGCGTTTCTGGTGATAATCTTCAGAATATCCTTGTCTAAATCGTCAATCTTTTCCATTGCCTTGTGTTTTTATTCGCCAAAGATAGGGATTTTTTGTATTTGGAGCGAATTTACTTGAAAAATAAATTTAGGACACATTCTGTTTTTTTGCGGGTCATCCCCCTCCGTCGACGTTTGAATGCAGGCAGTTTGCGCGCTTATATGACCTTTTGGTGAATTCATTGCTTACTGTTTGTTTGTCGCAAAAGCGATATGTTTTCCTTATAATTCCAAAGATAACAACCCATCCCTTGTTACAGTTTGCAAGATACTGAAATTCATTTTGTAGAATAAATAGATATTGTTATTATCATAATGTTATCAATATTATCTTTGTAGTGTCATAATGATAGCAAAAATAGCAAATCAATTATCATTGTGATATTATTGTATAACATTTAACCATTAGTATTATGGAAAGATTATGGAAGTTGGGGTTATTAATGTTGCTGTCCTGCGTTATGGCATGCCCCTTGAGAGCGGAAGAAAAGGATAGCACCTCGTCAAAGGTTGAGTTCACCGTTGGTGCGGACTTGGTAAGTTCGTATTTGTGCCGCGGCGCTAAGGTGTCGGGGGCCAGTTTCCAGCCTTCGTTTGGTATCTCATACAAAGGATTGTCCTTGGGCGCATGGGCTTCCTCCGATTTTAAAACTGCCATAAACGAATTTGATTGGATCTTGGGTTACGAGGTCGGCGGTTTCTCGATGGCGCTGACGGACTATTTCGGTCCGTATGAGGATGGCGCTACGCCTAAGTATTTCGCGGATAATTCGCACATGTTGGAGGGTACGGTCGGATTCGACTTCTCCGCGGTTTGCAAGAAGTTCGCTTTGAGCATCGCATGGAACACTTATTTCCTGAATGATAAGAATGCGGAAGGGGATGAACAGTTCTCCACCTACATCGAACTGGGATACCCTGTGAACTTGAGCGATGTGTCGCTGGAATTCGCCGCCGGGTTCACCCCATGGGAGGGTGTCTACTCCTCTAATTTCAACATGGTGAACCTCTCCTTGAAGGCGACCAAGGAGCTGAAAATCACGGAGTTTTATTCCCTGCCGATATTCACCCAATTGGTCTTGAATCCTAACACGGAGAATGTGTATGGTGTCTTCGGCATCAGCTTTTAGGCGGGATTGGCCCTTTAACTTATTAGTCATGTAATTAAAACTTAATCATCATGAAGAAGATTGAAGCAATTATCCGAAAAACAAAGTTTGAGGAGGTAAAAGACGCCTTGTTGGCGGCGGATATCGAATGGTTCTCCTACTATGATGTCCGTGGTGTAGGAAAGGCCCGACAAGGACGAATCTACAGAGGTGTCGTGTATGACACGAGTGTTATCGAACGCATATTGGTCTCCATCATTGTCCGTGACAAGAACGTGGAGCGGACGGTTGAGGCGATCCAGAAAGCCGCCTACACGGGCGAGATAGGTGATGGTAGGATCTTCATCATCAATGTGGAGGACGCCATCAGGATCAGGACGGGCGACCGTGGCGACACTGCCCTTTACAATGCCGAACAAGAGAAATGATAAGAGAGAGATAAGACTCAAATAATTCAAACGATAAACAATATGCTAATTATGAACACAATATTAAAACATATAACATCAAGGGCCGCGCGCATCGGGGCAATGGCAACTACCCTCTGCGTAGGGCTGCCTGCCATGGCGCAAGACGGGGCTGTGGCGGAAGCGGCAGCATCTGCGGCGGAGGAAGCCTCTTCTGTCAGCGCGGTCGACACGATTTGGGTGCTTTTGGCAGCCATGCTGGTATTCTTTATGCAACCTGGTTTCGCCTTGGTTGAGGCTGGATTGACCAGGGCGAAGAACACGGCTAACATCCTGATGAAGAACTTCTGCGACTTCGCCGCGGGCTCTGTCCTCTATTGGATAGTGGGCTTCTCCATCATGTTCGGCGCCGGAACGTTCATGGGATGGGGCGGATTCGGTATAGGTGGTGTGGAAAACCCTTGCGGCAACTTGCCGAAGGAGTGCTACTTCATCTTCCAAACGGTCTTCTGCGCGACGGCGGCCACCATCGTTTCTGGTGCCATGGCTGAGCGTACCAAGTTCTCCATGTACATGCTCTACTCCGTCCTGATCTCCGCTTTCATCTATCCGATTCAAGCGCACTGGTCATGGGGCGGCGGATGGTTGAGCGAGTTGGGATTCCATGATTTCGCAGGTTCCGCTGTAGTCCACTCTTGTGGTGGTTTCATCGCTTTGGCTGGCGCCATCGTATTGGGTCCACGTTTGGGCAAATACGGAAAGGACGGAAAGACCCACGCCATTCCGGGTCACAGCTTGACCTTGGCGGCCTTAGGTGTTTGGATCCTTTGGATGGGATGGTTTGGATTCAACCCTGGATCAACGGTAGCGGCTCAAGGTGCGGTAGACCCAGCAACCTACGGAGGTGGTATCCTCGATAACATGTCCGCCATGTCCCACATCTTCGTGACGACAAACATTGCGGCAGCCGTAGGAGGAATCGTGGCATTGATCTACACTTGGTTGGTATACGGAAAACCATCATTGTCCATGGTATGCAACGGTATCTTGGCAGGATTGGTCGGCATCACGGCTGGATGCGACTGCGTGTCAATCGGTTCCGCAGCCATCATCGGAGCCATCGCTTCCGTGGTAATGTGTTTCTCTGTCAACTTCCTTGACACGAAGCTCCATATCGACGACCCTGTCGGTGCAGTCTCTGTACACGGTATGGCAGGATTCACAGGCACGATCCTCACGGGTGTCTTCGCTTACGAGGAGTGCGGATACTCAGTATTGACTCAGCTGATTGGTGAGTGCACGGTAGCGGCTTGGTCATTCGGCGTAGGATTCCTGGTATTCTTCGCGATCAAGAAGATCCATGGCTTGAGAGTCCCGAAGAGAATCGAGGAAGAAGGTTTGGATGTGTACGAACACGGAGAGTCAGCATATAACTGATATACGGAAATCTACCGTCTGTGTGAGCGTCCTCGGAGTGATCCGAAGGACGCTCTTTCGTTGTGCGGATGGTGATGTTTCCCGCTTTGTCTGTTGTCTTATGCCGGGAGAGTGCGGAAGCTAAAAAACGGAATAGGATGTGAGAAAAAGAGCAATTGTGCGTTTGCTCAGAAAGATAATTATTATTTTTGGGGCGAATAAGAGGGAAACACCTATGTGTGGCTGAACGAATCGATTTTTATGTATGAAAAATGAGTGATTGCGGGGTATATTTAAAGTATAGAATCATTAAGAAATCATTTCTGTTATTGCACAAGTAAATGAACAACAAATCGTTTCCATATTATTTCAAGGTGCTTTCCCTGACTTTCTTTTTGGGGATGTGTTTGTTATGTGGATCTGCGCAAGGACAGGATGACAAAACCCAGTTCGAGCAGATGAGAAGCGAACTGTGGTCTGGTTCTTTGCCGCTTGTGAACTTGACTGTGGATATTTCCGCTGTCAACAAAAGAGAGTTCGTCAATGGTGAAATAGAGATAGTCGACCTCCAAAAAAGGACGGATTCATTGTCTGAATCGGTTAAGTATCCATGTCAGATCAGGTATCGGGGCGGAACGTCGGTTGCTCACGAGAAGAAGTCATTTTCCATCAAATTGGTGGATGATGTTGGCGAGAAACTGAATGCCAATGTATTGGGTATCAGAGAAGAGAATAGTTGGATCTTGGATGCGATGGCCATCGACAGGACGAGGATGAGGAATAGAATCTGTTTCGATGTGTGGAACGATATGAGCCAGACTCCATACGAGACCGCTTATGGGAACCGGAACGGGACAATAGGTGTGTATGTGGAGGTGTTCATCAATGGAAACTACCATGGACTGTACTGCATGTCGGACAAGATTGACCGTAAGTTGTTAGGCCTGAAAAAGATGAAGAAGGATACGAATGACACCACCATAAGGGGGGTGCTATACAAAGGGGTTACCGTCCATACCAACCTTAAATCCTATAAGGATGAGGATGTGAATAGTTCCGTTTGGAATGGATGGGAACTGCAGTATCCAAGCGATTCCCCATCTTTCGACACTTGGAAACCTTTGATGGATTTGATGGACTTAAACTCAATGGCCCCGTCGGATTCGGTTTTCCGCAATCATTATCAGGACTATTTCTATTGGGAGAATCTTGTCGATTATATTGTCCTAATCATGGCGTTCAATGTGAATGATTGTCTCTACAAGAACACATTTTTGTCTGTTGTCAATGTCAATAAGGCTCATAGGTTCCTGATCTCGCCATGGGACATGGATATGTCGCTAGGCGGTTCTTGGGATGGAGCCTATTATGATATACTCTTTTCTTTCGATTTGTTCAATAAAATTCCTCCATTCAATGGTCTCGTTCTGCAGAATATGGATGGATTTATGGATTGTGTGAAACAAAAGCTGGTGAATCTCTATTCCACAATGCTCCACCCCAAAAATATAGAGAAGCGGTTGGACGAGTATTCGGATGCGTTTCTGACATCAGGAGCTTGGGAGCGGGAGTATAACAAATGGAATGGAAACCCAGTGCCCTTGAAACAGTCGATTGCGGAGGAACTAGACTATGTGAAGGATTGGTATGGAAGGAATTATGAATTCCTCCGTGATACATTCCAATTGGAGCAGATGGGCGTATTGAATGTTCCCGAAACGATAAGTACGGGGCAGGATAGCTTGGATGAAAATGGGTGGAAATATGCTGACGGAGTCTATCTGATGGACGGACGTAAAATCAGAAAATCATCGGATATAGAGGGGTTGCCTAGTGGTGTCTATATCGTTGGAGGCAAAATGGTGATTATTCGTTAGCTTTTCGCAAAAGAAGTGTGGCGTTGCCTTGCTCAGGTGTTGAAAAAGATAATATTTTTGTGGTCTCCGATAAGGGAAGGAGAACCCACTCGTCAAATACGGAATCGGTTAAGATATGAAGAATACATTAAGTACATTTTTTGCTCTTATGAGTCTTGTATCGCCGCCACTATGCGCCGTGCATGCCGCCGATAGGGGAATAATCATCAATGAGATTATGCCCAACAATGTGAATGCGGTAATCGACGAGGACTATAAATTTCCGCAGGGTTGGGTGGAACTGCACAACATGACTGACCACGACATAGACATCCAGGGATGGTATTTATCCGACAAATCGTCCGATCCTTTCTTATGGAAGATACCTGTCCAGTGTGTTATCCCTTCCCACGGATATAGGATCATCTACACGGACAAGGAGGAGACGACGTTTCCTGAGCACATACACGCCACCATCGACATGGGCAACGTCAATGGTAGCCTCTGCCTTACCCGCGACGATGGGGAGGTCGAAGATGAAACCCCGAAATATATGGATGCCCCCATCAACCACAGTTTCGGCAGATGCCAGTCCGACGCATCGAGTTGGGTGTGGTTCGAACACGCCACGCCACTGTTGCCCAACTCGGATGATTGTGTGGAAAAGGAATCCGCTCCTGACGTCGAATTTGATCGACAAGGAGGCATATTTTACGGCCCGTTGACCGTCCAACTTACCGCTCCGAATCCGTACGGGCAAGACATCCATTATACGCTGGACGGAAGCGAACCCACAGAACATTCTCCGCTTTATGTCCAACCGATAGCCATCGATAGTTCAACAGTCATAAAAGCTAAAATCATCAGCGGGGATTTGCTGAGCAAACCTTCCAACGCCAATACTTACATCATAACCGACAGGGAGATGCAGCTCCCGATCGTATCGCTCTCTTTGGATCCGAAGTATCTGTGGGACGACACGTTGGGAATATATGTGGAAGGGAAAACTGGTGTTTACTACAAGGAGGGGTTCGGAGGTCCATTCAACTACAGAACCAATAGGAGGCGTCCTCTCAACATGGAGTACTTCGTCGAGGGGGAAAGGGTGATCAACCAGCTATGCGAAGCGAGGATCGCAGGAGGATGGCCCCGTGTTGAAAACGTAAAAGGCCTGAAGATATATGCGAAGAAAAGGTACGGCAACAATTATTTCTCCTACAAATTCTTTCCGGAGAAAGAGTCCAAGGAGGAGGGCGGATATAGATGCATCTACCTAAGGAACGGTGGAAACGACGCCCAATTGACGATCGTGAAAGACGCGTTCCTGCAGAAACTCTCAGGCGGAAAGGTCGATGTCGATTACCAAACTTGCCAACCCACCATCGTATACTTGAACGGGCAATATTGGGGGATAGAAAACATGAGGGAATCCGACAATGATGATTATTTCTTATCCAACTACGGGACTGCGGAGATCGATCTCTTCAAAAACCATGAGATCAAGGAAGGCACCCTCGATGCGTATGACAATCTATGTGAATTCCTCAGCCAGCCCAACTTCTCCCATGAGAAACTATGCTCCCTTGTGGATGTGAACGAATTCCTCAACTACATGTCACTTCAGGCTTTCGTCGGGAACTACGACTGGCCTAACAACAATTATGTTTTCTGGAGGAACAGGAACAACGGGAAGTGGAGATGGTTGCTGAAGGACTTGGATGGCGGATTCGAATATTGGCCTATTACCGACAACAATAAGGATATTATTGGGGTGAATATCAATCCATTCAATTTCCTTTCGAGGAGGGAGCCTTATTATGAACATGGAAACATGGATTGGGCGACCTGGGTGCTGGAGCGTATATTGTCCGACCCCATTGTGCAAAGGATGTACATAGAACGGATTGCCATCCAGACGGGGGATATCTTCCATAAATCCGAGATGTACCATGTCATAGACTCTATCACATCCATCATTGCGGATGAATACCCTTACCACAGAAACAGATGGAATTGGCCTCAAAGCACATGGAACACCTGCCTCGAGCAGATGCCGGATTGGATTGAACATAGGCACGACCTCCTTTATGGAATGCTATCCGAATATTACTCCTTGGGAAAGCCAATTCCGCTTACGATTAAATCTTCTTTGGAAGAGGACGAGGTGAGGGAAGGGAATTTGTTCCTTTGCGGAGAACGGCTCTACCGTGATAGGTTTGACGGGAAATGGTTTCAGGATGATTCCCTTACTGTTGAGGCCTTGCCTCAGGTGAATGGCCATAGATTCGTGAAGTGGCTGGCTATCTGTACGGACAAAGGGAATGTGATCGATACCAAATATTTGTATGACAATAAAATAACCGTAAAGACCTACAAAAACAAATCGTACTCCTTTACTGCTATTTATGAGGGCAATGATGGAGAATCCCTGGCTAAACGCTCTAATTGCATTGTCTCTCTCTATCCCAATCCTGTCAGGGATAAGCTATACCTCCAGTTCGACATGATTGGTGTGTGCCATTTGGAACTCACGGACATCACGGGACACGTCATGCTCAAGGAGAGCGCCATCAACGATAGCCATACCATGAATATGAGCGGATTGCGTGCGGGGGTATATCTCCTGCGTGTGTCACCCCAAGGAGGGGATGAGAAGATTTATAAGATTATCAAACGATAATGTCCGCTCTATGAGACCTGTACGTGACCAGCGTGTCAGGAATTCCTTCCAGCGCTTATTTGAAATACTTTCCGATGACTGGTAACGCCTTCAGTGGGAGGTCCCGCTTGATGATGAGGGCGAGGAATAAAATAAGCAGCAGGGTGTCCTGTGCATAACGCAATGCCCCTTCCGCCGGCGAGAAGGTGTGGATGGCGAAGAAGAGCGCCGTCACAAGCGTGTAGATGAGGATGGATTTGAAGTCATATTTGATCGGGTAATATTTCTGCCCGAAGCAGTAGGAGATGACCGTGATGGTGAAGAAACAGCAGAGCGAGGCGGAGGCGGAGGCCATGTAGCCATATTTCGGCACGAACAGGATGTTCACCAAAAGTGTGATGACAAGTCCGATGATGGAGAAATACGCTCCGTATTGGGTTTTGTCCGTCAGCTTATACCAAAGGGATAGGTTGAAGAATATCCCTTGGAAGAGGTAGGAGATGAGGATGATAGGCACCACACGCAGGCCTTCCCAGTAATCGCTTCGAATCAGATGCTTCAATATATCCAAGTAGAAAATCATCCCCAAGAAAATCAGGAAGGAGAAGATGATGAAAAACTTCATCGCATCCGCATATTCGTTCTTTTTGTCGCCGCCCTTGTTTTGTGCGAAGATGAAAGGTTCGTAGGCATAGCGGAAGGCTTGGGTGAACATCATCATTACCATCGCGATCTTAAAGCATGCGCCATAGATGCCTAGTTGTGCGTCAGCCACCTCCCTGTCGGGTATGAGGTAAGGAAAGATGATCTTGTCCAGACTCTGGTTCATGATGCCCGCCACACCTAAGATGAGGAGCGGGAAGGAGTATTTCAGGATCTGTTTCAGCAATGAGGTGTCGATTTTAAATTTAGCCTTTAGGATCTGAGGCAACAGCATGCAGGTGACGAATAGGGTGGAGATGAGGTTGGATATGAATACATAGCCGACGCCATAGCTCTCGTCGTAGAACCAGGAGATCCATTCTGGGTGTGAAGCCTGAATCTTCGGACAGATGATCAGGAAGAATATGTTGGCGGAGATGTTCACCAATATCATCGCCAGCTTGAGGATGGCGAAACGAATCGGTCGGTTCTGGAACCTCAGGTAGGCGAAGGGGATGCACCCGAACGCATCCATGGCGACGATGACGCAGAGCATCGAGATGAACTCAGGATGTTTGGAATAGCCTAGCAGGTCGGCGATGGTGGAGCTGAATACCACGCCCAGTAATGCGAAGAGTGTGGAGGTGGCGCCGACGCAGCAGAGCACGCTGCTGTATACATTGTCCGAATTCTCCTTTTCCTTGTTCGCATAGCGGAAGAAACCCGTCTCCATGCCGTATGTAAGGATAACCAATAATAGGGCGGTCCATGCGTAGAGGTTCGTCACGATTCCGTATTCGGCGGAATTGGTGAGCACGTACGTGTAGAGCGGAACGAGGCACCAATTCAGGAACTTGCCCATAATACTGCTAACGCCGTAGATAGCGGTCTGTTTAGCAAGGTTTTTCATCTCAGCCATATCCCAAATATGCTTTCATCTATTTGTTTCACAAAGAAATCTTATTTTTTGCATACAACAAAGTATTATTTTCTCCCTTTAAGATTTTTTTTCAAAAAGACTCAATGCGCCATCAATGTAATGACAAATATATTATTATTGGTCAATTCAGATAGTGCGATTTTTTTTTGATATTAAGAAAATTTTATTATATTCGTAATCGAGTTTACAAAATAAAGGGGATAACCTGAATTTAGAAGGATGAAACAGAGTAGACAGGGAAGGTCACTTCTCTGAAAGGGTTTATCGCCCCTAATGGTGTTAATTAAAAACGAATTGCTTATGAAAACACTTATTCGGTTCTGTCTGACAAGATTGGCTCTCATAATAGCTGGATTGTCCATAGGATATGCGGCGAATGCGGGTGTGAAAGTGAATGAGGTAATGCCATGTAATATTTCAACCTATATGAAAAACCAGAACTACAATGGTTGGGTTGAATTCTACAACGATGCTTCATGTGCAAGCGTCGAGTTGAAGGGGTATAAAATCGTGCACTATAAGTCGAAGAAGGATGGTTCCGTGGAGTGGGAATGGATGTGGAGCATAGAGGAATCAAACGAGATCGGTTCTGGCAAGTATAAGGTGTTCTGTTTTGATGGTTCGGAGACGGACAGTAAAACGGAGCGCAAGTTGGATGCCGACGGAGGTGTCGTTGTATTGAAGGATAAACATAATGCCGTTGTGGATTCATTCAAGTACGGTGCGACGCAACCGCACATCTCGTATGGTTTCGATGGCAAAAATGTGGGTTATATGGAGCCTACTCCGAAGGAGAAGAATTCCCAAGCCTACGCAAGCCTGTCATCCCGTTGCTCGACACTCGAATTCGACGGGATGGTGCCTGGCATTGTTTCATATAACAATTCTGTCATTAAGATTAAGAGCAATACCAGTGGGGTGGATATCCGCTATACGATAGACGGAAGCGAGCCTACCGCAACAAGCGAACTATATCCTTCCGATGGCATCATCGTTTCGAAGATCAGTAATAATGTGAAGGATAATATCATCATTCGCGCGAGGGCGTATAAAGATGGCATGCTTCCTAGCGCTATTCTAACGGGAACGTTCATCTCCTCATACGCTTTGGATGAAAGGTACAAATGCGGGAAGTCTAAATTGCCTATCGTATCCATTGTGACAGACTCGAAGAACCTATATGATGGGACCATTGGTATTTATACGAAAGGTGATGAGGATAACCCATATAGCGCATATCCGGATCAAAGTTGCTTTTCGGATAATAGGAAATTGAATTATTTGATGGATTGGGCACGTCCGGCCAACTTCGAATATTTCGTGGACGGGAAAAGAGTTCTATCTCATGAAGTGGATATCGCTGTGATGGGTGGTTGCTCCCGCAAGTACGAAACGAAGTCATTGAAGATCAAGGCTGGTGATAGAATGGGGTATAAAAATGGGAAATTAAATTATAAGTTCTTTGCGGACAAGGAGTGTGAGGAGTACAAATCCTTGCAGTTGAGGAATGGTGGAAATGGTCATGAAGAAAGGTATATACGTTGCCGGGATGGCTTCATGCAAAGCATCGCGAAGAATATGGGCATCGATTATCAGGCATATCAGCCGGTGGCGTTCTACCTGAATGGAGAGTATAGAGGGTTGATGGGCTTACGCGAGCGCACGAACAAGGCGTATGTTGAGACTAACTTCGGACTGGACAGCAAAGACATTGATGTGATTGAAATCACCAACAAAAACGGTATTGTCGCGACTTGTGGTGATTTGGAGGCTTATAACAATTTGGTTAATTTCCTTTCGAAAAGTGACCCTAAGGCTAGTGACTACTACGAGAAGGCATCCAAAATGATGGATATGGATGAGTATATGAACTATCAGATTTTCGAACAATTTATTGTGAACACCGACTGGCCAGCGAATAACTGTAAGATTTGGAGGGAGCGCAACAACGGACGTTTCCGTTGGATCACTTTTGACACGGATTTCGGATTTGGCCTTTATAGTGAAGGAGAAAATAATCACTGTATTCCTGATGTGGATATGTTTAAATGGTGCAAGGGAGAAGGATCACGCTATAATTGGGGCAATGGAGAATCTGGGGTCGGTTTCACGGAGAACACGAAGTGGAAAACCATCATCTTCTCTAGTTTGATGAAGAATAGCACTTTCCGGGAAAAATTCCTGACGAAGTATCTGATCCATTTAGGCACTGCGTTGGAATATAATAAGATTGAAAACACATGGAAAAGCATATCCAAATTGGTCAATGAGGAATACTGCGCCACATTTGGACATGATGTGGATGATGCTGGAATGTTGAGTTTCGCCTCTAAGAGGCCGAGCATTATCTACAAACAAATGCTGAAGGAGGATAATTTCCCTGAATTGAGCGGAAGCAGCCTGGTGGGCTTGGGTTTGTCTTCTAACCTGTCCGAAGGCCGTGTCATGATGAATGGGGAACTTCTTCCGACATCGTCTTTCTCCGGCAAATATTTTTCCGGCAAAACATTGAAGCTCGAGGCGGTGGCTCCTATGGGGTATAAGTTCCTGGGCTGGAAGAACAATGGAGAATCTTCCTCCACTCCTGAGGTGGTGGAAACCCCGGTCGACACTGTCGGATTGGAATATACGCACACGAGGTCATGGAAGTGCTACACTTCTGAGGAGGGAAAGGGAAGCTCCAGCAAATGGTCCTATGATGTTGATTATGACGATTCCTCTTGGTTGCCGGGATCTGGCGTGATGGGTTACAATGACAATGACAACTCCGGATTTAATACTGTGATTGAGAGTGGCAAAGCGGGGAAGCACTACGCTACTGTTTATTTCAGAAGCCTCTTCAACTTGGAGAGTGTGAGTGATATTCAGGCGATTGTCGCCCGCATCACTTATGACGATGCTTTTGTCCTCTACGTGAACGGTAATGTGGTGAAGGCCAGCAATATAGATGCGAATGGGGTGGACGGGTCGAAATTTGCCGATACTTGGGCTAACGATTCCACTGAGATTGTTGTTATTCCAGCCCGTTTCCTGAAGAAGGGAACAAACCTCTTTGCTGTGGAGGTTCACCAGCATGAAGCTAAGAGCTCTGACTTGAAGCTCTTCTTCGAGGAGTCCGTCGTTTATGAGACAGCAAGTGCGGGAAGCGCTTCATCCAGCGAGTATATTTCCACGAACCCAATCTATACGGTCTCTGTCGGTGGTGATTTGTCTCTGACCGCAGTCTTCAAGAAGGTGAACAATTGCGAACAACCTAACATTAGGATCAATGAAATATGTGCTTCTAATGTGAATGGCGTAGGCGCGGCTGACGAGTTTGGCAACTATTCCGATTGGGTTGAGATTTATAACGATGGAGATGAAACCATTAACCTTGCCGGAATGTATTTGACGGATAAGATCGGAAATCCTACGAAGTACATGATCCCTTACGGTTATGAGGAGACGAAGGTACCTGCCGGAGGAAGAGTGCTTATTTGGGCGGATAATTATTCCTACCGTGGCCCACTGCATGCTGGATTCAAGTTGGAGAACGTTTCGGGTTCCTATGTGGGCATCAATATGTCGTGTGGAGATGATGTCTCCGTCGTTGATGATGTTGAATATGATTCTGTGGAGGGCAATCAGTCCTATGGTCTCCAGCACGATGGTGGGAATAAGTGGGTTACCTTCGGTGAATGCTCTAACGGACAAGTGTTCTATCCGACGCCTGGTGTGGCGAATAGCTCTAATGTATGTAATTCCAATGAGTGCTCTTCCCTCATCACGGAAGTGGATGATGTCGAGCAGGATGTGACGAGAAAATATTCCGTTTACCCTAACCCTGTCTCTGACTATTTGAAGGTTGAGGTGAAAGGTGCGGAGGTCATCAATGTCTTCCTTTACGATAACTTAGGCCGAATATTGAGTGTCTATGACCAGCAGGGGGCATCTTCCATCGACTTTAGGAAATACCCTTCCGGTGTCTACCATTTGGAGATCTTCACGGATGTGGAGGTGTACAAAGAGTGCGTCATCAAGGAGTAGTTCTACTTCAGATCGTTGGATAGGCAAGGAAGTTTTTGTCTAAGTAGTATGCCCAATGAATAAAATTTATAAATTTGCGTCGTATGAAGCATATATTTCGTTGGGCATATATTCTTTTCCTTTTCCATCTGATTGGCGTCGCTCCGTCGTTTGCCTTGGATGGGTGCTTGGAGCATATCATTACGACAGATCCCGCCTCTTTGACGGCGACGGTCAATTTGGACCCATATCACCGCTATCAGGGAAGTTTGGGGACTGATTTGACTCATGAGGTGGATCCGAGCATCTATTTCGTGTGCAAGGAACGTGACCAGATTTTCTATTATGTGCCAGAAGGGAATTATGTCTACCAGAACAGCATTGGTCGTTGCCGGGTTTCCGTGATAATGGAATTGAAAATCGTGGCTGTCGATGATGAAGTTTCGTTGAAGTTGCCTTGCGACTCGACCCCTTTCACCCCTTATTTCTATGATATAATGGATAATGACTATCTTACTTCATGGAATGCGGAACAAACTGCCAAATTAGTGGATAGTCTAACTACCATCCATTTGATTGAGGCTCCTTCGTTCGTCTCTGTCACGAGGGGAGGCTTATTGGTGGATATGCCATCCGATGGTGATGAGGGCACGTATGAGGTGAAATATTATCTGCGGAATAACATAGGGGTCACTTCGGACACAGTGGTCGCTTCCATCCGTTTCCATAAGTATTGTCCGAAGGAGGAGAAGCCAGAGCCTATTCCAGAGCCTTTTTTTGATATGCCGGAATTCTTCTCGCCGAACGGGGATGGTGTCAACGATGTGTGGGAAATCGCTCCGTTGGATACGATGGGATGTTATAAACTGAACATATTCGACCGGTATGGACGGCTGATCCGTTCCTACCTTAACGATTATATGCCTTGGGACGGCACGAGCGGGGGGCGGAATTTGCCTTCTGACGACTATTGGTATTATCTCTATCTCTTCGATTGGGACCGTTCTTACGTGGGACATGTGACGCTGATCAGATGATGCGGACTGTTCGTTAAGAGGAGTCAAAAACCACTCCTCATCGCCTATTATCATCCATGACCAACCCATCGCATCGGGTATCTTCCTGACACCCAATTTGCAACAGTCATACATTTTATGTAATTTTGCACGATTTTTAGAAGGAAGGGGGAACCTTTTTCCCCCACTTAACGCCGCATGAGAGCGGATATATTTATTTTATGGCAACATTTAGAGAACTGGGATTGAGCGAAGAAATCCTACGCGGAATTGAAGATTTAGGCTTTGTGGAACCAATGCCGATTCAGGAAAAGGTAACACCCTATCTTCTTGGGGAAGGAACAGAGGATTTAGTCGCATTGGCCCAAACAGGAACAGGAAAGACGGCGGGATTCGGTCTGCCGCTCCTACAGCTGACTGACAGCAGTGTGAACAAAATCCAAGCATTGGTACTATCTCCTACGCGCGAGCTTTGTATCCAAATAGCCAATGACTTGAAAAAATTTGCGAAGTACATCAATGGGATGAAGGTCGTACCTGTGTACGGAGGAGAAAGCATAGTCACACAATTCAGACAATTGGACGTACCGCCACAAATTCTGGTGGCTACGCCTGGACGACTCATCGACCTGATTGAGCGTAAGAAGGTGGATTTGTCGGACATCAAACACCTCGTGTTGGACGAGGCGGACGAGATGCTGAACATGGGTTTCCAAGAGGATATCGAACGCATCCTCGAGGAGACGCCGGAGGAGCGCCGTACGTTGCTCTTCTCCGCGACCATGCCGAAGGAGATCGCCAACATCGCGAAGAAGTACATGAAGAATAGCGTGGAAATCGCTATCGGTCGTAAGAACTCGGGCACCGAAAACGTGGAGCATATCTACTACATGGTGCAGGCGAAGGACCGCTATAACTGTCTGAAACGTCTGGTGGATATTAACCCGGACATCTATGCGATTGTCTTCTGCCGCACGCGCCAGGAGACGAAGGAGGTGGCCGATAAGCTGATGCAGGACGGCTACAATGCGGATGCGCTCCACGGAGACCTCTCCCAGGCGCAGCGTGACACGGTCATGCAACGCTTCCGTATCAAGAACCTACAGATACTCGTGGCAACGGATGTGGCTGCCAGAGGTCTGGACGTCAGCAACTTGACGCACGTCATCAACTACAACTTGCCGGATGATATCGAGAGCTATACCCACCGAAGCGGACGTACAGGCCGCGCTGGAAAGAAGGGTGTCTCCATCGCCATCATCCACATCAAGGAGAAGCATAAGATTAAGGCGATCGAGAAGGAGATCAACCGTACCTTTGTCCAAGGACGTGTGCCTAGCGGACTGGAGGTGTGCCAAAGCCAGCTCTTCTCCCTCGTGAACAAAATCAAGGAGTCTGGCGAGGATATCGACAAGAAGCAGATCGACCCTTACTTGCCGATGATCATGGAGCAACTCAAGGATATCACCCGTGAGGATCTGATCGTCAACTTCGTCTCCCAAGAGTTCAACCGATTCCTCGAATACTACAAGGATGCGGTGGATTTGAACATCCCTGACAAGAAGGATAAGCCTAGCAGAGAGCGTGGTGAGAAGGGGGAACGTGGAGACCGTGGCGATCGTCGCTCACGGAAACGTGGAGGCGAGATGACCCGCCTGAAGATCAACATGGGTCAGCGCGACGGTTTTACTCCGAAGCGTGTCTTGGGCTTGATCAATGACACGACCAACAACAAGGACATCGACGTGCACGACATCGAGATTACGCCAAGATATTCCTTCTTCGACGTGGACAAGAGCGTCGTGAAGGAGATGATGGTCGCCTTCGAACGCAGAAGGAACGAGGGTATTGAGCTCCTGGAGGTGCTCAAGGACCGCAAGAACAAGCGTGAGCGTGAGGAGTTGAGACGTGGCATGGAAGGTGGTCGCTCCGGCCGTGGCAAGGAGTGGGAGTCCGACAAAAAGGGCAAACCCGCATTCTGGGAGGGCGCGAAGAACGCCACCAAGAGGGAACGCTCCTACGAGAAGGAGAGCAGACACCGTGACGATGACTCGAAGAGCTTCAGAAGGAACAAGGATAGCTTTAGAAGAAAACGCTAAGATATAGGATGGATACTTATCTGACACTGGCAAGGACCTCGGAGGGCCTCTACAAAGAGAAGGGGAGTAAATTCCTCGCCTTCGCTATTCCAGTGTCCGATGTGGAGGAAGTCAAGGAGATACTGAAGGATAAGCGGAAGGAGTACCACGACGCGCGACACGTCTGCTTCGCCTACGTGATGGGCGAAAAAGGGGAGGAGACTCGGGCGAACGACGACGGAGAACCCTCCGGAACGGCGGGTAAACCGATGCTGGGAACGCTCGTCTCGAAAGGGGTGACCAACGTGCTGCTGGTGGTGGTCCGCTACTTCGGCGGAACGAAGTTGGGCACCAGCGGACTGATCAACGCTTATCGGGAGGCTTGTCTCGATGCTTTGGAACAGAACGAGGTGGTGGAGAAGATCGTGGAGAACCGTTGCGACATCCAATTCGAGTATCCCTTCCTCAACGACGTGATGCGCGTCGTGAAGGAGGAGAATGCTACCATCGTTAGCCAGAATTTCGACAATGACTGCACCATGCGGATCTCCATTCGAAAGCGGGACGAGGAGAAACTCCGAAGTAGGTTATCCAAGATCGAGCGGCTGATTTTCCTCGATGAAAAGGCATAAAAAGAGAAGCGGCGGGTAGTTCGGATACTACTCGCCGCTTTTTAGTTTTAATAGAAATCTATCGAATCCGAATCATCACTTTACCACCACCTTTGCGGCTTTCCCTCCAGCCTTCACCACGTAGACACCCGTCTGACGCACAGGGATGCGGACCTCCTCACCACGACCGGTGCCGACCAAAGTGCCTCGGAGGTCATAGACGAAGATTGGTTCCGTTGCGCCATCGACACAGATGGTCCTGTCCATGACGTAGAGGCTCACCTGATCGCCCAGAAAGTCGTCGACACCGTCTGTAGGGCGGAAGTGGATGTGATATTCCGTCACGGTTGAACTATCCTCATCAAAGAAAACCGAAAGGGTGAGAGTGTTGGTGGAATCATTGAAAGACTCCTTTATAGTCGTATAATTAAATTCTGGATCATTTCCACTATAATATTTAAAGGATAAATCCTTGTATTCATACGGCAATTCATATTCTAATTTGTCAGGAGAAAAGTCAGGTATCGACAATGAGGCGGAACCTTTAGTGATGTCAATACGCATTAGGCTTGGTTGAAAGTGAAAACGATAGGTGGTTCCGTAGATGTCACAAATCAACGTGTGTTTCTTATAGTCATACTCTTTTACCACATTTACCACACCAGGACACAAAGCGCTGAATTCTTCAGGATAAACAGATACGCTACAATAAGAACTAGCAAGTGAATACCCTACAATAAAGTTGAGAGGCAATTCATAATCGTACTTGTTCGGAGAAAAGTCATCAAAATCGTTCCCATGGATTTGCAAAGAAGAGATATATGGATCAATCTTTTTATTAACCGCAAATGTATAAACATGTACGTTATTCGGATTCTTATCATAATCAGCCCCCCTAACTTCTAAAGTAATAATGCCAGTTTGCTCATCATGAGACGACAAAACCTTTGCGTCTTCTGATTTAGACCAAGACACAAGTATGGCCGAGTCTTCTCTTTGCAGATAGATAGAAGATGATGAACAAAATATAAAGTCAAAGTCTCTGAACATATCATACGAGTATTTTCCCGGAGAAAAATCCTCAACGGGCTGCCAAGGCGAAGACTTAGTGGTCTTAAAAGACATGCCAGTTATGTATGACTCAATCTTCTTTAGGACAAAAGTGTAGGTGTTCGCATCTGTCGAATCATGATCATAATTTGCTCCTTTGACTGTGACAGACAACGTGTTTGTCTCTGCGTCGAATGTTTCATCAGTGGTAGTTTCGCTCGGAGCAATATAACTAAATTTCGAATATGGGATGGAATTCGAAAAATCGTAGTGGAATTGTTCGACAGAAAAACTATCTACTTGGTATTTTCCATCATATACAAGCAAAATGTATGGTTCCCCTTCCCTCAACGAGTGTCCATAAGTGTACACGACACTATCTTCCATGATGAAACCCGATTCCGTGGAATCATATCTCACGGCTTTAATCCTTCTGTCAAGGCTGTCATATGTGTATTCCTCTATTGTATTATCATAATGACCTATAGTGTGGGATGAAATCAGATTCTGTCTGTCATCGTATATATTGATAATAACGTTCGCGTCCAAATAATGGCCATTAACATAGATATTATGTTGGGAGTAAATATTCCCAAGAGCATCGTACTGAGTATCTTCCGATCTATAAGTTTCCTCTTGCAAGAAACCTTTTTGTGTCCAATATGACTCCTCAAGATAACTAAAAGAAAGGCAATAACCATCTGGGCCAAAAGCCCTTATTATTCTGTGATCAAGATATGTGCCTCTCCTTTCTATTCGTTCATTTGTTACATGATCCCATAAATATTGAGACTGACTAGTGGAATCAGTATATTGGGCATAACTAAGCATACCATTGTCGTGGCATTCAAATTTTTGTCCTGAAACGATGTCCTGGAACCACTGCTTCGTGACATTATCGCATTTGTATAAGAGAGTTTCTAATGTGTCACCATTTTCGTTGGTAATATAACCTGTATTAATGCGGAAAAAATTTCCGAGGTATAAATCTCCTCCATTCCTGTAGATTCCGTATGCGACTCTTTGTCCAGTGTTATTGTATCTGGCATAATAGCACGGCGTACTATCAATCACCATGTCCAGCACGAAGGTGGTGTCCAACTTCTCCGCCCAAAGCGAAGACGGGCCGCAAAGCCCCAATAACCCTAAAATGATCGCGACGCACTTCTTCCCGAGAAGGCGAGCGCCTAATTGTTTCAATTGTTCCATAAGCGAACTATTTTTATGATAGTACAATAAATAAAACCACCTGCCATTCCACAATGCGTGGGCGGCATGTCTCCTTAGAATGACAGAACATATCTAAGATACGAAAATAAATTTGGTATAAAAAATTTTTGGGGGATAATTTATGTAAAATAAACCATCTCATGCCGATTGGCGCATAAAAATGAGGAGGCATCGGATATTCGAAAATCCGACGCCCCCTTTGTTAGAGAAATTTTTCAATGTGTCACTTCACCACCACCTTCGCGGCTTTCCCTCCAGCCTTCACCACGTAGACGCCCGCCTGACGCACAGGGATGCGGACCTCCTCACCACGACCGGTGCCGACCAAAGTGCCTCGGAGGTCATAGACGAAGATTGGCTCCGTCGCACCATCGACGCAGATGGTCTTGTCCATGACGTAGAGGCTCACCTGGTCGCCCAGGAAGTCGTCGACACCGTCAACTGGGCGGAAATGGATGTGGTATTCTGTATTATTGATACCGAATGTGTCAGTAACCACTATTGTCCAAATGGAAGTTGAGTCATCATATTCAGACTTCAGCACTTTACCATTCAACACATCACATTGGCATAAGAACTCATCGTAGTTGCCTATTACCTCATATTTCAAACTGTCCATCTGCATATGGTCTGCAGGCAATCCTCCTTCCGTCGTGACAAACAAAGAGGGATAATGAAGACATTCATCGATGAAATGGAATGTGTAGTTCGTTATATGTGAGCTATCCTCCGCATGGAAAACCGAAAGGGTAAGTGTATTAGTTGATTCATCGAATGACTCCCTCACAAGCGTCCCTTGTTCCGCATTATACTTCATAGACAACTCCTTGTATTTGCTCGGCAGCTCATACTCGAATTTGTCGGGAGCGAATCCCTGTACCGGCAAAGAAATGGAATCGCTGCAGAGGTCAATGCCCCCCCTGAGGCATGGTTGGAAACGGAACCGGTAGGAAGAAAGAGTATCCCCTCCTATAGTGAGGGATAAACTTAATGTATGTGTTGAATCCGAGTATGATTTCTTTACATATAGGAGATTGTTGTACTCAGGGAAGACAAAATCCTTTGCAGTAAGGTAGAATGGATAATTATAACCACCCCATATATAATTTTGAGGCATTTCGTAGTCATATTTGTCCGGAGAGAATGCGTCAAAATCATTCCCCCGAATTTGCAGAGAGGAAATATTTGCCTCAATTATTTTTGTTGCAAAGGTATATGTATGCACGTTAGTCGGATTCACCTCATAATCACCTCCTTTGACGGTTATGGTGATAATGCCGGTTTGTGCGTCATAGGATTTTTCGACTTTTGCACCCTCAGATACAACAAAACTAAAATCAAACGTTTGTCCGTCTGTTTCTAAATTCACCTTAACATCCGAATAGGAGGAATAATTTTCATCGAACCTATGAAAGGTATATTCCCTGATGTCATATGAATATTTCTCCGGAGAAAAATCCACTTCAGTCCTTGTGTAGTTTCCTTTATAGACTTTATTGATGTATGACTCCATCTTTTTCAGGGCAAACGTGTAGGTATTCACATCTGTCGAATCGTAGGCATAATTTGCACCTTTGACTATAACAGAGAGTGTGCTTGTTTCTGGATCGAAAGATTTTTCGACGGAGGTTTTGAATGGAGTAATAAATGTAAAATCCTTGTATGTGACAATACTTGAGAAATCGTAGTGGAATTGGTCAGATGAAAAACCATCTATTGGTTGGTTTATACGGAGCGTCGAAAGGATGCATGGTTCTCCCTCCTTCAACGAATTACCATACGTATATACGATGCTATCTTTCATGACGAAACCAGTCTCCGTAGAATCATATCGCACGGTCTTGATTCTTCGGTCGAGGCTGTCATAAGAGTGTTCTTCCAATATGTCAACATAATTACTTACAGAGTGGGATGAAATCAAATTCTGTCTGTCATCGTAAGTATTGGTAATATTACACCATTCATGCAAATATCCTTTATAATATGCATTTCCAAGGCTGTCATATTTAATATGTTCCTCATCATAAACATCTTCCCACGGATATCCACAATTTGTTCCATAGGTCATGTCCTCATAATTGAAGGATAGGCGATACCCATCCGGTCTAAAATTGTTTTCCAATGTATGATCAGGCACGGTCCAATAGGAGTTGACGAGTTCATTGGTCTCAGGATCCCAACTATGATGTGATTCTGCGGTGGTGTAATCAACGTATTCAGCTTCACTAAGCATACCATTGTCATGATATGCAAACCTTTCGCCTATAATATTGTTGGGGAACCATTGCTTCGTCACATTATCACAAGTATAATAGAGTATATTCATCTTGTCACCTTTCTCATTGGTGACATAACCTGTATTAATGCGGTAATAATCGTTTTTTATTGTTTCAAAACTATAAGCAAAATCATAAGATATAGCAGTACCTCCATTCTTGTAGATTCCGCGACCAACAATCTGCCCCGCATTATTGTACTCCATGTAATAGCACGGCGTAGTGTCAACCACCATGTCCAGCACGAAGGTGGTGTCCAGTTTCTCCGCCGAAAGCGAAGAGGGGCAGCAGAGGCCCAATAACCCTAAAATGGTTGCGGCACACTTCTTCCCGAGAAGGCGACCGCCTAATTGTTTCAATTGTTCCATAAGCGAACTAAATTTATGATAGTACAATAAATAAAACCACCTGCCATTCCACAATGCGTGGGCGGCATGTCTCCTTAGAATGACAGAACATATCTAAGATACGAAAAAAAATTGGTATAAAAAATTTGGGGGGGATAATTTATGTAAAATAAACCATCTCATGCCGATTGGCGCATAAAAATGAGGAGGCATCGGATATTCGGATATCCGACGCCCCCTTTGTTAGAGAAATTTTTCAATGTGTCACTTCACCACCACCTTCGCGGCTTTTCCGCCAGCCTTCACCACGTAGACGCCCGCCTGACTCACAGGGATGCGGGCCTCCTCGCCACGGCTAATGCCGACCAAAGTACCGAGAAGATCATAGACGTAGATTGGTTCCGTTGCGCCATCGACGCAGATGGTCTTGTCCGTGACATAGAGGCTCACCTGGTCGCCTAGGAAGTCGTCGACACCGTCCAATGGGCGGAAATGGATTCTGTATTCGACCGTTACAGAGGTGTTGTTGGGCGCATGACGAACCGGCAAAGCCATGTTTTGAGAAGTGGCTGGTGCTGGTTGGGTCGTGTTCTCTGTCGCAAAGCGGACTGAAATGGTGAGGATGTTAGTTGAGTCGTCAAAAGACTCTGTTGCGACAACACCCTCCGGTAGGTTGTACGAGACCAGATCCGGGGTATATTCCCTGTCGAGCCAATAGTCATGGATGTCGGAAGAGAATGAATCCACCGGCTCTCCGTCTATGGAGAGGGAGGATATGGACGGAAGATTGGATTTAGGATCCATGAAACGGAAGGTATAGACATGCATGTTGGTCGTATCCGACTCGAAATCTGACCCTACCACCGTTATGGTTAATATATTCGTTGTGTTGTCGAATTTCTTTGCGGTATTAGCACCAACTGATGCGTTGAACCGAATCCTAAATTCTTCGTATAGGATTGAATCCGAGAAATCGTATTGATATTTATTGGGCGAGAAAGAATCGACAGGTATATTGTTGATTTCCAATGATGTCAAATATGATTCCGGTTTTCTGAAATTGATATGATATCTAACCGTATCGTATCCAGGCAAGGAAACAACAACAGTACATGTAAATGTTGAATTAGATTTGTAATCCGCAATCCAACCATTTATGTATGCATCTTCCGTATTAAAGAAATCTGGAGTATAGGAAAAATGACATGCGCTTGAATAATCGCCATATACATCATAGTCATATTTGCCGTTTTCAATGGCGACACTTCCTCCACTCCTATTAGTCTCACAATTTTCCCATCCAATGTGAAACAAGGAATCACCACGTTTCTTTGTGAGGAAAATATATGTATTGGAATTCTTTGAATCATTCCGATCTGAAATTTTAACAGAGACTATGCCAGATGTGGGGTCATAAGATTTATCAACAACATCACCCAAATAAGTCCACTGGACAAAATAATCATTCATGTATGCATTGTAATCTGCGTTTAGAACCAAATACATTCCCATTTTTTTATTCTCTGAAAATTTATGGAAGTAGTAATCTGAGAAATCATAGATATACTTTTGGGGTGAGAATGTGTCAACTTTTGATTTGCCGAATGATAAGGAAGTCATCCAAGTTGGGTTTTTAAACGTAAAACTATAAGTGTGTTGATTATCTTTTTTTGAGTTTTCAACACGATCTGAATAATCACATCCTTTCACGAGAATATCCAACACCGCATTACTTTTGTTATAATTCATCTCTATAGTCGCACCGGCTGAAACCTGACATGAAAAGTTAGTCTCATCATAATAGATGTCCGACAAATCATACTGAAATTTGTCATAAGAGAAACCATCGATAAGAACTCCGTTTGTGTCAATTGAAATCAGATAGGATTCCGGTTTTTTACAAAGGATGGAATAAGTATGCATGTTTGTCGAGTCATATGCATAATCCGATCCATATACGTTTAAGGTCAACAGCCTCGATTCTGCGTCGTATTTTTTTTCTACCGTCGTACCACCTAGTGCATGATAGCGTATTTGCTCAAATACATAATCGGCTGAACAATTGTACTCAAATTTGTCGAATGAGAAGGAATCCAAAGGAACGTTATCGACCAGTATATTTTCCAAATAGGACATCGGTTTTTTGCATGCAATCGTGTAATTTGTGTCTAAGGTTTGTATTGTCAGAACAGATGATTCCGCATCATACGTTTTTGTCACGCCATCTCCTATAATTGTTATATCGCTGAAAAAATAAGAGTCCGTGAAATCATACTCATATTTATCTTTGTTTATGGAATCTCCATTTATAAAACCGTCTTTCGTTAAAACAAGGAAAGGGGAAGGTTGACAGTATATGTATATAACACTATCTGTTTTATATATGGTTGTTGTATCAAATAAAGTACTAAAAAAGGTTGTCTCATTAATGACTTTTATAAGGCGATTAAGCGAGTCATATTTTTTTGTAGTACTTATTATAAAATCATCGAGAATTACGTTGTTGGGGTCAGTCTTTATTCCTTTTTTCTCGACGAATATGTTATTGCCATTATCATCATATCTGTTTGTGTAGGTTGAATTCTCTCCCACCGAATTAGAGCCATATACATTGTATTGGGTGATATTGCCCCATTTATCATATTGCGCGTTTTCCTCATAAACAGATGGGGGAGTCCTTGGACCTTGATCAAAATATTTATAATAATACGTTTCGATATAGCCTTTATCAGAGAATTTATTATAATTCCCATATCCATGGCAATGCATGTCTGCAGGATTCTCAGAGGTCTGACCGCAGTTGGATGTGTAATCGGGACCCATTTGGTGGACCAACCTGTTATTGCCAAAAGTTAATTCATCCGTTTGATTTAATTGCACCCATTGTTTTGTCACCCTGTCACATGCGTATAAAAGAGTTTCCGCCCTGTTCCCTTTTTCGTTGGTCACATATCCGGTGTTAATTCGGAAATGGCTTGTATGATCAAAATCACTGGGTGAAACGTATCGTCCATACTCGGTGATACTCCCGTATGTATCATATTTCGCATAATAGCACGGTGTAGTATCTATCACCATGTCCAACACGAAGGTGGTGTCCAACTTCTCAGCCGAAAGCGAAGACGGGCAGCAAAGCCCTAATAACCCTAAAATGATCGCGGTGCTCTTCTTCCCGAGAAGGCGGCCACATAAATTAGATAATTGTCCCATAAGCCTTAAAGTTTTTTTTGTAGAATCTACTTTACTCTCTAATCGTCCGATGGAGTAATGGACTCTCCTATTATTGTTAAAAATATTTTCTGAAGTAAAAAGGCTCTGTTGCCCTCCAATATAGTTGCGGCCGAATGGCGTGGAGCCTACGGGAAGCGCCCGAAGCCCTCACGCCAGTCAACCATCACCTCACCACTACCTTCTTCGCCTTTCCACCTGCCCTGACGACATAGACGCCCGCCTGAGGCACTGGGATGCGCACCGCCTCTCCACGGCCGGTACCCACCAGCGCACCCAAGAGGTCATACACGAAGAGAGGCTCCTCCGCTCCATCGACGCAGATGGTCTTGTCCATGACATAGATGCTCACCTGATCGCCCAGGAAGTCGTCGACACCGTCTGTAGGACGGAAGTGGAACTTGTATTCGACCGTTTCGTTGGTGCTGTTTGATGTGAGACGGATTGTGAGGATGTTGGTCGAATCGTCGAAGGACTCTGTTGCGGTAACACCGGCAGGCAGCTCGTATGAGACTATGTCCGGATTATATTCCATGTCGAACCAGTAGTCATAGAGGTTTTCGTCGAAGGATGTCACAGATTCTTCATCTACTATCAGGGAAGAAATGTGTGGGCGAGTGAGAGGTGCCCCCTCATATAGATAGACCGTACTATCCTGAAACCTCCATTCTATCGAATCAGAATAGGGGTCCACAGGCAAATATCGTATTTCCTTAACCCGACGATTATATTCATCGTAGACATAAGAGACTTTTTCTTCGATGGAAAGACTACCGCAATCATTACTTTCTAAGATGTACGAGACCAAATTGTGGTTGTCGTCATATTCATTCTTATAGGTGTCGTATAGTGCGGGATATAATTGGCCTGGCGTGATGTCTTCAGTGTTTTCGTATGATTTCAGATTGCCATACGAGTCATATCGATAGACAATATGTCTGTCCGTGTATTCGATATGTGACCCATGTGCATCAGCGTCTGTGCTGTATAATAAGCGGTTTTCCTTATAGTAGCCAGACATGGAATAAGAAAAAAATGTTTCGGATGATTTATAATATTGGGTTCCTAACGAATCGGGCATATAATATGGATGTGCGCTAGAGTATGATACCTTGTAATCTTTGAACCAGAGCATTCCGTTCTTGTAAAAGGAGTCTTTATGTGCGATTTCAATTTTATTCCATTGTCTCGTCACCTTGTCGCAGGCATAGATGAGCGTATCGACTTTCCTGCCCTCTTCGTCAGTGACGTACCCAGTATTGATACGAAAGTAATCTGAGGGGGTGTACCGCCCAGTGGCCGTAATATTCCCTGTGCTGTCATACTTTGTATAATAGCATGGCGTAGTATCAACCACCATGTCCAACACGAAGGTAGTGTCCAGTTTCTCCGCCGAAAGCGACAGTGGGCCCAATAGCCCCAATAGCCCTAAAAAAGTGATCGCGACGCTCTTCTTCCCGAGAAGGCGACCGCCTAAATTAAACTGATGTTCCATAAGTTAATCTATTATAAATGTAAGAAAAACAACCATTCCCCAAATATCTTTAGGGGATCAATTATACTGAAAATGACAGAATATCACTAAATTAAAAAAAGTATTCGGGAATTGCAAATATTATCGCTTTTTTTGCGGAAGGGGATGAGCACGGCGGTTTCGTTTGCCGCATTTGATATATGGCATTACTATTTAACCGTTTACAATTTACTATTTCAGAAACGTGGAAAGAATAGTTATCCTCCGCCTTGTCTAAGGAAAGAGCCGTGGGGGATGTGGCTAACGCTTCTCCTCATCTTTGTCGTATTCGATGTACCCTCGTATGTGGTTCTTTTGGTCAAAAAGCGTGTCGTTCCGTGCGATGAATGTGTCTTCCTGGTAGAAAATCGTGTTCCCCTTTCTTGAATAGGGGTGGGTCTCTATCAGTGATCCGTTGTCACCCCGATATGATGTGCGGAGCTCCGCCGTGCTGTCGTCCCGGAACACATAAGCGGTGCTTCCCCTCCATCCGTCCATGTCCGGCAAATAGGCGAGCATCCGTGTGTGGGGATTGTATTGGCTGACTTGGTAGTTTGTCGGAGTCAGTGGGGAAAAGTACGCCAAGCAGATTAGCAGGAAGAGGGGTACGAGAATCTTTTCCCAAAGCTTAAGCCCTTTCCGTCGTACTATTCGGTAGATGAAATGGATGGTTTTTCCAACAGATATGAGCAGGAAAGGAATTGTGAACGTGAATAGTAATGCCGCTCCAAGCGAGAATTCATCCATGAAGATGACGGTCAGCGAAAAACAGGATATCATCAGCGATAGGATCGATATGAAATCTATAACAATATTTCTGTTGCTTTGTGGCACGGCTTTGTCGTATGAAATTATGTGTTGCGTATCTATCTAAACAAGGGAGACCATTGCGAAATCTCCACAATGATCTCCTGTATAATTGATTATGAGGGCGAAATTATTTCTTACCCACCAAATCCAATGTGTCGGAAGCGATGGTGTACTCCTCGTCCGTAGGAACGACGATCACCGTCACCTTGGAATCCTTGGCGCTGATGACCTTCTCTTCGCCATGGACGCTGTCGTTCACAGCCTTGTCCAGCTTGATGCCGAAGAACTCCATGTTAGCGAGAACACCCTCGCGGACTACCTCGACGTTCTCGCCGATACCACCCGTGAAGACGATGACATCCACACCTCCCAAGGCAGCCATATAGGCGCCCACATACTTCTTGATGCGGTAGATGACCATGTCCAACGCCAACTTGGCGCGCTCGTTGCCCTTCGCAATGGCGGCGCGGATCTCACGCATATCGGAAGAGACGCCAGAGATACCCAACATACCGCTCTGCTTGTTCAGGATGTCGGAGACCTTCTTCGCGTTGTATCCTTCCGTCTCCATCAAATAGGTGATCGCACCCGTGTCGATGTCGCCGGAACGGGTACCCATCATCAATCCCTCCAACGGAGTCATACCCATGGAAGTATCGAAAGACTTACCGTCCTTGATGGCGGTGACGGAACTACCGTTACCGATGTGACAGGTGATCATCCTCGTGCCCTCAGGCTTCATGCCCAAAACCTCGAACGCGCGTTTCGACACGTAGCGGTGGCTGGTGCCATGGAATCCGTAACGACGAACCTTGTCCTTCTCGTAGAGCTCGTATGGAATAGCGTAGAGGAAAGACTCCTTCGGCATGGACTGATGGAATGCGGTGTCGAAGACAGCCACTTGCGGACAGTTAGGCAACAAAGCCTCCACTGCCATGATACCCTTTAGGTTGGCAGGGTTATGCAACGGACCCAATGGGAAGCAAGCGCGAATCTGCTCCTTCACCACGTTGTTGACGATGCAACTCTCCGTGAACTTGTCACCACCGTGGAGGATTCTGTGACCTACAGCGTCCACCTCGTTCAATGACTTGATACAACCCTCTGTCGGGTCAGTCAATACTTTAAAAATCAATTCGATACCATCAGAGTGGTCAGGCATATCCTTCTCGATGATCGCCTTCTCTCCGTTCTTCTTGGTGTATTTGAGGAATGAGCCTGGGATACCGATCTTCTCGACGCCACCCTGCGCCATCACCTCTTTGGTGCTCATGTTGAACAATTTGTACTTGATGGATGAGCTACCACAGTTGATTACTAATATCTTCATTTTATTTCTGCAATCTATTAGAAATGACCATCCACGCCCCTTGGGAGAGGCATGGGTGGTCTTCTGTTACTCGTGATTAATTATTGTTCTTAGCCTCGATAGCTTGGTTCACCGTGATGGCCACCATCTTCACGATGTCGTCCACGGAGCAACCGCGGGAGAGGTCGTTGATCGGAGCGGCCAAACCTTGCAACAACGGACCGATCGCCTCTGCGCCAGCCAAACGTTGAACCAGTTTGTAACCGATGTTACCAGCCTCCAACTCAGGGAATACCAACACGTTAGCCGTACCAGCCACTTCGCTGTTAGGCGCCTTGCTCTTCGCTACGGAAGGCACGATAGCGGCATCCGCCTGCAACTCACCGTCGATCTTCATGTCAGGAGCCATTGCCTTAGCCTTCTCGGTAGCCTCGATCACCTTGTCCACCATCTCGTGCTTAGCGCTACCCTTGGTAGAGAAGGAGAGGATCGCCACGCGAGGGTCCTCGAAACCGTAGATGTTCTTAGCCGTTTGACCGCTGCATACTGCGATTTGAGCCAATTGGTCAGCGTCCGGGTTAGGAGTTGCGGCGCAGTCGGCGAACAACATCAAACCATTGTAACCGATTGATTTATCCTTGAAGATCATGATGAAGCATCCTGAAACGACGCCGATGCCCGGACGGGTCTTAACGATTTGGAAAGCAGGGCGAAGCACATCACCCGTGAAGTTCCTTGCGCCGGCCACCTCACCATCCGCGTCACCGTTCTTGATCATCAAACATGCCAAATACAAAGGATCTTTCACCTTCTCGATAGCTTGCTCCTCGGTCATACCCTTCTTCTGACGAAGTTTGAAGAGGAGGTCTGAATAGGTTTTGCTGTTAGGATTGTTGGCAGGATCGATGATCGTAGCCTTGGAGATGTTCTTCAAACCGAACTGGGAAGCCAATCCCTCGATTTCTTGCTTGTTGCCCAAAAGGGTAATCTTAGCGATACCCTGCGCAATGATCTGATCGGCGGCTTTCAACGTTCTCTCCTCTGTTCCTTCGGCGAGGACGATGCGTTGAGGGTTAGCCTGAGCCCTTTTGATAACACTTTCAATCAATTCCATTTCTTTATATATCAATTATGTTAAATATTTCCAGCGGTTATAATCCACAAAGGTAAAAAAAAGAAACGGGAAAGCACGTTTTTTTATAAGTTTTAAATCTTCGTGGGCAAAGAGGGCGGAAAGGTCCTCCGTAATAGAAAAAATATTATTATTTTTGCGTTTAAAACATTATTAGACAGATGGAAGTAAAGATCATAAACAAGTCGAAGCATGCGATGCCGCAGTATGCCACAGCGTTGTCCGCCGGCATGGACTTGCGCGCGAACATTGACGAACCGATAAAGATAGGCTCCTTGGAGCGTGTGATGGTGCCTACTGGCATATACATCGCCTTGCCGGAGGGTTATGAGGCGCAGATCCGTCCACGTAGCGGACTGGCCGCCAAGCATGGTCTCACGGTGTTGAACACTCCCGGCACGATCGACGCCGACTACAGGGGTGAGATCAAGGTCATCTTGGTCAATCTTTCGCCAGAGCCTTTTGTCATCGAAGATGGCGAGCGGGTCTGCCAGATGGTGATCGCGAAGCATGAGCATGTGGAGTGGAAGGAGGTCGAGACGTTGGACGAGACAGAGCGTGGCGCCGGCGGATTCGGTCATACAGGTGTGAAATGATTAGGTTGACGAAAATATTATCCATAGTTGTTTTATCCTTATGGGTTTTTTCTTCCGCTATGGCAGCGGAGAGTGACGCCCAGAAGAGGATGAAACTGCAATACTACTACCTGGAGGCATTGAGGCAAAAGCAGTCTGGCGATATCGGTGCGGCGGTGGATAACCTCTACCGTTGTAATTCGTTGGACAACAACAATAGCGAGGTGTTCGCGGCTTTGGCGGACATTAACATGGACAATAGCTATACCATGGCGGCGATCGGGCAGATGCGGAAAGCCACCGAGCTGGAGCCCCGCAACGTCGATTACAAGGTGGACCTCGCCAATTACCTCGTGAATGTCTACGATTTGCGCGAAGCGGCCAAGCTATACGAGGGTCTTGTGAGGGAGGACCATAAGCGAAAGAATATCTACTACTACTATCTCGCAAATATCTATTCCACGATGAACGAGCATGGGAAGGCGATAGATGCGTGGAACGTGTTCGAAAGGGAGGAGGGTGTCAGCGAGACCGTTTCGGTACAGAAGTTCAAACTATACCTCAAACAGAAAAAGGAGAAGAAGGCTTTTTCGGAGTTGGACAAGCTGATCAAGTCCGCACCCAAAGAGACCAAATACATCGCACTGAAAGGTGATCTTTATTTGGCGATCGGTGACAAGCAAAAAGGTGAGCAGTGTTACCTGAAGGGTTTGAAGGACTTCCCGGGCGATCCGTTGCTGATGGTCCAATATGGCTATTTTCTGAACGAAGTGGGACGCACCGAGGAGGGAATGGAGAAGTTGCTTTCCGTATTGAGGAATCCAAAGGTGGATTACGTCGTTAAGCATGACTTGCTGTCACGCATCGCAAGGGACAGCTCGATGAAGGTCGATGACTCCTACTATTTAGACGTGATAAAGCAGTATCCGAGCGAGGAGTATCCGAGCCTTGTCTATTCGGCCGTCCTGTTGGACAGGGGGGATACGACGGGGATATCCTATATCCGGAAGGCATTGAGTATCAATCCGAAGCATGAGGATGCTTGGTTGCTCTTGATCAGGTATTATCTTGAGAAGGGTGATACCACTCGTTTCGTGAACGCCGCCCAGGAGTCCATCGAGCAATTCCCGGAGAGCGCCAGTTTGCTGGACGTGCGGGGCATGGCTCATCTGATGTTGAATGAAAACACGGAGGCCATGACGGTGTGGAAGAGTGCGATCCGCTATGCGACTGATAACGGGGACTATAGCCTAGTGGCGGAACTATTCGCCAAGGTGGCCGATGTGCTGATGCAGATGAAGCAGGTGGATTCCTGCTTCGCCATGATGGACTCTTCGTTGAACTATTCGCCCAACAATGTGATGGTCCTGAATAATTACGCATATTACCTGAGCATCCGGAACCGTGATTTGGACAAGGCGGAGAGGATGAGCCTACAGACGTTGAAGGCCAATCCGAAGAGTCCGGTGTTCTTGGACACCTATGCGTGGATCTGCTTTAAAAAGGGTGAGTATAATATCGCCAATCTATATATCCAGCAGGCATATATGAATGGGGGGAAGGAAGACCCTGAATTGTTGGAGCATTATGGCGACATCCTGTATAAGTCGGGTACTGCGGCGACGGAGTGCCAGAAGTATTGGAAAGAGGCTTTGGAAAAGAGGGATAAGCTCGAGAATCCGCGAGACTATATCAATTACGATAATCTGAAGCATAAAGCGGAAACGGGGGAATATGTGGAATAGGGTGTCGATAGCGGTTTTGGGAGTGTGCATGATGCTCTTTTTCTCCTGCGGCTCATCAAGAAGGGGCTCGTCAGGAAATACGGAGAAGGAGTTGAGCGCGTTCTCATTCGAGACATTCAATGCCAAGGTGGGGTTCTCTGTGGGGAACATGACCATGAATGCCACGCTTCGGATGAAGAGGGACAGCTTCCTGTTCATCTCCGTGCAGCCGTTCGCGGGTATCGAGGTGGCCCGTATCTTCGTTTCCGACAAGGATGTTTGTTTGGTGGATAGGATGAACAAACGCTATGCACAGTTCGCCATCAAGGAGATTCCCGACTATGGGGAGTTGTTGGGCGTGGACAAACTGCAGGCTATGCTCACCGATCAGTTGTTTTTGCTGAGGGAGGGGAAAAAGGCCGTGAAGGTGTCGGATTTCTCCGTGTCGCAGATCGCCTCCTTCTTCCTATTGCAGTACAGCGACCCGCAAAACAGATTCAGTCAGGAGTTCACCACGGACGAGCATTATCGGGTCAGCAATGCCACGTTGACTTCCACGCACGGGACGTTGCGGTGGGAATATAGCCAATTCGAGGCGTTGGAGAACGGGTATATGTTCCCTATGAAGGTGGGCTTGACGATGTCGAAATCATCGGTGGATGGGGGATTTTCTTCTCGTCGTTCCAACCAGGAGATATCCTTTTACTACAAAAAGATTGAGTTGAACAAAGAGTGCAGCTTCTCCAACCCTGTACCGAAAGGATACGAGAAAGTGTCCGTCGAGGAGTTGTTGAGCGTATTAAATAATAAACGATAGGAAATGAGCATTAGAAGGTTCTTCATATTCGTGATGGTGTTGTTCGTCGGTTTCGTGGCGGGCTATGTGGGGGATGGAGACCTCTGGGCCCAGGCGAGGAAGCCGGTGCAAAGTTCGTCGGCCAACAAGGGCGCTAAATCGTCCGCTTCTTCCGCAGCGAAGAAACCTGTGGCGCAGAAGAAACCCGCTACGACGCAGAAAAAGACCACCGCACAGAAATCAACGGCTGGCCAGTCTGCCGCCAACAAGAAAAAGGAGGACATCAATGCACTGAAGAACAAGCAGGATAAGTTGAAAAAGCAGATGCAGAATACGGACAAGAAACTGTCCGAGACCCGAAAGAACACGATGCAGTCTTTGCGTGAGTTGGAGCGTCTGAACGAGGACATCGTATACCGCGACCAGATTATCAGGAAACAGGCGGACGAGTTGAACCGCTACTCCGACCAGATAGACTCCCTGACGGTGAGTATCGATAAGCTTTCGGTGGAGTATGACAAGCTGAAGAAGAAGCAGTCCGACATGATTTACTATGCCTTCATGACGAAGAACACGCAGTCCGATTTCATCATCTATATCCTTTCCAGCAAGAACTTCCAGGAGGCCTACCGCCGTGTCATCTATTTGAGCAATTTGGCCACTATCCGCAAGGAGCAGTCTGCCGCATTGAACCAGACGAAGCAGGATATTCAGAGCAAACGGGACAAGTTGGATCGCTTGAAGACCTCCACCAAGTCGTTGATGGCGAAACAGGAGAAGGAGAAGGAGTTCGCTTTGTACCAGAAACAGAAGCAGGACAAGTTGTTGGTGTCGTTGCGGGCGCAGGAGAAACTGCTGAAATCCGAGTTGGAGAAGCAACAGCTCGCTTCCGAACGTTTGAACCAAAAGATACAGAACATCATATCCCAGCAGGCGGAGGCCGCTAAGAAACGCAAAAAGACGCAGCCTTCGTCCAATGGAGGATATGCGATGACCCGGGAGGAGACCACCGTGGCGGGCGGGTTCGAGAAGAACCAAGGCCGGTTGCCATGGCCCGTCAAGGGAACCATCACGGGCAGTTTTGGCAAGCAGCCGCACCCTGTCCTGAAGGATGTGACAGTGAACAACAAGGGCGTCTATATCACCGCCGCACCGGGTTCGAAGGCGACCGCGGTCTATGACGGAACGGTGTCGCAGTGCTTCTCCGTGCCGGGAAATAACAATGCGGTCATCATCCGACACGGAAACTTTCTCACGGTATACGCCAATCTGACGGATATCTATGTGAAGAGCGGAACGAAGGTGGCGAAGGGCGCTCCTATCGGTAAGATCTATGAAGATTCGGATGATAAGAATAAGGCAACACTTTTTTTTCAGGTATGGAAAGAAAAAAGCCTACTTAATCCGCAACAATGGTTGAAAAAATAAAAGAGATTGTTATCTTTACGCGGAAATTGGAAAAGAATTGGTAATTATGGATAATAAAGAGAATCAAGAATTGGACTTGTTGGATGTCTTGAAAATCATCGGCAATGCGATTGTGAGTTTTTCTGTGAACGTATTGCATGCTTGCGGATGGTTTGTGAGATTGGTTTACCAACATAAGTACGTCTACATTACGTGTGTGATCTTGTTTGTGCTCTTGGGCGTTTATCTGAATAGGACAAAAGTCTATAGGGCTGAGACCGATTTGAAGATAACTTCATATCCTGTTTATTATGTGAAGGATATACTTGACCCGTTGCATTCCCAGAGCATTAGCCTTGATTCGATGGTTCTTTCTCGGGAGTTGAACCTTTCGTTGGAGGATGTGAAGAAGATTACGGATATAAGGTGTTTCTATTATGTCGATCTTCACAATGATGGAATTCCTGATTACGTTGATTATGAGGGGAACTATGATGTGAATGACACGACAATGTCCATACTTTCCTGGAGAATGAGGATTAGGGTGGATGCGAAGGATACTTCTATTGCCCAGAAGATGACGGATGCGTTATTATATATGCTTACCAATAATGAGCAGATTAAGCGTGAGAATGAATTGCGTGCGTCTCAGATGGATGAAAGAATCTCTTTCGTAGAACGAGAAATCCAATTGTTGGATAGCTTGCGTAGAAGGGAATATTTCCAGAAGAAGAGGGAATTGTCTGTCGCTATGGATAAGGCTGTTTTGCTGAACGAGCGTGAGATGAAGTTATTCCACTCCGATTTGTTGGATCTTGATAAGGTGAAAAATGAATTGGTTTGGGAACGTAAGTTTTATGCGCAAGGCCTCCTTTTCGAAAACGAATTTTGTTTTGATTCCCGACCGATTAATGGAAAGTCGAAGACTCTTCCGAAATTTGCCCTTCTTGGCTTCCTCTTTGGAACGTTGCTGAGTTGTGGTTGGAAGTTCAGGGAACGTATTAGTAACTATTTAAACAGACAGGTTTAATGTCTAAGATATATAGGTGGGGAATCATTGGAGCCGGGCATATCGCCGGCTCTTTTGCTAAGGGTTTGAAGGCGTTACCAAACGCCCAATGTTATGCGATAGCGTCCCGTGACGGGGCAAAGGCCGCTTCTTTTGCGGCGGAGTATGGCTTCGAGAAGAGTTATGACTCTTATCAGGCTATGTTGGATGATCCTAAGGTGGATATTGTTTATGTGGCTACACCCAACAATTTCCATTATACCCATACGATGATGGCTTTGGATGCGGGGAAGCATGTGCTGTGCGAAAAACCTTTCGCCATCACTTGCTCTCAGGCGATCGCCATGATGCGGGTCTCCCGGGAAAAGAATCTTTTCCTCATGGACGCGATGTGGAGCAGGTTTCTTCCGTCGGTGATCAAAACGGCGGCGATGCTGGAGGAGGGTGCGATTGGCAACCCGTTGATGTTGCAGGCGGAGTTTGGTATCCATCCTAACTACGACGAGAAAAGCAGGCTGTTCGACCCGAAACTGGGTGGCGGATCCATCGCGGATATCGGTATATACCCGATTTTTTTAGCGCTCTTCTTGTTCGGTGATCCTCTCTCCATGGATGTCTCTTCCATCCCTGCCCCTTCGGGCGTGGATATGACGACAACCATTATCATGACCCATAAGGGGGGCAAGATGAGTGTGCTTACCTCCTCTTTCGCCTTTGAACTGGAGTCGGATGCGAAGATTACGGGTGATGCGGGCAGGTTGAGGCTCTGCCGGATGTTCCATATGCCTACTACCCTTATGTTGAGGCATGGGGCGGAGGAGAAAGAGGTGGAAATCCCCGTTGAAATGGTCGGAAATGGATATAACTACGAGGCGGCCGAAGTGATGCGCTGCATTGACGAAGGGAAGATCGAGAGTGATATTTGGAACCATTCGCAGACTTTGCGCTTATTGGATATTGTCGAACGGGCAACGAAAGATGCTTTTTTAAATCTTTAAGGTTGTGGTATTAAATTATATTTGGGTCGGATTCTTCTTGGTGGCGATGGTGGTGGCTATCGTCGAGGCCATCTTCTTCCATGATCTCGCGGTCTTTGAACGTATCGTTTCCAGTACGTTTGAGATGGCGGAGTTCGCCGTGATGAAGATCGCTTTGCCATTGAGTGGTGTGATGATCTTGTGGCTCGGACTGATGAATATCGGTGAGAAGGCTGGAGTGGTGAGGGCCCTGTCTAAGGTGATCCGCCCTTTCTTCTCGAGACTCTTTCCTGAAATACCGAAAGACCATCCCGCCAATGGTTTGCTGGTGATGAACTTCGCCGCGAATATGCTGGGACTGGATAATGCGGCCACCCCTATCGGACTGAAAGCGATGGAGAGTCTGCACACCTGCAATCCCAAGAAAGATGTCGCTTCCGACGCCCAGATCATGTTCCTGGCCTTGAACACTTCCGGCTTGACGATCATTCCGATAACGATCTTGGCTCAACGCGCCATCATGGGTGCCGCGAATCCAACGGATATCTTTGTCCCTTTGCTGATCTCTACCTTTTTCTCCACTGTGACGGCTATCTTGTACGTCGGAATCCGACAGAAATTGAACATCTGGAATGTGGTGGTTATCGGTTGGATATTAGGCCTCGCCTTATTCATCACGGGTGTTGTCTTCCTCTTTTCTCAATTGAGTAGCCAAACGGCCTTCGGACTCTCCAAGGTGGGGGGCAACTTCTTATTGTTCCTTGTCATCATGACCTTTGTGGGAATTGGTGCGTGGAAACGTATCAACGTATATGAAGCGTTTATTGACGGTGCGAAGAAGGGTTTCGCCACCTCGGTCAAGATCCTCCCTTATCTGGTGGGTATGCTGGTGGGCATCGGTGTTTTCAGGGCCTCCGGCGCCATGGACTTGATCTGCCACGGACTGACCTCCTTCTTCTCTATGTTCTTCAACGACACGCGTTTTGTGGATGCTTTGCCTACCGCCTTGATGAAACCACTCAGCGGAAGCGGCGCTAAGGCGATGATGGTCGAGGCGATGAAGACGTATGGGGCCGATTCGTTTGTGGGACGTCTCACTTGCCTCTTCCAAGGGTCAGCGGACACAACATTCTACATCATCGCTTTGTACTTCGGCTCCGTGGGAATCAAGAAGACCCGTTATGCGGTGACCGCAGGCTTGGTCGCTGACCTCGGTGGAGTGTTGGCTGCTATTATCGTCGCCTATTTGTTCTTTGGTTAATAGCTTTCGTAGATTATGATATATTACCAATCTGAGGATATCAGCATGCCTAAGATCGCCAAGCGCAAGATATCGGCTTGGGTGAAGGAGGTGGCTAAACGTCACGGCTATAAGGTGGGGGACGTCTCCTATATTTTTTGCTCCGATGAGAAGATTTTGGAGGTGAACAAACAATATCTCCAGCATGATTATTTCACGGATATCATCACATTCGACTATACTGAGGGGAAGACGATCTCCGGCGACCTCTTCATCAGTCTGGACACTGTGCGCACGAATGCGGAACAGTTCCATGCCTCTTACGACACGGAACTCCACCGTGTGATTATCCATGGTATCCTCCATCTCTGTGGTATCAACGACAAAGGACCTGGCGAGCGTGAGGTGATGGAAAATCATGAGAATGAGGCACTTGCTTTGCTTGACGAAATGAACAAGGAGTGACCCTTGTCCGCCCCGCCCCATTGCGATGAATGGGGTTTGTCTGCTCTAATTCCGCTAAATTGGCCACAATTAAAATATTTTTGTACTTTTGCATCGATATTCTAATTGCATGTCTATGAAAAGTTTAGGGTTTTCATTGTTGTTGCTGTTGCTCTCCTTCCCAGTCTTTTCGCAATATCAGTTCTCGAATGGCGGATTTGAGACCTGGGGTTCGAAGGGAGAACCTACAGGTTGGCACTCTTTTGCCACGGCGGGTGGTACATTGGGTTCGATGGTGCAGAGTAGTGAGCAACTTGAGAAGTCTTCTAGTGCACATTCTGGAAATTATTCCGCATTGATTAAGTCGAGGGATGTCAAGATGTTGGGTGTTCATGTCGCTTATGCGAATGCGATGCTCACGACGGGACAGATCATCGGAGGTTCCAGTAATGCCCATAGTTCTGATAATCATAATCTGAGTAATCGTGGTGATGGCATGGCGATGGCCTTCACTGGTAGGCCTGATTCCATGGCGATATGGCTGAAATCCTCCTTCAAGTCTTCTTCCCAAAAGGGTCGTATCCATGTGCTTCTTCACGACGATGCTGATGTGACGGACCCTGGCACAGAATGGAGCAAGGTGGTGGCGGTGGCTGGTTTGAATGTCGAACAGTCTGCCTCCTGGAAGAGGGTTTCCATCCCGTTCTACTACAAGGGGGAGACATTGTCCATCCTCTCTGACGTGAATGGCTCGTCGAAGACGGAGAATCATACACCCGCAAGCAATAGCGTCCGTCCTTCGTACGTGCTGGCTACAATTGCTTCCAACTATATGGCGGGCGATGGTAGTGCGAATGATGTCATGTACATCGATGATGTGGCCATGATCTATAACTCTAGCCTGAAGAGCCTGAAAGTGAACGGTTCCGTGGTCTCGGGCTTCAGCAAGACAAAATATAGCTATTCGGTCTCCACCCCCTACCAGACGGGGTGTGTTTCGTTTGAGGTGGATGGCCGTGGCGCCACTGCCGAAACTAGCTACAATGCCTCCACTTACTTGTACACAATTACGGTGAAGGGCGATGACTACTCCTCGAACAGCAGCAATGTGCATGTCTATACGATCCAATTCGCCCCGGATAAGGTCTATGAATCCTTGCTGACGAGCCTGAAGGTGAATGGCACGAGCGTGGCGAACTTCAGTTCCTCTACGCTGAAATACACGGTGAGCAATGCGGCCTACTCCACTTCGGAAGTGACCTACACACAGTCCGCTGACGCCACGGTGGAGAAGAGCTTCAACTCCTCCACGAACGTGCTGACGCTGAAAGTGTCGGGCGGTGACGTGGCGACGAACCCGACGAACGTGCATACTTACACGATCACTTTCCACGCACCTTTCGAATCATTGTTGACAAGCCTGAAGGTGAACGGCACAAGCGTGGCGAACTTTAGCAGCAGTACGTTGAAATACACGGTAAGCAATGCGGCCTATGCCACTTCGGAAGTGACCTACACGCAGTCGGCCGAGGCGATGGTGGAGAAGAGTTTCGATGCCTCCACGAACGTCCTGACGTTGAAAGTGTCGGGTGGTGACGTGGCGACGAACCCGACGAACGTGCATACTTACACGATTACCTTCCACGCACCTTTCGAGTCGTTGCTGACTAGC
>JAGCWA010000018.1 GCA_017962085.1 Paludibacteraceae bacterium
TGCCACTTCGGAGGTGACCTACACGCAGTCTGCTGACGCAACGGTGGAGAAGAGTTTCGATGCCTCCACGAACGTGCTGACGCTGAAAGTGTCGGGTGGGGACGTGGCGACGAACCCGACGAACGTGCATACTTACACGATCACCTTCCATGCTCCATTCGAGTCATTGTTGACGAGCCTGAAGGTGAACGGCACGAGTGTGGCGAACTTCAGTTCCTCCACGCTGAAATACACAGTGAACGATGCGGCCTACACCACCTCGGAAGTGACCTACACGCAATCCGCCGAGGCGACGGTGGAGAAGAGCTTCGATGCCTCCACGAACGTGCTGACGTTGAAGGTATCAGGCGGAGACGTGAAGACGAACCCGACGAACGTGCACACCTACACGTTGACCTTCCATGCGCCTTTCGAGTCGTTGTTGACAAGCCTGAAGGTGAACGGCGCAAGCGTGGATTCTTTCTCTTCCCTGAAGTTTGATTACCGCCACCCATCGACGTATGCGTCCGCCAAGGTGGAATACGAGCTCTCTACGGGAGCGACAGCCTCCAAGGAGTATGACCCGTCGCGCAACATGCTGACGCTGACGGTGCGTGGTGCGGATTACGCCACCAACCCACAAAACGAGCATCTCTACCATATCCTGTTCGCCCTTCCTTGCCAATTATCGGACTTGAAGGTGGACGGAAAGACGATCGCAGGATTTGACAAGGATCTCTACGCATATACGGTGGATGTCACCTATGCCTTCTCCCAGACGGAATGGAAGGCGGACAGCACGGCGGTCACCTCCGCATCCTACGATGAAGGCGAGGCTACCCTGACGATTAAGGTGACCGGAAAGGATTCCCTCCTCTTCCCGAACAACCGTCACCTCTATACGGTCCGTTACCACACGCCTTACACTTCCTACCTCTCCTCGCTGACCGACCATGGCAAGAGCCTTCCGTCATTCTCTCCGACGGTGTTCGACTATGAGATGGACGATGTATATGCCCGCTCCGACATCCGGTATGAGGCGGATGAGTATGCCACGGCGACCGATACGTTTGACGCATCGACCAACACCCTCACGATCACGGTGAAAGGCGGCGATATTGATTTGAACAAGGCCAACAAGCATACCTACACGGTTAAGTTCCATGCGCCTTACACCTCCCTATTGAGCGATTTGAGCGTAGATGGGCATACGTTGGATGGGTTTGCGCCAGACAAGTTCGACTATCAGGTGGATGCGGTCTATTACAAGGTCGATTTAGGCGTTTTAACGGACGATTTCGCTTCGTACGCTATCTCATACGACAGGAGCACTTATATGCTCACCATAAGCGTTAAATCGGGCGATTTCGCTCTGGATACCACCAACCACCATGAGTATAGAATTCAGTTCAACGACCATAACGTCTACAACTCCGAATTATTGGCCGTAAGCCTGAATGGAGTCGCCATGGAAGGATTCTCCAAAGAGACCTATTCCTACGAAGTGGAGGGCTCCTATGCGGACATTACTCTGCGCTATGAGGCGGATTCCCTGACCTCGGTCACGGAGTCGTTCGACGTCCAGGAGAATAAGCTCACCATCATGGTGGAGGGCGGCAACCTGGCGATTGCGCCGGACAACTTCCATGTCTATACCTTCTCCTTCACGCAACAGTTCTCGTACGGTGCGCAGATCACCGCTGTGCTGTATGAGGGAGAGCCGGTCGACTGGTTTGACAAGGACGTGTATGAGTATACGGTGGATCTGGCTTACAACGAGAATGCGTTCTCTTACACGACGAACAACCTGGCGGATGTCTATGAGTTCTTTGACGAGGAGAGTCTGACGCTCTCCGTCGTGGTCATCGGTGGAGATATGGATTACAGCAACATGAATGAGTATAGGATCCACTTCACATCTTATAGGCAGGACAAGGGTGATAACGATTATGTCACAGGACTCGATGATAATCCGCTTCAGGAGGAGCTTGAAGGGGAGATCGACTATACCCTTTACACAATGAACGGAGTATGGGTACGTTCGGGTGTTGCGGACGACGGGCTCACGGCTACGGCAGATCTGCCGCGCGGCATCTATCTGCTCAAGCGGAAAGGTAGATGCGCGAAGCTGATACTGGGCACAGGGAAGTGACGCTGAGGAAGTGCGGAAAAAGATGAGGGAGGAAGTCCATACGGATTTCCTCCCTCTTTCCTTTTCGATTCACCTGAAGATTTTTCTTTCGGTGTCCGGGTCTCTTTATTTGGCTGCTTGAGCAGGTTCCTTGCCAAGCAAATTGATTTTGATAATCAATGCCGCATTGCCTGGAATTGTTCCCTTCCCTTGCTTTCCATACGCCAATTCTGCAGGGATCATCAGTTCCCAAATGGAGCCGACCGGCATCATCTTCAGGGCTTCCGCCCAACCCTTGATGTCTGTGTTCACAGGGAATTTGACGGGTTCCTTACGATCGAAGGTGCTGGTGAATACCGTTCCGTCCACCAATTTGCCCTCGAAGTGAACAATGACAATGTCGTTGTTCGTAGGGATGGCGCCATAGCCAGTTTTGAGGATCTTGTACATCAATCCGCTCTCGGTCGTTTTTACGTTCGGATCGTTTTTATAGTTTGCGATAGCCGAATCAGACTTGATTTTCATGAGCGCGTTGGTGGCTTTGATCTTTTCCTCTTTTTTCCTCATAGCATCCTCAGTGAGCTTCTGGTTGTGCTTTTTGAGTATCTCGTAGGCCTCTTCCCTTGTCATGGCGAATTTCGTCGAATCATTGTTGAAACCAAGATCGAAGGCTTGCTTGAATATCTCCAAGTTACCGTTGACTTCAGGGGAGCTCATGTATTGGCTGTATTGAGTGCCGACGACCAATCCCTGCGCATAGCTAATCGTATCCATGTAGTTCTCCATCTTGGCGGATTTGTTTGTTTCGTTGCAAGAGGAGAGCAACGTGGCTCCTGCCATTAGTACGAGAACCGGAATAAATATCCTTTTCATCTTTGTCGCTGAAGGTTATTCTTATTGACGTTGATATTGTTGGAATTGGTACTTCTCACCCTTGATGACCGACTGGTCTGGGTTGGTCACGTCCAATAACTCTACTTCGAAGATGAGGGCGGACATTGCTGGGATAGGACCTTGTCCGTGCTCTCCGTAACCCAAGTCGGATGGAATGTAGAACTTGAACTTGGAACCTACTGGCATCAGTTGCAAGCCTTCCGTCCAACCCTTGATCACGTTCTTCAACTCGAACTCGGCTGGTTCACCGCGCTTGTAGGAGCTGTCGAACTCCTTCCCGTCCATAAGTGTTCCGACGTAGTGGACCTTCACCCTGCTGTTCGCGGAAGTTGGCTTGGCTCCGTCACCCATTTTCAGGATCTCGTATTGGAGGCCCGATGGAGTCTCGATGACGCCCGGACGTTTCTTGTTGTTGGCGAGGAATTGCTTCTGCTCTTCCATACGCTTTTGGTTCTCGGCGTCTTGGGCCAATTTCAGGTTCCTTTGGATGATCTCGTTCGCCTTCTGCTCAGGGAATGCCAAGGTCAACGTGTCGTCCTTGATCATCTTTGTCAAGGCATCCAATAGCAATCCTTTATCGTAGGGTTTTCCTGGCAAGTTTTCCAAAGTGTTGTTGATGCTTTTGGCGAACTCCAAACCGAATGCGTAGCTGGTGGAGTCTTTGGCGGTCTTGAGGACCGTCGTTGATTTAGGCGCCTTTTGTTTCGCCTCTGCTGTGAAAGCGGTGCATGCTGCGATGAGTGCCGCTGTTAAAACTATCTTTTTCATGTGATTGATATTAGGTGGGTCCTGAACCCGATGTGGGGTTGCGCGACCCGTTGATTATATTCCTGACAATACGGTGGACCGGAGTCCTCATTAGAGGATTTGGAGAAGCTCCACGTCGAAAATGAGGGTTGAGTTTGGTTTGATGACATCTCCCGCTCCGTGCTCCCCATAGGCGAGTCCTGAAGGGATGAAGAGCCTCCATTTTGACCCTACCGGCATCAGTTGCAGGGCTTCCACCCAACCCGCGATCACCTGGTTGACAGGGAAGTCGGCTGGTTGGTTGCGGCGGTACGAACTGTCGAACACGGTACCGTCGATGAGGCGGCCCTCATAGTGGCAACGTACTGTGTCTGTCGCTTTCGGCTTCGGACCGTTCCCCGCTTGAATGATGGTGTATTGCAATCCGCTCGCTGTCGTGGTGACATCCTTTTGCTCCTTATTCTTCGCCAAAAACTTGTCTCCAAGTTCTTTGTTCTTCCCTTCTATCTCATCTTGTAGTTTCGCGAAGTATTGGTCGAGTATTTGTCGCGCCTCTTCTGGCTCCATATCTGGCTTTTTACCACTGAACACGTCGAAAAAACCTCTTGTCAGTTCTTCTACGTTCAAGTCTTTGATTCCATTCCTCTTGAGGTTGCCTGCCATGCTTATGCCTAATGCGTAGCTGATTTTGTCCATTTCTAAAATTATTCTTTATTGTTTGTCTTACCACAAAGGTAGGTAAAAAAATTATCGGAATAACCTCTATTTGAAAAATTATATTGTCTTTAAGCCATTTGTAAATATTTTTTATAATTTTGTTTGTGTCTGATTGTTATGGATGAATCACTATTAACTAAATTATAAAAATATGGAATTGTTAATTTTTCTCGCTATCGGAGCGTTGGCTGGATTCTTGGGAAGTAAGTTGTTTTCCGGCGCCAGCAAGGGTTTATTGGTCAATATGATTGTCGGTATCATCGGTGGTATCTTGGGCGGATGGCTCTTCGGTCTCTTGGGATTCGAGTCTGTCGGCATCATCGGTCAAATCGTTACGGCTACTGTAGGTTCATTCCTTTTGCTGTGGATCATCTCCAAGTTCAAATGATGGCTAACTAACCCCTGGTGGGGAGATAAGGAAAAGGGTGTGTCGAAACCGCTTGGTATTGACACACCCTATTTGTTTGCATAACACATACCCCCCTAGGGCGTTACCCTGGGCTATACAAAGAGTTGCCCCAACGGGGCAGACACGACACTATCGTAGTGTGTGTATGATATTACACGTAGAAACACATACAATCCACCTTCGTGAACTCCGTGTCTCCCGTGAGAAAAAACGAGTTATTACGCTTGTCCTGTCCCTTCTGATCATCTATTTGAACTTCCCCAACTCATAGATGGCGGGCAGGGCCTTGCCGTTGTTGTCGTCGAAGAGTCCCCGGTTGATCCAGTTGTCGATGACACCGTTACCGTTTTCCTCGGGAAACCACCAATAGAGTCCGTCCACATTATCGTGCTTCTTCAGCTCTATGATGAGGTCTTCCGTGAATTTGCGTTGCCCTTCGGGGGTAGCGGGCCATTTGTTTCGGAAGTCGTAGCTGATGCCATCGTTCGGGAACCATTGGTAGTAGTAGGCGGTCTCCACGATCTGCACCCTCTTGTCCGGGAAACTCTGTTTCAGGCGGTTGAGCGTGTTGGCCAGGACGGAGAGGTCGTTGTGCCAGAAGGGGTAATAGCTCAAGCCGATGATGTCATAGTCCACGTTGTGGTCTTTGATGCGCTTGAAGTAGTTGTAGCTCACGTCGGGTTGTCCCGAGCGCTCTATGTGGATGATGATCTTCGCCTTCGGGCATACTTCCCTGCAGGCTTTGGACGCGTTTTGGAGGAACTGGGCGAAGACGTTCCAATTCTGGTCGCTGCTTGGGTTCACCTTTCCCGTGTTCCATAACATTCCGTAGGAAATCTCATTGCCTATCTGGATGAAGTCCGGCTCCGCGCCTTGGTTCTTCAGGGCCACGAGGCACCTCTTGGTGTAGTTGTACAGCGTGTCGTTCAAGGCGTATGCGTTGGCGTTGCGCCAGGAAGAAGGCGTCGTCTGCTTGCCGGGGTCCGCCCATGAGTCGGAGTAGTGGAAGTCCAGCATGAACTTGAAGCCGGCCTCCTTGATTTGCCTACCCAATTGGATGACGAAAGGCAGGTCTTGCACCACACCGCTGCCGATGTCCTCCCTCGATGCCTTGGAAGGCTCCACAAAGAGTCTCACGCGCATGGCGTTCCAGCCGAGTTGCTTGAAGAACTCCAGCGGTTTCACGCGGTTGCCGTTGATGTCGTAGTAGGGGTTGCCGTGGCCTTCGTAGCGGGGGAGCATGGAGATGTCGCCGCCGACCCATCGGGTATCCTCCTCCACCTCCTCATACGTGAAGAACGTCATGCTGTCCACCTCTGAAAGTGGGTAGGCGTGGAGAATGTTACCGTTCTTCATCAGCTTGAGGTTGTCGTCTTGGAGCTTGATGCTATCCGTGATGGCGACGTCCGTCGAGTTCGTTTTCTCCCCTTGGTGGACCCTGAGCATTGTCTGGGCGGAGAGGGATACGGAGCAAAGCAACGTCGTGAATAATATGCTGAATCTCTTCATCTTATTATGTTTTTGCCCAAAGATAATGAAAAAAGGGAAAGCCGTATCGACCTTCCCTTTTTTATTTTTAGTCCGTACGTCGCCGTACGTTTGTCACGTGCTTATTTCACGATCAATCTCTTAGCGGAAACAGCGCCGTCCTCAGTAGCGATCTTCACTACGTATGTGCCGGCAGGCAAGTTGAACTCAACCTTATCGCTGTTGCTCTTGCTATAAACGGTCTGACCGAATATGTTGATCAACTCGATGCGGTCGATCGCCTTTTCGCTCTTCACGATGAAGTAGTTCTCAGCAGGGTTAGGCATCAGGATGATGTCCTCCTCCTCTTCGCTTTCGAAATCCTCAACGGATACGGTTGCCTTAGCGCAGATGCTACCTTTACCCTTGCAGCCGTCCCAGCACATGGAAGCGTAGGTGTACTCGATGGAACCTTGTCCACCACCGACCTCGCAGACGATCTTACAGTCGTAGATACCACCGCTCATGTCGACACCCAATTTCTCCCACTCCTTGAAGTGGTCAGATACGCTGATGGTACCGCAGGTGCGTGAGTTAGATCTAACGGCGAACACCTGTTGGAAGTTACAGTTATTACCTGTGATACAAGGAGCATTGTTTCTTTGTCCCACCATCAATCTATATTGAGCACCGTCCATGGTGTAAGTACCCTTTTGGTTAGCACCCCAGTACATACCGCCTCCGTTTGGAGTGAAGGAGTCATCCACGATGTAGTACTCGATCATTGGGCTCTTAGTCCATCCGTATACACCGATGTAAGAGTAGTTGCCACCACCGTTACCAGACTTGGTGTAGTTGTAACCAGCCTTGATGGTGCCAAGAGCTTTGTAGTTCTTCTTGGAAGATCCGTCGTAGTAACCCACACGTGCCAAGTAGTCACCGGAGTTGTTCCAGTTAGCCTTGAATGCGCACTCAGCGTCTCCGCCGAAACAAGTTACGGAACCGTTTCCGTTCTCGTTCCACATCTCAACGTTGTAACCGTTTCCGATTTCCTTCACGCCATTGCTTGTTACGGTCAAAGCGCTACCGGATTGTTTGGTCTTCTGCTCGCATGGATCGATCTCAGTAACAGGTTGTGTTCCATGACCACTTTCACCACCGCCACTTTCACCGCCGCCACTTTCACCACCGCCGCTTTCGCCGCCGCAGTTCTCAACTTTAACGGAAGCTTTTTTCGCCAAAACAGTACCTCTTGAGTTGGTGATAGTGATATCGCCAGTTCCAGCGGCTTTTGGCTTCCAGGTAACGTTGCCTGCTGCGTTGATGCCATCCTTGATCACATATCCAGCTACGCCGGAGAACTCAACGTAGTTGATGTTACATCCGTCGCCGTCGTTTGTCGACTTGATGAGGAGTCTCATCTTTTGAGTGGATACCGGATCGAATGTAGCCTTGAAGTCATGGCCTACTGTTTTGCCAGAGTAAGCGGTTTTCCATGAACCGTTCTCGTCGTATTGAACCTCGAAGCTTGAGATGAGGCTATACTCGGTGCACTCGTCGATCTTGATACCACCGACGGTCTGAGTCTTGCCGAAGTCGAATGCGACCCACTCGTTAGAACCTGTCATGGTTCCCCAACGGCTGCTGCCTCCGTGGTTACCGTCATCGCTCAGGATTTTATCTACAGTCCAGTATGGAGTACCGTTGTTCTCCCACTCGGAAGAAGCGCTAACGTCCTTGATGGAAACCTCAGTGGAAGAGGAGCCTGAACCGAAGTTCAAAGAGTAGGTTCTGCCATCCACATCACCATCCAATGTCCAAGAGATGGAGTAAGAGGAATCCTTGCAATATTTCTCAGCAGATGAAACGGTGAGTGTGAACTCTGGTTCTGGCACGGCTGGTTTGCCGGAGCCTACCACGATGTCACCACCATTTGGAACAGCCTTGAAATATACATAACCATTCTTCTCCTCGAATTCAAGTTCTTTGTCGCTCTGTTTTACCGTCATGTTAGCCCAACCGCTCTGCATAGGTACGCGGACAGACAATGGGTAGTCCCACTTACACAGCGTGTTGCTGGTGAGGCTTGAGTTGAGCGTCAAAGAGTAAGTATCGCTGGATGCGTCGCTTGATACCTTCTTGAAAGAAGCGGCGTCACGCTCCTTGAGGTACATGATCGCGTCACGTGCCGTACATACCCAATAGTCACTCTTGTTTTGATCCAACCATTTCAGCGTACCCGTAAAGGCATCCGCACTTGTCGGAGAGTAACTACCATTCGCTTGACGGCCTTGGATACCATGGATCAGGAACACCATCCATCCGCCATTGGCACCAGAACATCTGCTGGTAAATTGGCTTTGTGAGTTGATACCTTGGTCACCACAGATCTGGCAGTCGAATCTAGCCAAGTTTTGTGGGGACTTGCTATTGGTTTGTCCACCGCAAATACGTCCGCCGATGTAGTAATTCAGCGTGTTGCTGATCTCGTTACAGTTCGGATAGGCGATGGTCAAACAAGGCTGTCCGATCTCTCGTTCGATTGTGTTCTTGGAAGAAGACAACTCGCCCGCATTAGTGCTGTGAGAGTCCGTGTGGCTACCAATCTCGTGTCCTTTTTGGGCTATGGATTTATATGTGCCCCATTGCCCATTTGTCCAGCCCGTTACAACGTAGAAGGTTGCTTTGAATCCGTATTGATCCAATTGTTGGGCTGCCCAACTATGGGAATTAGCCTCGTTGGCACCGTCGTCGAAGGTAAAGGTTATCGCCGACTTGGCCCAATCCTCCCATGTGGCCACCTCTTGGGCCATCAAGCCCATGGAACATAAGGCCACACTAGTGATAAGTGTAAAAATTTTCTTTTTCATACCGAATAAGTGTATAATGATTAATACTTTGTTTAATACTTTTAGATTCCTACGTTGGAAATCTTCAAAACTCATTCATACGTGTTTTTCATCATATTCAACCTCGCAAATTTAGTCAATTCTCTTTCATGTACAAAGAATTTTTTACTTATTCCTCAAAAAATGTATTTTCATCGGTGAAAGTAGTATATTTGTCCGATTTTCGGAAAATTTTTCGGGGTGACGCTTTGTCTTAAGGCATTCAGATGTGTATTTGAAGGGTGAAATTCGGGGAGATTTCCGCACAAATCCTAATTTAGTCTAATGTAATTATTTTGTTATGAGTGTTTCTAACGGTCGCCTATTTCTGATTTCAGGTTTATTCTGTGCGTATTCTTTCTCTCTCTCCGCCGCTACCCTTACGGGAAAGGTGACGGATCGGGAAACGAAGGAGACTTTGCCTTATGCGAATGTGGAGCTTCTCCTCGTTGCGGATAGTTCCGTGGTGAAAGGGGAGATGACGACAGAGGATGGCGCTTTCATCCTTGAGAATGTGAAGGCGGGGGACTACTTGTTACGTGCCTCTTACATGGGGTATGTGGACCGCTACCGGAAGGTGAAAGTGCCGGCGGATACCAGTTCGGTCGAATTGGGCAAGATCGCCCTGAAAACGGATAACCAACTGATCGAGGAGGTGGCTGTCTTGGCTACGATGACGCCTCTGCAGGTGAAGGAGGACACCTTGATTTACAATGCTTCTTCTTTCCGTGTGGCCGATGGCGCTATGTTGGAGGACCTCGTCAAGAAGTTGCCGGGCGCCGAGCTGACCACCGACGGTAAGCTGGTCGTCAATGGTAAGGAGGTGAAGAAGATATTGGTGGACGGCAAGGAGTTCTTCTCCGACGACCCGAAAGTCTCCCTGAAAAACCTTCCTGCCAACATGGTGAAGGATGTGAAGGCATACGACAGGAAAAGCGAGTCTGCCCAATTGACGGGCGTGGACGACGACGAGGATGAGATGGTGCTCGACCTGAGCGTGAAGAAGGGCATGAAGGATGGCTGGATTGGTAACGTCTTTGCCGGACTGGGTTCCGACCTGCGTGTCGACGATCCGGACCTGCGCTATGAACTGGGCGGAAACGTCAGCAAGTTCACCGACAACTCCAACTTCTCCTTGGTGGCTTCCTCCAACAACACGAACAAGAATGGCTATGACGGTAATAGCGACAGGGCCTCTTCCCAAGATAACGGTATCAATACCGCCTCCACGGTGGGGGCCACCTTCGCCAAGGAAAAAAATAAGCATTACGATTACGGAGGCAATTTGCAGTACCGCCACGTGAAAAATGATGTGGAGAAGGATACCCACCGAGAGACCTTCCGCCGTGGCGGAACGACATACTCCGACGAGAACGACCTCTCGCTGAAACATACCGACAACGTTTCGGGTAGCTTCCGCTTTAAGTGGAGTCCAGACTCCATGACCAATATCGTCTTCAGGCCTAACGTGAGCTACTCGCATACTTTCGGGAAAAACGAGGGCCTCTCCTCGAATTACAACAGCGCCCATAAGATGAACTATTCCAAGCTCTCTTCCCGCAGGAACAACGGCGACAACTTCAACCTGAATGGTTCGTTGCGCTTTGTCCGCAAGTTGAACGAGAAGGGTAGGAACCTCGGAATCAACCTCAACTCGGGCTATAATTATGTCCCTTCCGACCAACGTTCCATGACCCGCACGGATTTCCGCTTCTATGAGGATGAGTTGGACATGGACGAGGCGATTGACTCCTCGTTGATGACGGACCGATGGACGGATAAGAAGAGGAATAGCTTCAACTATTCCGCCGAGGCATCCTATACTGAGCCTCTCTTCCCGAAGCACTACCTGACCTTCAAGTACCGCTTCCAACACCGTGGCTCCGACTCCCGCTCCTACGTGTATGATGCGGATGACCGTACCACCATGCTCGACTCGCTCAGTAGTTCGGTGAAGAATAATTATAACACCCATCGGGCAGAGGTCGGGTTCCAGGGTAAAGGCGCCAAGATGAATTATAACGTCGGATTCGCTTTGCAGCCTCAGATCTCTTCGACGGAGAATCTCCTGGGCGCCAATAAGGGAAAGGATACGAGACAGACCGTCCTCAATTTCTCGCCTAGCTTGCGCTACATGTATAGGTTCAGCAAGCAGCAGAACCTGATGCTCCGCTACAACGGACAGAGCTCCGCACCGAACGTGGAGGATCTGCAGCGCGTGATCGACGAGAGCGACCCGCTGAACCTGCGGTATGGTAACCCGGACCTGAAGCCATCGTACACGAACACGGTCTCCGCTCGGTTCAAGAAGTATAATCAGGCGAAGCAGAGCAGCATCATGGCGAACGTGACTTTCCGCAACGTTGTGAATGCGATCACCAACATCATCCTGTACGACGAGACCACGGGTGCGCAGGAGTACCACCGCGCGAACGTGAACGGAAACTGGGACCTCAATGCGCAGTTCTCCAATAGTACGCCTTTCCGCAAGCATCGTAACTTCCTCTTCTCCAGCGACACGAAGGCAGGTTATAGCAAGGATGTCTCTTTCGAAGGCGACGGTTTGAGACGTGTCTTGAGCATGTTCGACCTATTTGGAAAGTATCAGTTGGGGTATAAACACGATAAGTTCAGCACCTTCCTTTTCGTGACGGGACGTTATCAGAACAGTACGACGGAGACCGAGGAGTTTGGGTCGGGCTTGAACTTTGACGTGAACCTGCCTTGGAATATGATCCTTTCCTCAGACATTGATTATCATTATTATAGCGGCTTTAGTGACATGTTCGACAAGGATGCTATCCTGTGGAACGCTAGCCTGACCAAGCAGTTCTTGAAGAATAACGCCGGTGCGTTCAAGTTCAAGGTGTTCGACATCTTAGGGCAACAGAGCAACCTGTCCCGCCGAATCACGGAGAATTCCATCGTCGAGACAACATCCAATACCTTGGGTAACTACTTTATTTTCCAATTCACATATAAGTTCAACACCTTGGGCTCGAAAGCTTCGAAAGAGGAGGAGGCGCCTGAGATGGATGAAAAACGCCCGAATAGGGAAAGACGTATGGGCCCGGATGGCGCTCCTTCCCCTGAACGGAGAGGCGGCAGCCCCGAAGGGTTTGATGGCGGACCTGGCAGGCCTGGCGGATTTGGCGGACCTGACGGACGTTGGTAATTAATGAAAATTTTTTCTATTTGCTAATTGTCAAATGATAATGAAAAAATATTTGCAAAATGCAATAAATTTATTATGTTTGCGTTCGAAAGAAAAAATGTATGTGTTATGGAAAGTTTGGATAAAGTATTTTTCTATGGATTCTTGAATAAGGTTTTAGGGGATAAAGTTGATGTGAATCTTTCCGATGAATCTAAGGAATTGATTAAATCCTACGCCCGTATCATTAGGCTCAACAAGGGTGAGTTTCTGCAAATCGAGGGAGATGTGAGCCGTTATTGGGGATATGTGTCGGAGGGTTTGGTCCGCATCTATTACCTGCAGCATGACAAGGAAATCACCGAGCAACTTTCTCATGAAGGGGATGGGTTCCTCGATTATGACAGTTTCTTCAGCCAGTCTCCTAGCCGTCGTTTCATCCAAATGTTGGAGCCGACCACGCTCTATTTGTTCCCTCGTTTGGAATGTGAGGATCTGTGCAATAAGAATCCGGAGATCCGTCGCTATTTCCGACTGCTGACGGAGGTGGTCCTTCTCTTGAAGAAAAAAAGAATCCAACAGACCATATTCAAATCAGCCAAGGAGAGGTATCAAATCTTGTTGGAGGAGAAACCTAATTTGGTGCTGAGAGTCCCTTCCATATACGTGGCCTCCTATTTGGGAATCACGCCGGAGACGCTTAGCAGAATCCGGTCGACCGTCAAGTGATAAATACGAAGATCGATGTGTATATGTGCAGTGATGGATATTCCTGCACTTGGCCTATATTTGTTTGCCCTAAACCGATATCCAAACTGCTGGTTCATTGGAAAATAATGATAGATATTGACGTTGTGAAATGGGGGACGGTGGCCTATTGGTCTAACTGGCGCATCTGATTCTCCTTTTGTGGCGTTCCATTGTCCATAGCCATCGTTTGCCTTTTGTTTTTCAGCGGGAAATCGTATTTTTGCGTTAAATTTGTTGTCTCATGTACTCAAGGGAAGAGGTCAAAATATTAAAACGTAATTTCTGGACGGGCTTCGACGCTTTCTGCGCCGAACTCCCTCGCTTTAAGATTCGCAAACGCAAGTGGATTTTGTATAACACGAAAATCAAAGGCGTGGAACTGAAGTTTGACGCCGCGCGTGATGGCGCCTATGTCATCTTCGAACTGAATCATCCGAAGACGAGCAAACGCCTTGAGATGTTCGAGCTGATGAAGAAGTATAAGGTGGTGGTGGACCAATACTTCGCCGACGCGGAGTGGCAGGAGCAGTTCGAGAAGCCGTGCGGGACACTTGTCTCCCGTATCTACAGGCATCTTGGCGGACTCGACATCCACAGGCAGGAGCAGTGGCCGGAATTCTACCCCTTCCTCTCCCGCGAGATGTGTCACTGCGAACGTATGTTCAAGGAGATGCGCGAATTGCTTCAGGATTGCGTCGAATCTAAAGAGCCTATGACGGATGGGGAATAGGACTTGGAAGGGTAAGACGGGTGGCGGTTGGTTCGGACAGAACTTCCTGCTGATGTTCCTCGGCAAGGTGAGGGTCGTCTGGCTCTACCCTGTTTTGTGCCTTGTCATCCCTTTCTACCTGATCTTCGCTCGAAAGGGCTACCATGCCATCTTTTCCTACTTTCATGAACGTCTTCACTATTCCAAGTGGCAATCCTTCCTCTCCACTTGCCGCAATCATTTCCTTTTCGGCGAAGTGGTGCTGGATAAGTTCGCCATCCTTGCGGGTAATACCTCCCAGTTCAAAGTGGAGATGCAGGGGGAGGATGTCGTGGACAGACTCTTGGACGGTGAGAGCGGCTTCATCATCGCCAGCGCGCATTTCGGCAATCTGGAGATGGCCGGACTCTCTATCCATCAGGAAAAGAAACGCATGAACGGTATCATCTTCGGGGGTGAGCGTGGGGGATTCCAGAACCGCCGTGACCAGGCCTTCGGCAAGATGAATATTAACCTGATCCCTGTCACGGAGGATATGTCGCACCTCTTCACCATCAAAAATGCCTTGGAGGAGGGGGAGGTGGTCACCATCCCGTGCGACCGTTTCTTGGGGGGAAATAAGAAGATCTCCTCGATGTTCTTGGACGGTGAGGCTGATTTCCCGGTGGGGACCTTCCGCTTGGCCGCGCAACTGAATGTGCCGGTCGCCACGTTGTTCATCGTGAAAATCAGCAATTCGAAATACTACGGATACTCCAAGCTGTTGCAACCTTCTCCTGCCGCCACGAACTCCACGCAGCAGGCGGAGTTCCTCGCGAAGCAGTTCGTGGAGGAACTGGAGTCGATGGTTCGACGCTTCCCGCTTCAATGGTTTAATTATTATCAATACTGGAACTCATAAAATAGCATATGGAATTACAATCTCCTCAAAAGGAAATCTATGGAAAGGAACGCTTCTCTGCTTTGCAGGCTCAACGGCTTGCGCAGGAGATCGCCGCGGGACCGGTTGTCTTTCAGGTTTCCCGCCTTATGGTTAAGTTCGGCATCCTCCAGTTGTTGGACGACAACAAGGATGGCCTGACGTTGGAAGAGGTGGCGGAACGCTCCCATCTCTCCAAGTATGGTACGCAATGCCTGCTGGAGTCTTCCCTGACGATCGGAACCGTTATCCTGAAAGAGGGGCGTTTCCGCTTGGCGAAGGCGGGCTGGTTTTTGCTGCACGACGATATGGTGCGCGTCAACATGGATTTTAACCATGATGTGAATTATCTGGGATTATTCCGCCTGGAGGAGGCTATCCTTAACGGCAAGCCTGAAGGCCTCAAGGTCTTCGGCGAGTGGCCGACGATCTATGAGGGGCTCTCCCAACTGCCTAAGCAGGTGCAGAAGAGCTGGTTCGGCTTTGACCACTACTATTCGGACTGCTCGTTCGACGAGGCGCTGAACATCGTCTTCGACGGACATCGCAAGCGCTTGCTGGATGTCGGGGGAAATACGGGGCGCTTCGCCACACGTTGCGTCACGCACTTCGCGGAGGCCGAGGTGACCATCATGGACCTTCCGCAGCAACTGGAGATGATGCGTGCCCAGACGAAGGGTCTGCCTGGCGCGGATAGGATCCACGGACATGGCGCGAACCTTTTGGACGAGCGTGTGCCTTTCCCTAAGGGCTTCGATGCGATATGGATGAGCCAGTTCCTCGACTGCTTCAGCGAGACGGAGGTGGTCAGCATCCTGCGCCGCGCCGCCACTTCGATGGACAACAACACCCGCCTCTTCATCATGGAGACCTTCTGGGATAGGCAACGATTCGAGACCGCTTCGTACTGCCTCGCGCAGATCAGTATCTATTTCACCGCCATGGCGAACGGCAACAGTAAGATGTATTACTCCAATGATATGATCCGTTGCATCAACGAGGCGGGCCTTGAGGTGGAGGCTATCCACGACGGATTAGGAATGGGTCATAGCCTTGTCGTCTGTAAAATCGTTCGGAAATGAACCCGTTGAACGCCTCCGCTTTTTTGCCGCAACGCGCGCCTTTCCTCCTTGTGGACAGGTTGTTGGCGTGTGAACAGCATTTCTGCCACACCGACTTTACCATCCCGATGGAACATCCGATGGTGCGGGAGGGTCACTTGAGCGAAGGGGGAATTATGGAGAATATCGCCCAGACTTGCGCGACGCATATCGGCTATCTCTCCCGCCATCTCCCTATCCGTATCGGGGTGGTCGCTTCGGTGAAGAATATGAGCATCCTCTCCTTGCCTAAGGTGGGTTCCCTCCTGGAGACGACGGTGGAGGAGCAGGGCGAACCGATTTTCTCCGTTTCCATTTATGAGGCGAAGGTTTTCTCCAATGGCACATTGGTGGCGCAGGGGGAAATGCGCGTCGTCCTGACGGATCAAACTCCTACAAAGTGAATACTAGGCTATCATGATACAAGTTTTATCTGACAATATTATCTCTCCGTTGGGCTATACGGCGGAAGAGAACTATGCGAACGTGAAGGCTGGCGTGACGAAGGGAACGCTCCACGAGGGGATGTTCGATTTGCCGGAACCCTTCTTCGGCTCGTTGCTCGATTGGGCTGAAATCGATGGATTGGTGGAGCGTGAATTAGCTCCCTCCATGCGTCTCACCCGTTTCGAGAAGATTATCCTGCTATCCGCCAAGCGGGCGATCGGGAAGGCGGGCATTGACCCTTGTAGCCCCGAGGTGCTCTTTGTCCTTTCGACCACGAAAGGCAATGTCTCGTTGTTAGGTAATGATGAGGGATTTGAGGCGGATAGGGCGCAGTTGTGGCGCTCGGCGCAGATCCTGGGCGACTACTTCGGCAACCCGAACGAGGTGGTGGTGGTAAGCAACGCCTGCATATCGGGCGTGGCGGCGCAACTGCTGGCTTTCGACCTGATGCGCACCCATGGCTATCGCTATGCCGTGGTGGTGGGCGGAGATATATTGAGCAAGTTCGTGGTCTCCGGCTTCCAATCGTTCAAGGCGCTCTCTCCTTTGCGGTGCAAACCGTTCGATGCGGAGAGGGTGGGACTGAACCTTGGCGAGGCGGCTGCCACAATGGTCTTTGAGAAGGTGGCGGATTCAGCCTCCCTGCCTGCTGATAGCTTCGTCTGGCGAGGTGGCGGCAACCGAAACGACGCGAACCATATATCGGGTCCTTCCCGCACGGGAGAGGGCCTCTACAACGCCACGACGCTCGCCATGAAGAATGTGAAGAAAGAGGATATCGCCTTTATCTGCGCGCATGGCACCGCTACCCGCTACAACGACGACATGGAGTCGTGGGCCATCAGTCGGGCAGGACTGAGCGAGGTGCCCACCTTCAGCCTGAAAGGATACTACGGACATACGTTAGGCGCTGCGGGGTTGTTGGAGTGCATCCTTTCCATCTCCGCCTTGTCGGACGGTTGTGTCTTGCCGACTTTAGGGTACGAGCAATATGGTGTGGTGCAGCCCATGACGGTAAGCGACCGCCTCACGTCCACCGATAAGAAATCATTCCTGAAACTCATTTCAGGCTTCGGAGGCAGCAATGCGGCCATCTGCTACGGGCGGATGGGGTGATGCGAAATTTAAAAGGTACGTTTCTTGGAATCCAGTTGTAGGGAGGAAGAAGACGTTTGTCTTATTTTACAATCAGTCGTTCCACAAAAACACTCTTTTCTGTGATGACACGGACGAAGTAGACTCCTTTGCCGAATTTACTTGCATCAATTGTGAGGGAAGGAGAATTGGCAGATTCAGCAAGTAAGGTTTTTGCGTTCATGTCCAGGATTTCAATTTTTTCGATGTTGACGTTTGCGTTGATTTGCACAGGACCTGTTGTGGGATTGGGAGATAATGTGGGTCGTCCGTCATCGGATTCAGTGAGTTGGTCGCCTGTCGGGGTGGGGTCATACCCTGGCGGACAAGTAGTGTTGAGCAATGTCACGTGGTCGGAAACCTCCACACGGTCACCAAAGTTGTTTTTAAAAACGGCGGTGTACCAATAGTCTGTAGCGGGTAAGGGATTTATTGCGGAACCGTCCCACATCTCTGCGTAGCCGTTTTTTACGAGGCCTGCACA
>JAGCWA010000019.1 GCA_017962085.1 Paludibacteraceae bacterium
GCACAATATCGGCACCCCCGTCAGCGTCGCTAGCATAAATACTTGCTTTAGCATAGTAAATGTTCAATAATGGTTATAATTTACTTTAACACAAAAATTATCTTTCGTCAATTCACAAAGGGGAAAGCAAGCGTGAAAATCCATGGAAACATACACAATAAACAACCAAAATTCACTCTTCAACTTCCGCTAACGGACACTTACCTACACACACTTTGTAAATATTCATGTGTTTTTATACACATCAACACTTTAGCTTAATAATTTCTACCGCAAAGTTAAACGAAAACTTATTAGAAATCAAAGTGATAATGTAAGAAAATTTTAATAAAATGATTTTTTCGAAGGAATGGTCAACGTGCTTTCTTGCAGAGTCCATCTCTCTTAAATAGGGAAAACCTTTCATGTGCTTCCCCCTTCGCATGAACCAAAACGGTACTCTTTTTACTAAATAGGGGACATATCAGTTCGATATGTCCCCAAGTATGGTTATGGAGCGGATTGCTCCTTCTTGAAACCTAAAGGATATCCTCTTACAAACTCTTCAGCTCCAGCATCAGAATCTTATTCTCCTCTGGCTTGCCCACCGTGATGCGGAGGCAGTTGCCGCAGAGTTGCACCGTGTTGCGGTTGCGGACAATGATGCCCTTGCCAACCAGATGCTGGTAGGTCTTGTTCGCGTCCTGCACCTTCACCAAGATGAAGTTGGCGTCCGTAGGGTAAATCTTTTCGACGATCGGTAGCTGCGCGAGGTCTGTTTGCATCTGCGTGCGCTCGTTCAGCAGGATCTTCACCCATTCTGCTATCTGTCCAGGGTTGCGCAGCGTGTCCAACGCCTGCTTTTGGGTGAGGACGTTGATGTTGTAAGGATACTTCACCTTGTTGAAGAGTCCGATGATCTCCTCCGACGCGAAGGCCATACCCATACGGATACCGGCGCTCGCCCAAGCCTTCGAAAGGGTTTGCAGCACGATGAGGTTAGGAAACTCACCGAGCCTATCTTTCCAACTTGCTTGGGAGGAGAAGTCGATGTATGCCTCGTCCACCACCACGATGCCTTTGAACGCCCGGAGCAGTTTTTCTATCTCATTGTCATCCAATGCGTTACCCGTCGGGTTGTTCGGAGAGCAGAGCCACATGACACGTGTTTTATCGTCCGCCTTCGCCAAAAGGCTCTCCGCGGAGAACTGGAAATGCTCGTCGAGCAAAACGCTGCGGTACTCCACGTTGTTGACGTCGGCACATACGCCGTACATGCCGTAGGTCGGCGCGATGGCCACCACGTTGTTCTCCTTCGGCTCGCAGAAGATACGGTAGACGAGGTCGATCGCCTCATCGCTACCGTTGCCGAGGAAGATGTTCTTCACCTCGACGCCCTTGACCTTCCGGATCTCCTCCTTCACTTTCAGCTGGAGCGGGTCCGGATAACGGTTGAAGGAGTCGTTGTACGGATTCTCGTTGGCATCCAAGTAGACGGATGCCTCGCCCTTGAACTCATCCCTTGCGCAAGAGTAGGGTTTCAATTGCCAGATGTTCGGGCGAACTATATTTTTTAAATCGAACATAATCACACAGTTTTAATTCAGGAACATATTAATACGATGCGCACGTCGTTCCGCATCCATCATTTACGACGCAATATCACTGCGTTTTGATGGGCGAAGAGTTGCTCGTTGCTGGCCATGATCTCGATAGCGTCACCGATGCGTTCCAGTCCCTCCTTCGTGATTTCCTGGTAGGTGATCTTCTTGCGGAAGCTGTCGAGGTTCACACCGCTGTAGGCCTTGGCGTAACCGTTGGTCGGCAGGGTATGGTTGGTGCCGGAAGCATAGTCGCCGGCGCTTTCAGGCGTGTAGTGTCCCAAGAAGATGGAGCCTGCGTTGTCTATCCGCTCCGCGATCTCCCGGTAACCTTCCGCCGAGATGATCAGGTGCTCCGGCGCATAGGCGTTGCTTAGCGTCACAGCCTCATCCATGTTCTTGACAATGAATATTTTACTGTTGGCCACGGACTTCTCCGCGATCTCTTTCCTAGGCAATTGCGCCAACTGCACATCGACCTCCTTCATCACCTTCTCCGCCAGTGCCTCGCTGGTGGTGACCAAGATGGCTTGGCTGTCCACGCCATGCTCGGCTTGGGAAAGCAGGTCGGAGGCTACGAATACTGGATTCGCCGTATCGTCCGCCAACACCTCCACCTCGGAAGGTCCGGCAGGCATGTCGATGGCCACATCCTTGAGGCTCACCATCTGCTTGGCGGCGGTCACGTATTGGTTGCCCGGACCGAATATTTTATAGACCTTCGGCACGCTCTGTGTACCATAGGCCATGGAGGCGATGGCTTGCACGCCACCGATCTTGAATATCTTGCTCACGCCTGCTGTCTTGGCCGCGAACAGAACGGCTGGATGCACTTTTCCCTCCTTGTTAGGCGGTGTGCAAAGCACGATCTCCTTGCAGCCCGCTATCTGTGCGGGGATGGCGAGCATCAGTACGGTAGAGAAGAGGGGAGCGGTTCCGCCAGGGATGTAGAGCCCGACCTTCTCGATGGCCTTCGCCTTCTGCCAACAGGTGACGCCCGGCATGGTCTCCACGCATGGGAGCTCTTGCGCCTGCGCCTTGTGGAACTTCTGGATGTTTCCTTTCGCCAATAGGATAGCCTCCTTCAGCGCTGGGGAGACGATTGCCTCCGCTTCTGCCACCTCCGCTTCGGTCACGAGCAGGGAGGAGAGCTCCACCTTGTCGAATTTCAGTTCGTAGGCTTTGACGGCCTCGTCGCCCTTCTCCCTCACATCGTTCAGGACAGTGCGCACGGTGTCGAAGAGCGTCGCGTTGTCGAATGTCGGGCGGGCGAGCAGCTGCGTCCATTCGGAGGCAGCAGGGTATTTATATATCTTCATGATAGTTGGCTATTAAAGAATCATTTTCTCGATAGGGACCACCAAGATGCCCTCTGCACCCAGCGCCTTCAGTTGGCTGATGATGTCCCAGAAGGTCTTCTCCGAGATGACGGAGTGGAGCGAAGACCAGCCCTCCTTCACCAATGGAGTGACGGTTGGCGCCTTCATGCCCGGGAGGATTTCGCACACTTGCTTGATCTTATCGTTCGGGATGTTGAGGATGATGTACTTCTTGCCTTCAGCGTTCTTGTAGGAGTCGAAGCGGAACAGGAGCTCGTCGAGGATCTGCTTCTTCTCGCCGCTCAATTGAGGGTTGCCGATGAGGATGGCCTCGGAGTTCAGGACTACCTCCACCTCCTTCAGGTTGTTGCTGACGAGGGTGCTGCCGGAGCTGACGATGTCGAAGATGCAGTCCGCCAACCCGATGCCAGGGGCGATTTCCACCGAACCCGTGATGACGTGGATCTCCGCCTTCAGTCCGTTCTTGTCCAAGAACTGTTGCAGGATGTAAGGGTAGGAGGTAGCGATTTTCTTTCCGTTGAACCATTCCAACCCCTGATAATCCACGGCCTTAGGAATTGCCAAAGAGAGGCGGCACTTGCTGAAGTCGAGGCGCTTGATCAAATCAGCCTTCTCATGACGCTCCACGTATTCGTTCTCTCCCACGATACCTACGTCGGCGATACCGCTCGCCACCGCCTGCGGAATATCATCGTCACGCAAGTAGAGGATTTCGACTGGGAAATTGGAGGCTGGAACCAATAGGGTTCTCTTGCCCGAACTAATCTTGATGCTGGATTCCGACAACATGGTCATCGTCTCTTCAAACAAACGGCCCTTGGCCTGTACTGCAATTCTTAGCATATTGAATATTATTGTTTTGTTATTATTTCCTGAAAAAACAAAAGGCTCACCGAATCTCGGCAAGCCTTATTATATCGCACACACAACCGCTCACCGAACTTATCGTTGATAATGATGATGGTTATGATGGAACTTTGTATTAAACATATCCTGAATTACTTTACGGCGCAAAGGTACGTCTTTTTTTCCAATTAACTTGTATATCCTGTAAATATTTTTCTTTTAGGTTGTTTTCCTTTTAGGATTACATGTTTCTGAATGGGTCTGAGGGATTTATGAAATTTACTATTTGACGATTTACAATTTACAATTCGTGGCGTTCGTGGATATTCTTAACTCTTAACTCTCACGGTACTCTGTCATATTCGCCCATGAAGAGGATCAATCCCGTGCTGTTCTCGCGGATGGCGAAGGCGAATGGACGGTTGCAGTCCATGTGAAATACCGGGTCTGGCTCATCCTCAATTGCACATATTTCATATGAAAGGGAAGTGACTGCGGCCGCTTCGGTACCCTCTTCACTTACGGACAGGAAATAGTCTTGGCGGACTTGCTCGACCTTTACGTCCTCCTTTGGATTAAGAACCGCAGGATAGCTGGAAAATATGTCATTGATGTTCAAATTATTCAGGATGGATTCGAATGAGTACCACCCCATGCTTTCTAATTTAGGCATGTACAATATACAGTTTTCGGCTCTGAAAGAGAGGGCGTTCCATTGAATGGATGGCAACACGTTGTCGAGCGAATGCCCTTTTTTCGGCAAGACGACAATCATGGAGTAATCTTTATTATAGTATAATTTGACGGCTTGATAGTTACGGGTCTCCGTGTAAGCTAATTGGTAGTCGTCGCGGATGTAGTTGATATTCATGAACGTCGTCAGTTCTGTTTCCCCTTGCGTTCCATAGAATTTACGTTCCTTAGGCATCAACTTAAATTTACATTCCCATTTCGCCCCGAAATAGCAGGCGTTGTTAATCAACAGCCGTGTGGAGTCTGTGATGTCCACACTTAATGATTTGATACGGTCTTTGGTCGCAAGTGCCGCCCAATTGTTGATGGTTGCCGCTGCGGCGCCCGGATTATTCTTAAAATCGAGGTGCCTGACGGTTGAGTAATATTTCTCCTTTGCCGTTTTTATGAAATCATTGCGGACCGGAGTCCCTTGGTTGACCCATAGTGCATTGGCGGTGTGGATCTCCGCGTCATTGGTCGTTAAATTGAGGGAACTGTATAGTTTCTGGTAGAAGTTGTTCATCTCCTCCAGTGCGTTTTCTCCTTGGAATCCAAGGGCGTCTGTGATCTCCTTCGCTCCCTTTTCGGAGGCTCCGTTGGCGCATACACCCAACGCTATGTTGAGGCTGACGGGTGAAAAGAATTTGATGGCGGACGAATCCATTTTTCGTAATTGGGCATAGCAATCCATGGCGAACTGGTTATTGCTTTTCACGAATGGCTGCTCCTCTTCCGCCACTTCAAGCGAAATCTGCTCGTCGGATTCGGGTGGCAACACCCAATCGTTCAATTGGCTACTGGTGGTGTCTGAATCCCCCACAGTGACGCTACTGTCAGCCTTTTCGCGACCAGCCGCATCGTTTTGTCCAGGGTTTGGAGTTTGGCAGCCGAACAAGCCTGCTGTCAGCAATGTCATGCCCAAAATTAAGAATGGAGCTCTGTTTTTCATGTTACCATGTTTAAAATCATATGTCTAAGATAGTAAAAAAAATGGTGAGGACAATCAATTTTTGCCCTCACCAATGATTATTTGACTATTCGATCAAGTTAGTTGCCTCCTGGCACATCGTCATACTCGCCCATAAAGAGCAGAAGGCCAGTCGTATTCTCACGGATGACGAAGGCGAACGGACGGTTGCAGTTCATTTTGAATTTAGCTTCAGGAAGCATCATTTTGATATCTGCCACAACGGAGGTAACAACAGCGGCTTCTGTTCCTTCCTCATCCACTTTAACAAAATAATCCTGAGCGATTTGGCTTACATATAATGACTCCATTGGATCAATGATCGCATTAGGGTATCTTGTGAAGATATCACTGATCTCCAATTCTGACAACACATTAGCTAACTGATAATTACCCCTCATTTCAAACTTAGGCATTATCACATTACAAGTTTGTTTTTGGAATGGAATAGAGTCCAGTTGAAGCGTCGGCAACACCTCATCAAGGGTGCGACCCTCTTTCGGTAATATCACGATCATGCTGTAGGCCCACGTTTGGGTCGTATCTTTCATGTCAAAGTCTCCGTTAGCATAGTCCAACACAACGGCTTGGTAATCATTTGTTTCAGCACACTTCATGTATTTACTTTCAATCTCCATGAATTCAGTTCTTTGGGACTGATTTTGTACACCCGAAAATACATTTTCCCCGAGACCTTCGAAAGGGAATTTCCACTTCGCTTTGAAGTAGCAGGCGTTGTTGAGGACGAGTTGCGTATTAGGATTAACATCTATAGAGAGCGATTTTATACGATCGTTGGTCATAAGGGCTGCCCAATAATTTATTGTATCCAATGCGCCTTGTGGATTACTGCCAAAATTCAGATGTCTCACCGTTGCATAATATTTTTCCCTTGCCTGCGTCAAGAACTCATCATAGACAGCGGCACCCTCCTGGATCCATAATGCATTAGCCGTATGAATATCCACGCTATCTACATTTGAATTGATGGAGTTGTAAACCTTTTGGAAGAAGTTGTTCATATCACTCAATGCATTTGAGGACTGAAAGCCCAATGCATCGGTGATTTCTTTAGCTCCTTCTGTGGATGCGCCATTAGCGCAGAGGCCTAAGGCGATGTTGAGACTGATTGGCGAGAAGAAATGAAGAGGTCTTGGATCTGCTGATCCAGATCCTATCGGCATCTTACGGATCTTGGCATAACATTTCATGGCGAAATCATTGGTCGCCTGTACATACTCCTGCTCTTGGGCGGTCACCACCAGCGGGTTAGGGGCAGCATATTTTGGTGGAAACGTCCAATCGTTCAATGGTTTATACGTTGATTGTGGACTCTCTCCAAATGTTACACTATCCACTTGGCTGATTTCGAACACTTTTTGCTCGCCGTTCTTCAGCCAAACCTGCATGCTGTTTGGCGCCTCGGCGAATGAAGCGGCACAGAACGTCAATGCCGCGAACCCTACTAGTAATCTTTTTTCCATATCCATCTGGTATTGGGTTAATAAAAAATCTTCGCAAACATTTGTTGAAGAGGGAAGGAACATGGATTGACCGTACCTCCCCTCCTCAACAGAATATCATGTGGCGGAATCCCCTATGGGGTCCAATGTCACTTATCGTTTGGTTGATAGGGATTTCCCTATTATAAAGATAAGAAAATATCTTCGAATTCCCAAACGTTTAATTTCAATTTTTTAACCTATAATTGACCATGCCACTGGTATGAATACTTTGCCTTCTATGGCACGAAGTCATATTCTCCCATGAAGATGAGCAATCCTGTGTTGTTTTCGCGGATGGCGAAGGCGAACGGGCGGTTGCAGATCATACTGAATTCTGTTCCAGGAAGCGCTGATTCGGCATTTCCCCCGATGGAAGTGACGACAGCTGCTTCCGTACCCTTCTCGTCTACTTTGAGGAAGTAGTCCTGGGTAACTTGAGTAATGCGAACTGAGCCATCTATCTCCGTTTCATTTATGGCATTAGGATACTCCATGAAGATGTCTTTGATGTTTAATTTCTTCAGTGAATCAGTCAATTGGTAATTGCCTTCGCTTTCGAATTTAGGCATGAACAGTTCGCAAGTCTGATATTTGAACGGAATGGATTCCCATTCAAGGGTAGGCAGCACATCGTCAAGAGTGTATCCCTCTTGTGGCAGCACGACGATCATGCTGTAGGTGCTGGTACTAGTTGTGTCACTCTTGCCTTCCTGTCCATTCTCCGAGTAATCCAACTTGATGGCCTGGAACTTATCTGTTTGGGCACATTTCATGTATGCATATTCGATGCCCATGAAGTCCGTGCTTCCTGTTTTGTCATAGGCTCCATTGAAATTCCATTTCCCTTGATTCGCGAATTTTATTTTCCAATTTGCCTTGAAATAGCAGGCGTTGTTGATGATAAGCCGAGTGTTTTCAGTTAACTCTATTCCAAGACTTTTGATGCGGTCGTTGGTCATGAGCGCCGCCCAATGGTCTATCGTGTCTTTCGAGCCATTCGAGTCCTCTTTGAAATTGAGGTGTCTGACGGTCGCATAGTATTTTTGTTGTGCTGTCTTCAGGTATTTCTCAAAGACTGGAATTCCTTCTTGTAACCATAGTGCGTTGGCGGTATGGATGTCCACGCTATCGACGTTCGAGTTGATGGATTGGTATAGCTTCTGGTAGAAGTCGTTCATCTCCTCCGTGGAAGAGAATCCTAAGGCATTGTAGATCTCTTTGGCGCCCTTGTCGGAAGCTCCGTTGGCGCAGAAGCCCAAAGCGATGTTGAGGCTGACGGGCGAGAAGAAATGGATAGGCCTTGGGGTTGCCGATCCCGGCTCCTTCGGCATTTTACGGATCTTCTCGAAGCAATCCGTGGCGAATTTGTTGTTGGCTTGTATGAACGCCTGCTCTTGAGCACTCACCATAAGCGGATTAGGCTTGGAGAATGTCGGAGGCATGGTGTTTTCCGTCAGCGACTCGTATGTTATTTGCGGGGTCACGCCGAAGGTGACGCTGTCCACTTCATTGATGTCGAACGCTTTTTGCTCGCCGTTCTTCAGCCAAACCTGCATGTTGTTTGGTGTGCCGGCGAATGAGGCGGCACTGATGGTTAGTGCCGCAAACCCTAATAGTAAAGTTCTTTTTTTCATAAGCATATATTTTAATTCAAAATTCCCTAGGGTGTTGCCCTAGGCTATATGTGTTACGCCCTTTCCGGGCTGGGAGTTTGCGCATCGTGTAAAGATACGCATTCTCCCATAATTCTTAATTGACTACGTCGAACTGACGTTTCAAAATTCAAAATTCTTAATTTCCCGGTGCGTAGTCATATTCCCCCATGAAGAGGATCAGCCCCGTTCTGTTCTCGCGGATGGCGAAGGCGAACGGGTGGTCGCATGTCATCGTAAAGCGCTGCTGTATGACTGCTCCGCCAAAATCTCCCACGATGGAGGTGACAGCTGCGGCTTCGGTACCTTCCTCATCCACGCTGATGAAGAAATCTTGACGAACTTGAGAGATATAGATAAGGAATTCCTCAACAGCATTAGGATAGTCCTCAAATATATCTTTAATGCCTAGTCTAGGCAGTACATCCTTTTCCAAATCGTATCCTCCGTCGCTCTTGAATTTAGGCATGAATAAGTCTCCTTGCATGCTTCTGAAGGGGATGGAGTCCCATTGGATGGTAGGCCATACCTCGTCGAGGTCGTGACCTTTCTTCGGCAGCACGACAATCATGCTGTAGGCGGCGCTTTCTGCCGATGCATTCTGGGATCCAGTGTTTTTGGACTCTTGCCCATAATCTAGCTTGATGGCTTGGAAATTATCCGTTTCCGAGTAATCCATATACCTGTCATAGATACCCATGAATTCTGCAGAGTCCTTCTTGGTCGTTCCGTTGAATAACGCCTTGCCGACAGGGGTGAATTTCGTCACCCAGTTGCCTTTGAAATAGCAGGCATTGTTAATCACGAGTCTGGTGTCCGATGTTATATTTATTCCAAGGTTTTTGATGCAATCGTTGGTCATGAGTGCCGCCCAATGGTCGATAGTATCTTTGGATCCTAGGGGATCGTTCTTGAAATCAAGGTTTCTGACAGTCGCATAGTAAGATTCCTTGGCGGTGTTCACGAAATTCTCCTTGGCATTGGTACCCTCATTGACCCACAATGCGTTGGCGGTGTGGATATCCACGCTATCGACCCCCGAATTGAGGGAGAGATAGAGTTTTTGGAAGAAGTTGTTCATATCCGCCATCGCTTTCTCTGATGTGAATCCCATGGCGTCAGTGATCTCCTTCGCTCCTTTTGCAGTAGCCCCGTTGGCGCAGAAACCCAAGGCGATGTTGAGGCTGACAGGAGAGAAGAAATGAACCGGTGTCGTATCCAATTTGCGCATGAGGGAGAAACACTTCGAGCCGAACTCGTTGGTGCTCTTGACGTACTTCAGTTCCTGGTCGTTCACCTCGAGCGGGATAGGTGCGGCGAATGTCGGAGGCATGGTGTTCTCGGTCAGCGGCGTGTATTCCTGCTGAGGGCTTGTGCCGAAGGTGACGCTGTCCACTTGGCTGATGTCGAATGCTTTTTGCTCGCCGTTCTTCAACCAAACCTGCATGTTGTTTGGCGTCTCGGCGAATGAGGCGGCACAGAATGTCAATGCCGCGACCCCTATTAATATTCTTTTATCCATATCAGTCTATAATTATAGTTAAAAAAGTCTTAGTAAATGTTTGTTGTTGAGGAGGTAGGCACAGAGTGACCGTGCCTCCCTCCTCAACAGAATATTTGATGGGATTATTCCTTTTCTGGCACGAAGTCATACTCTCCCATGAAGAGGATCAATCCTGTGCTATTTTCGCGGATGGCGAAGACGAACGGACGATTGCAGTTCATCACGAATTGAGGCTCCGGTGGTAGGCCTGTCAATTCTCCCACGATGGAAGTGACGACTGCTGCTTCCGTACCCTTCTCGTCTACTTTGAGGAAGTAGTCTTGAGCGATTTGTGAAATGTGGATGGAGTCAGTCTCTTGTTCTATCTTTATGGCATTAGGATAGCGATTAAAGATGTCGTTGATATTTGATTCCTTCATGGTTTCCACCAGTTGATAGTTGCCTCTGCTCTCGAATTTTGGCATGGTCAAGTCACATTTCTTGTAGGTGAGCGGAATGGAGTCCCATTGAAGGGTAGGCAGCACCTCGTCGATGCTGGATTCCTCATTCGGTA
>JAGCWA010000020.1 GCA_017962085.1 Paludibacteraceae bacterium
CGCCTTGTCCGCCATGTAAGCGGCCGCCAACAACGCGTAACCATCCCCCTCGGTGCAATCGTATGCCGCCTTATCAGGGGTCCAAATATATTTTATACCCTGATATTCTTCACCCGTATATGCGAACTCGTTCGCATGCAGCTGGTACGCTTCGCGGATATACTTCTCCATCTCCGCGTGAGAGACACCCTCCGGAACATTGGTTCCGAGGTTTCCGCCACACGCATACTCCAAGAATTGCGGGAACGGATAGGCGGGATTACCAGAATTGATATGGACTGGAACGGCGCCCATACATACCGCCGCAACAAACAGGAGAGGCAAAAAAGAGATTGCCCTCTTCTTGACATTTACAAAATCAACCATAACTGAATGTTTTTCGTTTAACTTTCCATACATAATTTCGCAAGTGACAAATATAAACAATACTCGGGAAATACAACATCATCCTTTTGTGTTTTTTAGGGAATTTCACCACATTTTTTGTAATGCACTCATTTTAATATAATTAAGCAAGTCAAATCACACATAACGCATCCATAGGCAAGCCTATTGGGCTATGGATGTGTCAATACGCACATGGGGATGAGGCAAACACAAAATGACCTCTAAGAATCCACCCCACACCATATGGACAGGCACAACCATCAACCTCAACTAAATCTCTTTATTATACTTTTTTTAATTACAAAAAAACTATCGCATTCCACAACATCTTCACGAATTATTCCCTATCGATTTTCACCATTTTCTGGTTACCGACCACATAGACGCCAGGCATCAAGCCATCAAGCGCCTTTTCTCTCAGGACTTGCTTCTTCAACATGACACCCAACATATTGTAGACATCCACATACGGGCTTTCCGCTTCCACGGAAGGCAACGAAGTGGCCTCCTTGATATAGAGTACCAACGGAGCGGAGTTGACAGACTCCTTGTCGCTCGACACATGGCTTACGCAACGGATCGTATCCGCATCGGTTGCCACCACCCTACATTGGTAAGAGAAGCTGTTCTTCTCGCCCGTATTCATCCTGTTCAACGTGTAGGTCACGATACCCGAATAGTTTTTAGCACCATCAGGCGCAGCCTTGAAGGAAGCCTCACGTCCATTCGGGCGAGGGTTCGCAGTGGCGCTTGCAGGTTGGTATGTAGCGGTTGTATTCTCATCCGTGAACTTAACGAACTCGAAGCCCAACGGAATCGTGTCGGTCAATGTCACGTTCGTCTCAACATCGCCATACCCGGCAGGAGCGTTGCCAAGGATCTTACGCCACGTATAACCATCGAACTCCTCCACCAGAACATTCTCCGTCAGTTTCGACACCTCATCACAGGCTGAGCGAAGAAGGAGATCCACCGGCTGAGGTTCCGACGAGGTTTGGAATGATGGAGTGACAGGAAACGAAAGATTTTCACAACGATTAGTATCCGGTATTTGGGAGAAACCCGCATTCCAATCTATATCAGATTGTAAGTGGAACTCATCATCCTCCATAACGAGACACATATAATCCGGAGAGGACAATCCATCGCAAGAGGTTGCGTGGTAAGGAGATCTATTCACTTCAGCATAAATAGTAGAAATGGTTTGCGCATGAGGGAATTGGATAGTGATCATATGTGTGCTATCCGCCAAGACATTATCTTCAAAGGTGACGTTCAGAGCGTCATTCCCGTTAGAATATCTCTTATCCCAGGCTTGGTAGAATGCATTATATTTCAATTTCTTCACATTCTTCAAGTCCTTGAAGATAGAGACACGATAGTTGCCATTATCGATATATGGTTCCACCGCATCATGATAAAGTCTAAACGCTATTTTTAGAAAAGATCCTGAGCCAGCAGTCTCAGACATTGCGACATTGACACCCGAACGACCGCCCGTCAAAGCAGGAACCGTATCGTTCGAGAGGCTAACATTGAAAGTGACAAGATCACCCGTAGCGACCTCCGTGACATCCGCCACCTTCACCACAGCCAGGTTGGCAGGGATTACGTCGATAGCGTTGCGTTGCATCGTCGCAGTGACATAGTTCGGATAGATATCCGTCTTCGAGCCCAAGCCATTAGAGCAAGAGATCTCCGCCGAAGCCTGGTAACGGCCCTTCGCCCCCTCCTTCGCCACGCAACGATAGCTAACCTCACCGATTGTCTTTGAGAGGTTCGATGCGGAGAAATCAATTGAAGCCCCCTCCATCTCATCGCTCTTGAAACCAGCGAGCTTGCTCAACGTCCACTCCACCGTGTGAGTCGAGGCATCATACGTTCCGCCGTTGTCCGCATCCAAGAAGATGAAGTCGTCAGGCACATTCTCCACGATGGAGACGTTCTGGGCATCCACGGAACCATAGTTACGATAAGAGAGCAGATAGGTGATTGTGTCACCAACATGGCAGAAGGAAACACTATCCTTCACCGCCCTATAGATCTTCAGGTTAGGCTGAGCCTTCATCTGAGAAGGAGCGGCATAGTTACCTGTCAGCGCCATCAAGCCCAATTGGCGGAACCAACCATCCATATATTTCGCGATTTTTTGGCCATCAGCCGTCGTGTCCTGCACATCCCAATGCTCATAGATGACGTTGAACAAATCACCCATCAAGGCATAATCCTGGGCACCAACAGCCGCAAATGAAGAGGCTCCTTTCGACCTGCCGATAAACCCAAAATTATCTAACAACTCCCCTGTCATCGGATTGACCTGTTGACACATTATTCTCGGCCCAGAAATAGCAGGGAATTGCTCATCCGGAGAAACAAGAGTAACGCAAGAATTTTTCGAAGTCCAATGGGCAGGATCACGCATGAAATCGGAGAGCCTCAACGCCGCATTACGCTCATAGGCATTGGCCCCATCCACCACCTGATGGGTGGCCGGGTTCCATGTGTATTTAGGGGATCCATGCCATACGTAATTGCTAATGGTACGCCATGGACAACGAAAATCCTCCCCCATGTTTTGAGACATAAACGAAGTGGTGTCACCATAACGGCTCACCGTGTGTTGTCCAGCGGTCGGCACGGCTTTCTCACTTTTGCCGATCAGTTCACCTATCAACCAATCGGAAGAGGCCTCTCCACGACGGAACTGCTCCATCTCCCATGCGTTCGTCTCGCCC
>JAGCWA010000021.1 GCA_017962085.1 Paludibacteraceae bacterium
TAGTCATTAACATTCACCCATTCAACTGATAATCAAAAGATAATACAATGGGTTGGGAAATTTAAAGGAACCCATTCGAACAATAACAGCGGAAATGCAAAGAACAGAAATATCCACATTGGGCGAGTTCGGACTCATCAAGCACCTCACCCAATCCTTCGAACTGAAGAATAGTTCCTCGCTCAAGGGCATAGGCGACGACGCGGCCATCCTGGACTACAAGGAGAAACAGGTGTTGGTCACCACTGACCTCCTGCTGGAGGGTGTGCACTTCGACCTCACCTACGTGCCGTTGAAGCACCTAGGCTACAAATCGGCGGTCGTCAACATATCCGACATCTGCGCCATGAACGGTAAACCCAAACAGATAACCGTCTCCCTCGGCGTCTCCAAACGGTTCTCCGTGGAGGACATGGATGAGCTCTACGCAGGCATACGGTTGGCTTGCGACCACTACGGAGTGGATCTGGTAGGCGGCGACACATCCGCCTCCATGACGGGCCTGACCATCAGCATCACCTGCATCGGCGAAGGCGAGAAGGGGAAGGTGGTCTGCCGCAACACAGCCCAACCCAACGACCTCATCTGCGTGTCGGGCGACCTCGGCGCAGCCTACATGGGACTGTTGCTCCTCGAACGTGAGAAGAAAATCTTCGCCGGGGACAATTCCATCCAACCCGACTTCGCTGGCAAGGAATACATCATCGAACGACAGCTGAAGCCTGAGGCTCGACAGGACATCATCGAGTCGCTGGAGCGCATCAACGTGGTGCCGACCTCCATGATGGACATCTCGGACGGACTCTCCTCCGAATTGTTGCACATCTGCAAGCAAAGCAATGTGGGTTGCCGCGTCTACGAGGACAGGATCCCTATCGACTACCAGACCGCAGTCATGGCGGAGGAGTTCAACATGAACGTCACCACCGTCGCCCTGAACGGAGGCGAGGACTACGAACTGCTCTTCACCGTACCGCTGTCGATGAACGACGTGTTCCAGAACCTGCCGGGCATCAAGGTGATCGGACACACGACCGACGCTTCGTTAGGCTCTTGCCTCATCACACGCGACGGCCAGGAAATCACCCTGAAAGCGCAGGGTTGGAACTCCCTCGAAAAATAAAAGGCGCCATTTCACGTTAGATATATTATAGACATAAAGATACTATTATCTCAGACATGATTCGACTAACAAAATACCTCATCGGAATATTGCTCCTCTCCCTATTCAGTGGATGCTCCGTCAAGTCTAAAATCAGAAAGGCGGACAAGAAATACGAGATCGGAGAATACTATAACGCGGCGAACATCTACAACAAAGCCTACCCTAAGGTGAAACTCAAGGATAGACAACTGAAGGCGTACACCGCATTCAAATTGGGTGATTGCTACCGACTCACGAACCTCGATGAAAAGGCCGAACGTGCCTTCGCCAATGCGGTGAAGTTCAACTACAAGGACTCCATCGTCTTCCTGTACTACGCCGACGCGCTGAGGAAGAACCAAAAGATGAAATATGCCATCACATTATACGACAGCTATCTGGCGACCCACCCCAACGACCAGCGCGCCATCAACGGCAAGCAGTCCGCCGAGGAGGCCGCGGAGTGGGAAAAGAACCCTACCCGCTACATCGTGAAGAAGGAGGAGTTCTTCTCCTCCAAGAAGGCAGAGTTCAGCCCGGCATTCCCTGGCGGTGACGGTGAGATCGTCTACTTCAACTCCTCAAGAGAGAACAAGGAGATCGGGGGCGGAAACAGTAAGATCACAGGACTCCGCAACAACGATATCTACACCGCCAAGCGCAACGCCTTGGGGGAATGGGACGACATCACACCTGTAGAGGGTGACATCAACTCCGACATGGACGAGGGTTCCGCCTCCTTCAGCACGGACGGCAAGACGATGTACTTCACCCGTTGCGTCGCGCAAAAGGGAGAGAGCCGCGGCGCCCAGATCTGCTACGTGACCCGCTCCGGCGGCAAATGGGGCAAGGTGAACGAGGTGAAACTATCCCCGGATAGCTCCATCACATTCGCCCACCCGACCATCTCGCCCGACGATAAATTCCTCTACTTCGTCTCCGACATGCCAGGCGGCTACGGTGGCAAGGATATCTGGCGAAGCGAGAAGACCGGCACCTCATTCGGCGCGCCGGTCAACCTGGGACCTTCCATCAACACCAGCGGAGACGAGATGTTCCCTTGCATGAGGGAGAACGGAACGCTCTACTTCTCCTCCACGGGACACCCTGGCTTCGGCGGACTGGACATCTTCTACGCCAACGAACTGGAGGATGGATCCTGGACGGTCACCAACATGATGTACCCTATCAACTCCAACGGAGACGACTTCGGCATCACCTTCATCCAAGGGAAAGAGAAAGGACTCTTCTCCTCCAACCGTGGGGAGAAGAAAGGATACGACAAGATATACTCCTTCGAATTGCCTGAGATAGAGTTCCTTATCGACGGTAAGGTGACAGACATGTCCGGCGAGGCGCTGGGCGGTGCCACGGTGCGCATCGTGGGCGACGACGGCACCAACACGAAGGTGCAGTCCAAGAAGGACGGAACCTTCAAGCTGAGCCTCAACAAGGGCGTCAAATACGTGCTGTTGGGCAACTGCAGGGGCTACCTCAACCAGAAGGAGGACGCCGTGACCGTGGACTTGGAAGACTCCAAGACCTTCCCTATCAACTTCACCCTCGCCTCCCTCAGCAAGCCTGTGGGCTTGGACAACATCTTCTTCGAGTTCGGCAAGGCCACCCTAACGCCTGAGTCCTCCGCCGCCTTAGATAAGTTGGTGAAGGTGCTGAACGACAACCCTAACATCACCATCGAGATCGGCGCCCACACGGACCGTATCGGATCCGCTGACGGCAACCTGCAGCTCTCCGGCAAACGTGCGCAGTCGGTTGTCGACTACCTCATCAAGGGGGGCATCGAGGCGGAGCGCCTGACCGCCAAAGGGTACGGAAAGACGCAGCCGGTCGTAGTGGACAAGAAGCTCAAGAAGAAATACAACTTCCTGAAGGAGGAGGCTGCCCTCGACGAAGAGTACATCGAGACCCTGACGGACGAGCAGAAGGAGATCGCGGACTCCATCAACCGACGCACCGAGTTCCGCGTGCTGAAGACCACCTACAAGATGTACTAACATGACCCGAGGCAGAAGCAGGAAAGCAGTAGGAGGCAATCCGAAGAACCCGTTCCGATTCAACACGAACAGCAAAAAGAGCTCGGGCGGAAAACGAATCGGCAAATCCAAGCCCGAAAAGGCTAATAATATGCTGAATAGGAGGGTGAAGTGAAAGAATCACAGCGTTAGCTATAATAAAAATAGAATCAATGAACAATAAAGACTTTTGGAACGATATAAATTCGATCATAGACGAAGGATTTTCGTCCGAGGGTCTGTCAAAATTGGAGTCCTATGCAGAACAATTCATCATCGGAAGGCTTGTATATCAACGATTTTCACCGGCAGAACAGCATGGCTGCATTGCGGGAGGTCCGACGCATGTCATTGCATCCCTACTCGCGGGAGCAGAAAATTGGACAAATAAAGATGCTGGAAAAGGAATCGGGGATTTCAAAAGAGAAATTGAACGAGGAAAGACGCAGGCGGCAATTATAGAGCAATGGGCAAGAAAAGCCGGGTGTTGGATTGAGGATGTGGATAAGACTCTCCCGCAAACATTGGGAGAACATATTGCGGAAGGAGGAGAAGCAAAAGTTTATGACAACGGATACTTGCTTGTAAAAACAATTGGTCTAGATTATTTTATTCAGCCGATTTTAGCATTAGATCGTGTTTCTTTGCATAACACACTCTTTCCTGAAACTTCGATGGAGGTTATTGGCTTTGGGAAAACATCTTCGCAAGATTTCAACATCATCGTGAATCAACCCTTTGTCGAAGGATCACATATTACTAATGCTGCCATTTCAGAATATATCCAGAGATTAGGTTTTCAGCTGATAAACCCGAGGAATTGGACTTTTGCGACGCCCGAAATCTATTTGAGTGACCTTCACGATGAGAATGTGATTCTTTCCAAAGAGGGTAATGTGTTTGTAGTAGATTGTGACGTGCGCATCAACATACCAGAGCTGCGTTGCGGTGGCACACGGACACTGACAACGAATGTTGAATTTAGATGAAAAGGTTTGCCTGGATTTCTCAGACAGTGTCTGAAAAATCCACATTGAGACAACTAAATATTTTTACGGAAGAGGAGATTGGGTACGCAGTGCGTATCCAATTCAGTTGGACGCATATTCGTTCGCTTTCCGCTTTGACAGACCCGCTCGCCCGCCAGTTTTATATGGAGATGTGTCGCATTGAACATTGGGACACACGAATAGAACTTCCCGAGAAGAGTTTCCTCTATCCCTTGTATGAGGAAGCGGTAAAAGGTTGCGAAACGGTTGAAGTAATAGGTTAAATTATTCATTTCAAAATCACCCAATATCCAGACTTTCTTCCTCCGACTCTCTGTATTCGATTTGACGAACGGAGTTTTTTGATATTGTAGTAAATGCCATCTTCTGTCAGATTGAATTTAGAAACAAGTCCTTTGATCGTGATGAAAGGATCATCGCGAATGGCGTCCAATATTTTCTCCGCTGTATAATCACTCTTTTCCGTAGTCTATTCCGTAGTCTATTCCGTAGTTTTTTCCGTAGTGTCGTTACCATCAACATCTTCTCCGAAGTTCATAGTGAATACGCATCTTTACACTTTTTAGTCGCACTTTCTGTACCATTATTACATTTTTTAGTCGCACTTTTTGTCTGTCCGATACACTTTTTAGTCGGAGTTTTTGTAAATCGTTACACTTTTCAGGCGGACTTTGGACAAACAGGGTCAAATCAAACATGCGCATATATTTCCACAAATGAAGGGAAAATTATATATTTGCACTATCGGAAAAATTCCGATGTATTATGTTTAACGAAATTTTCAGTAATTGGATATACCACTTTTATCTTTTATGGAATGGGCCGGCACACCAGATGCTTGGTGGATGGCCACTCTTACGGCGGCGGTCATTGTCGCGATTATCTCTTTTGTGTTGCTAGCCTTCGTTTCATTCTTCGAGTCGGAGTTCTTCTCTTTGAACAGCAATGAAATAGCTGAAATCAAGATTTCCAACGACAAGAAGTTCGAACGGCTGAAGAACCTCTCCGAAGACCCGCTCAGGACCTTAGGCGGCGTGATCTCAACCCGCTACATCTTCATCGTGACGGGCATCTCCACCACCACCCTCCTGCTATGGCACCTCCTTTCGGGCACCTGCGTGGCGCTGTGGGGGAAATGGCTCATCGTCATCGCCACAATAGGCATCCTACTGACCATCTTCGCGGAATACATCCCGAAGAAAATGGCCAACAAACAAAGCCAGAAACACCTGTGCCGGAGCGCTAACATCGTCAGCCTGTTCGGCCTGCTATTCTCCCCATTCACCAAACTGCTGATGCTCAAAACGGGTGTCGTGGAGCGCAGGCTGGAGTCGCGCACCCAACATAGCGCGGCCATAGAGGACATCTCAGACTCGCTGAACCTCTCCGACGCGGAGACGGCCGACGAGAAAGAGATCCTGCGGGGCGTGATGAACTTCGGTAAAATCAGCGTCGACGAGATCATGCAACCGCGCGTGGACATCGTGGACGTGGACTTCAACAGCGACTTCGACACCGTGCTCGAGATCATACGCGAGTCGGAATACTCCCGCCTCCCCGTCTACGAGGACTCCATCGACTACGTGAAGGGTATCCTCTACATCAAGGACTTCCTGCAATACACCGACCAGAAGAAAGACTTCAAGTGGCAGAACCATATCCGTGAGGCCTACTTCGTGCCGGAGAACAAGAAGATTGACGACCTCCTGAAGGAGTTCCAACAGAAGCATATCCACATGGCGGTCGTGGTGGACGAGTTCGGCGGAACATCGGGCATCGTCACCATGGAGGACATCATCGAGGTCATCGTGGGCGACATCTGCGACGAGCACGACGAGGAGGAGAAACAGATCATCCCAATCGACGCCAACACCTATATCCTCGACGGAAAGCTCCTGCTCTCGGACTTCTACCACATCAACGGTGTGAACAAGGAGGACTTCGGCGAGACGGAGGGCGACGCGGACACGCTGGCGGGTCTCATCCTCGAAATGAAGGGCTACATCCCTACCCCAGGCGAAACGATCGAGCTGGGCAGCAGATACCGCTTCGAGATCAAATCGGCGGATAAACGCAGAATCAAGGAAATAAAGTTCATCATCAATGAAGAAAAGAATGAATAAAGGCATATTGTTCCTCTTCGCCATGGTGCTGCTGAGCGCCTGCACGGAATACATGCCTAAGCCACGTGGATACTTCCGCATAGACCTGCAAGAGAAGTCTTACAAGAGATTCCATACGGAGGGTTTCCCCTGCTCCTTCGAATACGCCGACAACGTCTCCGTCGTCAAGACAAGCGGTGTCGAGGCGGACTCGGTGTGGGTGGATATCATATACCCGCAATACAACGCGCGCATCTACGGCACCTACCGCAAGGTGGACGGCAACTTCGCCCAACTCTCGGAGGAGGCCTACAAACTGGTGTACCAGCCCCACGTCTCCAAGGCGGAGGGCATCAACACCTCCTTCTTCTCCAGCGACGAGCACAAGGTCTACGGCATGCTCTATGAGCTGAAGGGCAACACCGCGTCGAACATCCAGTTCGCCATGTCGGACAGCACCCGCCACTTCCTGCGCGGGGCGCTCTACTTCAACGCCAGCCCGAACAAAGACTCCATCGCCCCTGTGGTGGACTACATCAAGGAGGATATCATCAACCTAATCAACACGTTAGAATGGAAATGATAAAAAAGAGCATCCATATCATTCTCTTCATCATAGCGGTCATCGCTGTCTACTTCATCTCGGAGCGGCACTTCTTCCGCATCGACCTGACCTCGGAGAAGCGTTATTCCCTCTCCGACAACACCAAGAACCTACTCGGCTCACTGGACGAGGAACTGGAGGTGAAGGTCTATCTGGACGGCGACCTCAACGCTGGCTTCCTGCGCCTACGCAAGGCCACCAAGGAGATGCTGGACGAGTTCGACGCATACGCGGGGAAGAGGGTCCGCTACTCATTCGAGAACCCTTCCGCAGGCGCCACCAACGAGGAGCGCGACAAGAAATACGAAGAGCTGGAGAAACGTGGAATGCGGGGCATATTGGTCCACGACAGGGACCAGGAGGGTCAGGCCATGCAAAAGGTGGTCTTCCCTTGGATAGAGATCCTCTACAAGGGGAAAAGCCGTCCCGTCAACCTCCTGAAGAACGTACCGGACAAGTCGGGCGAGGAGAACCTCAACACCTCCATCGAGACGCTTGAATACGAAATCACGGACGCCCTACGCCTCATGACCACGAAGCAGGTGCCTAAGGTGGCTTTCCTGGAGGGCCACGGAGAATGGGTGCAGCCGCTGGTGTACGACATGACCCAAGCCTTGAGCCACTACTACCAAGTGGACAGAGGTGCCATCACCGACGACCCTTCCATCCTGAACGACTACAAGGCGCTCATCATCGCTGGACCTACGGAGGACTTCCCCGAGAAGGATAAATACGTGATCGACCAATACATCATGAAGGGAGGCAAGGTGCTCTGGCTAGTGGACGGAGCCCGCATCTCGCTGGATAGCCTCTCCACCGCCTCGCAAACCATCGGCATAGAGAACAAGCTGAACCTCAGCGACCAACTCTTCAACTACGGCGTGCGCATCAACGCGGACCTCGTGCAGGACGTGCAATGCCTACTGATCCCAGTGAACACGGCGCGCATGGGCGACCAGCCTAAGTACGAACCGATGCCTTGGTACTACTCACCGTTGGCGTTGGCGACCCCTATCCACCCTATCTCCAAGAACCTGGCGCCCGTGAAGACGGAGTTCGTCAGCTCGATCGATTTCGTGAACGAGGAAATGGACGTGAAGAAGACTCCGCTGCTCGTCACCTCGACCGGTACGCACGTGCAGAACATCCCTTCCGTCGTCAGCATGGATGTCATCAACGTGGAAAAGAACGGTTACTACTTCAACAAGCATAATATCATCCTCGGAGCCGTGCTGGAGGGCGTTTTCCCTTCCGTCTTCAAGAACAGGATGGTCCCTCAGGGCGTGACGACGTCAGACCCGATGCTGACGGAGAGCAAACCGACCAAGATGGTTGTCATCGCGGATGGCGACGTCATCCGAAACGATGTGCAGGGAAAGGGTGAGAACATGAACATCCTACCGCTCGGCTACGACCGCTACATGAACCAACAATTCAGCAACAAGGAGCTGCTCCTCAACGCTGTGAACTACCTCACGGACGACGACGGATGGATGGCCCTCCGCTCACGGGAGATCAAACTGCGCCTGCTGAACAAACCCGCCATCATCGGCCAACGCACCTTCTGGCAGATCGCCAACATAGCGCTGCCGCTCGTCCTCCTCGGACTTTTCGGGGTATGTTTCAACTTTATCAGGAAGAAAAGATACACCAAGGAACTAAAAAAGTGAGTTCATCCAATCATTGGACGAACCCACCTGAACCATATATGAGGGCATTCCGCCCCGCCACACACCGTCACCCTACACGAGCGACTCGATGTGGGAATCCCTAAACCCAAGGAAATATAGGATACCATCCAACCCGATGGTGGAGATCGCTTGTTGTGCGTTCGCCTTCACCTTAGGCTTCGCATGGAAGGCGATGCCCAAGCCCGCCAAGTTCAGCATCGGGAGGTCATTCGCACCGTCCCCGACCGCAATCACCTGTTCCAGCTCGATCTTCTCCACCTGTGCGATAAGGTTCAGCAACTCCGCCTTGCGCTTACCGTCCACGATATCACCCACATAGTTGCCCGTCAGCTTACCATCCACAATCTCCAACTGGTTGGCATAGACATAATCGACACCGAAACGTTTCTGCAGATAACGGCCGAAGTAGGTGAAACCACCGGAGAGGATCGCTATCTTGAAGCCGCAACGCTTCAGCACACCCATCAGACGGTCGGCGCCGTCCATGATCGGCAGGTTCTCGGCTATATTGCGCATCACAGACTCGTCCAACCCCTTCAGCAGCGCCACACGGCGACGGAAGCTCTCGCTGAAATCGATCTCACCACGCATGGCAGACTCCGTGATGGCGCGCACTTGGTCGCCCACGCCGGCGCGGTCCGCCAGCTCATCGATCACCTCCGTCTTGATCAGCGTGGAATCCATATCGAAGCATACCAAGCGACGGTTGCGGCGGTAGAGGTCATCCTTCTGGAAGGAGATGTCCACATTCTCCTGCGAGGAGATCTCCATGAAACGTTGGGAGAGCGCCTCCTTGTCCAACAACTGCCCGCGCACGGAGAACTCGATGCAGGAACGCACGTTCTCCAGCTCCCGCACGTCCAACGAAGGACGACCGGAAAGACGCTTGATGGAGTCGATGTTGAGGTGTTGCTCCGCCACCGCCTTGGAGACCAAAGCCATCTGGCGCGCCGTGATCGCATGGCCCAACATCGTGACGACGTAGCGGTGACGACCCTGCTTGCCCGCCCACTCGTTGTACTCGTCCGACGAGACAGGCGAGAAGCGCACCTGGATGCCCAGTTCGGAGCATTTGAAGAGAATCTCCTTCATGATGTTACCCGAATCGTTCGAGTCATCAATCTTCACCAAGAAACCCAACGACAACGTGTGGTGGATGTCCGCCTGGCCCACATCCAGGATGGTGGTGCCATATCTACCCAAAATCTCCGTCACGGAAGCAGTCACACCAGGACGATCCTCTCCATGTATGCTAATCAATATAATCTCACTAACCATTAATCTCTCTTACTTAATTATTTAGGTTTATCCAATCACACCCTGTCACACCAGAGTAGTTTCACAAACAGGGCGCAAAGGTACAACATTAACCGCACATATGGAACAATCAGCACCTGCCAAATTACCGCGGAATAGCCATAAATAAAGCGTTTTTTAACATTAGGAGGGAGGAACCCTCTTGGAAGTGCAGGCGGATTCGCGTAACTTTGTGAAAACCGCAATACCTGTACGGATGAAGATGTACCCAAGTCAGGACATACATACGAAGAGATTGGGGGATGTAGATAACAATAAAAAATTCACACAATGACAAAAGAAGAGCTATTCAAACTGATGAACGAACATCCAGTGATGTACGTTGCGACCAATGACAACGGGCAGCCTCACGTACGAGGCATATTGATGTACAAAGCCGACGAGGAAGGCATCGTGTTCCATACCGGAGTGACGAAGGATCTATACCGCCAGTTGGTGGCCGACCCGCGCGCCGAGGTGTGCTTCTCCTGCGGCAAGTACCAGATACGTGTGGAAGGCAAATTCGAGCTCGTCGAGGATAGAGCATTGAAGGAAGAGATCGTCAACCACCCGTCACGCCAGTTCCTCCAGCCTTGGAGAGCACAGCAAGGCGACGAGGCGTTCTTCGCCTTCCTTCAGGTGTTCCGCATGCGGCACGGCAAAGCGCACGCATGGTGCATGGAGGACAACTTCAAGCCAAAAGAGTACGTGATATTGTAAGAGAATGCCGCCCGGAGAGAGACTTCGGGCGGCGATTCGTTGTGCGCCCACTTCAGCCAACCATTGACGAATTGGTTCCGCCTTCTTGGGAAGAAATCAAGTCTGTTGCGGATGTCACCTTCGTATGCAAAAAAGGAGACGCATGCGGAGAGGGAGGAAGTTATACTCCCCATGCCCACACGGAGCACGGAGAGTTTTGTTAATTAATCGAGCACATAGGCCTGACTCATATAGACCCTCTTCACGAGAGTTGTGCACAGCTTGTTTAACGCCTTGTTCAGGGATTTCTGCTCGCACTTGTCGAGGGCGGTGTAAGCACTGCCGTGTTCCTTGAGGAAATCGTCAAGCACATCCTTGGAGATAAATAGAGAAAACAACCCCTGATCTCTTGTCCAAAAAATCTTCCTATACTCCCTTTGAATGGGAATTATTTTCCTACATTTGCAAGTATATGCAAACATACAATCCTCAAGATGTTGAGCGGGCAATAAAATTATGACACAAGAGAATAAAGAGAGATTGATTCAATTACTCAGTAATCTTCCTGGACTTCCTCTGATTGGGGGATTATTTTTTTACATTTGCAGTATGCTTCATGGTGTACAGACGAACAAGGAGAAATGTCAGGTAAACCATACGGAACCTTTGTTAGAAAGAAACTTCAGCCTGCAGATTAGATGTTTCTATCACACCAAACATCATTTGTCCGACGCTATTAGAATAATTCGAACACTTTCGGACAAATGGTAATACTTACAAAATTCAATAACATTAAGAGACTCATATAATGGAAGAACAAAATAATCCTATAGTAATATACCAAAGTGAGGATGGTAATACTCGCATTGAGGTAAAGCTCGAAAACGAGACCGTTTGGCTTACGCAACAACAATTGTGCGATTTGTATCAGACTGGCAAATCAAATGTTAGTGAACATATTAAGCACATTTTTGAAGAAGGCGAGCTAGACGAAAATTCAGTTGTTCGGAAATTCCGAACAACTGCATCTGACGGGAAAACTTACAATGTGACATTCTATAATCTTGACATGATTATTTCCCTCGGCTATCGTGTTCACAGCAGGGTTGCGACTCATTTCCGCAAATGGGCAACTCTCCCGTTAAACAAGCATATCTAGACAACATCAAAGCTATAAGCAAAAAGGGTGGAAAGCAATAGAAATAGAGACCAACTTAACTTACTAAAGGAGGGGAATGGGTTCTTCTTAAAAGAACAAAATAATTGCACTAATAATTGTACCAATAATTGTACCAATAATTGTACCAATGTTATTACCCATTCCACTGCCATTGAGGGCAGTACAGTGACCGAAGTGGAGGCTCAATTGCTGTTTGATGACCGAAAAGGAGGAATTTGATAAAGCATTTGTTATACGCAAATTCCCATGCAATGATAACTTTTTTTGAGCATTATACGATGTTGTAACTCATGGTTCCATGTTTGTGGGGTTAAATGGAAAAAATCACTTGCGATTTCTTGATATTGAAAATATCCTTTACCTTTGTAGAAGATCTGTTATGGAATATACAAGTGAATAGAATTTGAAAAAAGACAATAATATACACATGCCTGAAGAAATCATGTCAAACATAAAGCAAAATAAAAATTAATCAAGAGGAATAGGCAGATATGATGACAATAGAAGAAATGCAGGCTCGCAAAGAATGCCAGACGTTTGATTGTAAGAGCATTCAGATTGACCCCAAAGCATTGGCAATACCCATTGTGGCAATGGCTAATGCCGATGGTGGTGTGCTTGCTATCGGTATTTCTGACAAGACTCGAAAAATTGAGGGTGTTGATGGGAACGAGGAACGACTGAACGAGTTGCTTCGTGTTCCTTTCGACTTCTGCAATCCGTCTGTTAAAGTTAGGTGCGAGTATCTGCCATGCACGGATTATAATGGTCGGGGGAATCGCATTCTGCTGATGCACATCCCTGCAAGTGTTCAACTTCACACCAATCAGGCAGATGAATGTTTCATGCGCGTAGGCGACAAAAGTAAAAAACTTAACTTTGAGGAACGTATGCAACTACTCTATGACAAGGGCGAACGGTACTATGAAGATAAGGATGTTTATGGTGCTACCATCGATGATGTTGACATGAATCTCGTTAATGAATACATCAGTGTCATTGGTTATGGGAAGTTAGGCATGGAGTTTCTGCGAGAGAATAACGACTTTGTTACAGAGGTAGATGGTCAGCAGAAAATAAGCACGGCATGCATCCTTCTCTTCGGCAAAAATCCGCAACGGTTCTTCCCCCGTGCCCGGACTCGCTTCATCCGTTATGAAGGAAAAGAGGAAAAAGTAGGTAGGGAAATGAATGTTATCAAGGATGTGACATTCGAGGGTGCCATCCTTCAGCAGGTTCGAAGCACTATCGACTATCTAGAGACTCAGGTTAGCGAACATTCATTCCTTGGCGAACATGGCGTTTTCGTCACTCGTCGCAACTACTCAAAGTATGCCATACAAGAGATGGTGGTCAACAGTTGCTGCCACAGAGCCTACAACATAAAGGGGACGGAGATACAGATAAAAATGTTTGATGATCGTATTGTCTTCGAGACGCCAGGAGATCTGCCAGGGTTGGTACGACCAGACAACATTCGTCACACCCACTTCTCCCGTAATCCCAAGATAGCCCAATACCTAAAGGCATACAAGTATGTCAAGGAGTTTGGTGAGGGTGTTGACCGTATCTGTAGAGAGTTGGAAACAAAAGGTTGTGCCATACCATCGTTCCATGCCGATGCTTTCATTCTAAAGGCAACGTTGATGGCAGAATGGACAACAGAAAAGGAGTTTGACCGCCCCAATTCCTTAAAAGACGAACTGGGTACTACCCAGAAAACTACCCAGAAAACTACCCAGAAACTTTCGGAAATCCAACAAAGGATAGTTGATTGTTTGGAAAACAATCCATCAGCAGGCCGTAAAGAACTTGCTATACAAATTGGAGATATAACAGAGGACGGTATAAAATATCATCTCAAAAAACTTCAACAAAAAGGTGTGATTACACGTGTTGGCAGTGACAAAGGTGGACATTGGGAGATTGTGAAACACATCTGTGGAGAATAACATCGATAAGGCGTTGGCATTTATTACCAAGAATAACATGTCGGAATAAATAATTGATGGCGTGTACCTATGCCTAAAATCGATTTTTATAAACGGAACCCCTAAGGTGGACAGAAAAGGTGGACAGAAAACTCGTGAAGCCATTCTGTCGCTCATCACAGAGAATCCACAAATCACCTCCATGCAAATGGCGGAAAGACTCGGCATAAACCGTAGTGCCATCTCCAAGCACCTCAAACGTATGCAAGCGGAAGGTGTCGTTCGTCGCATAGGCCCGGACAAGGGCGGACACTGGGAGGTGGGTCATAACACAAACGGATAAAATCCTCTTACTCGAAAAGGAGGAAATTATCATGTTGCATTACATCGTTCCTTAAGGTACGGCAAAAAAGTGATAGTATTACACACATTCGCTATGTAGGTAGCGGATATAGTGGTTATTGGGAGGTGTTTGACGATAAATAAAAACACGAAATAAGGAAAGAGCCCTTGTTGAATAACGAGCGTACATACAAATACGAGAGTAAAAAATTGAACAAAACACAATAAAAGAGAAGAAAATCACATTCCTTTTGAGTGTATCTTACGTGGTTTTCATAATTAATTCGTATCTTCGAAGCACATCCAGACATACCTTCTCCCGAAGAAGATGTGACAACAGCTAACCAAACTTGCCACAATGTAAGAAATGCAAAAAATTGGCTTAAAAGGTAGACGTTATATACCTTTAATGGCAAAAACTTGCAAAAACAAAGGGCAATTCCTCACCTATTTCACCAAGCTATTTGTAGAGGAAGTTACGTACAATATTCGTTTCCTCACAGAACGAGGGAATAATGTATGGTGGTTCGATGGTGAGCGAGTGAACTTCCGCAGCGACTCAACAAGCAAGATCCTCAATCTTATGTATGCTGCCCCAGACATCACAATTCAGAAGCTATCAAATGAGGTGGGTATCAACGTTGCAGCCGTAAACAAGCAACTGAAGCAGCTGACCACCAAAGGCTACATACAACGAGTAGAGAAAGATGGCACATGGCGACTAATTATCACGCCATCGGTATAAATTTAGCACGGAATACCGACATCATCCAACCACTTCCCGACCGGTCCCCAAATCCATGATCAATCCGTCTATATGATACTTGGAATTAAGCGCGGGAACGTGCTTATGAAAAAATCACACGCACATTCTTGATATTAAAAAATATCCTTTACCTTTGTGGCGTACCCACTACGGGTGCGGACATATATAGAAAAACGTTTACTGACGTTTTCCTTTGACGATTCGGAACTTCGCAACTTTTGAATTTGCTGTCAAAGAGAATGCAACGGTGGACGCTTACGTTGGTATGCATTGATTTGCAGACCTTTCTTTGATGTATACGCATCGGAGTAAGTCTGTATCATTCATATCTAAGCGTGGGCTTCGCGTTGCTCGATCTTACAGCAAAGGGCAATGCGAAGGCCTCGAATCGTGGGAGCGAGTAACAAGATTCCCACGTTTTTCTTTTTTATAATAGCCGTTTAGGGGAATCGACGGATAGAAGTAAAAAGTTATGGAAGAAGATAAGAAACAAAATTCCGCAGAAAAAAAATCGGTCATTATTAGTTGGTATCAGAAGCTTACCAAAGGAGAAAAAAACTGTTTAAAAGGTTACATCATATGGTTTTTGATACATTGTGCATTGTTAAGCGCAGGCGATAATTGGAGCGGGTTCTACCCATGGAACAGTTATTCTAAATTGAGATGGGAGATACGTGATTATGGATTACCTGAATTTATAGTTTACGCAGCACTAATACCAACTGTGGCGTACTTTATTTATTCATTTTACAAGAAAACAAAAACTAAATGAAATTGAAATGAATAATAAAATAGACATTGATTTTGGAGACAACAAACAAACAGTTCCTTTGAAGGATAGAAAATCTATATCTATTCTATTAGGAGCTGGTTTTTCTATTCCTATGGGATATCCTTCAGGGAATAAAATGAATGAGTATTTGCTGCATTTTGATGATAATACGCATTCGTTTGATGCTAATTCGGGGAAGTTGACAACTACAACAGACCATTCAAAAACAAATTTTAATAACACAAGAGTTGGAGACCGGAAATATTTTGATTTGTGTTTACGTTTAATAAAAAAGTACGAAGAAACACATAACGGAAATTTTGATTATGAGCATTTCTACGACTTTATAAAGGGAGACGAAATAAAAGAAGAACAATATAAAAGTTTATTTGATAAACTCGTTGATGAACGTAATACTTACGGAGATTGCATATACCATGTTTCTGATATTTACAATCAGATGATAGCTTGTCTAATGAAAGACAAGGACAAAGAATCGTGGTATGACAATGAACCGACTAGGGTGGATTACTACGATGAAAAATATGATACTTTCATTAAATATCTGTCTGATTTGAGTAAAGAATATATTGTTAATGTTCACACACTGAATCACGATTTGCTATTTGAATCGTTCAAAATCAGCACACTTATCGACAACGGAGACGTCTCTGATGGATTCGAAGAACTTGGTTCTAAATATTACGGTATTTTATGTCATGAAAATAGGACTTACCACTGTCGACTAGAAAGGTATACGGGCAAATACGACACGCCTATACGTCTGTACAAACTACACGGAAGTCTTGATTACGTACATTTCTATCGACGAAATGGGCACATCATGGAACTAGACAATTATATTAAAATTAAACATGGCATAGGTTATGATAAAATTATGAAAGAAAATGATGAAGGGACCTCCTACGAAGAAGATCCTTTCGAGACACATGCGGACTTTTTAACAGGTACAACAGCAAAGATAAAACGATATGGTGAACCTTTCTTCAAGAACCTTTCGGGAAAATTTGAAGAGAACTTAAAAAATGCAGAGAAACTCATTATTATTGGATATGGTTGCAAGGATCAAGGAATAAACGATATGATAAAAAATAATTTTAACAGAGAAAAGCCTTCTTTCATTATTGATCCTAACCCTCAGGAACTCGTGAATGCATTTAGCGAATGCATCGGTTCAAAAATATTGAAGTTTGGGATTGACAATTTAGATATTAATTCGCTCAAATCACAAGACAATGAAAATAAATAGTTTATTATTATTGGGGGCTTTATCAATAGCAATAACCTCATGCAATAATGGAGGGAATAATAAAACGTCTGAATCTGGCACAGAGAAAGAAGAAGTGAAAACAGAGGAACAGCCATATAACGAGTCCATTCAAAATGTTTTTTTTGGAGTGCCATTCGGAGCAACTTATGAGGAGGCATGCGAAAAACTGTCTCAAGACTTTTGGTTTAATAAAAGAGTGACAACAAAAGACAGGTTATCTCTTAACCCTAAAAAAGGTGGTAAAATTAGTTTTGGTGGCAGATCATGGGATCTCCTTGATATGGGCTTTAGCAATAACAGATTCTACACTATTCAACTACACAACACCCACAAAACAAAAGAGTCTGCAATGTCAGAGTATAATAGTTTATATTCAGTGATTTCCCGGAAATATAATATGAAGACTGTACAAGAGAGCGATACTACAACATACGGGCTAGCCTATGGAATAACTAAAACGAATCAGCAAGTGTGGGTTCAGTGTCATAGTTACGAAAGCGTTAGTCATGAACGTTGGATTGGAGTTTCTTTGATATATGCTGATCAAAATTTCGAAGGAATAAGTGAAGAATTATAAAAAGGCACAAATGACATTCAGCTGGGGAACTCTTCGTAGCCTTCCTTACCCAATAGCCACCCCCTTCACCCCAATCCCATAATGGTTTGATTCGTATCGGTATCTCTCCACGACAATGTGATAGTTGAGATGGTAGTCTGACGATAACTGCGCGAGGCGCTTTAGGATAGACTGATTCGACAAACTCTTGGTGCCTGCGGACATCAACTTGCTCCATGTCTCCCTTGGGATGAGAATGTCTTCGGCGAATCTGTTCGCCTCTTTCTCTAGCTTGTTTTCTCGGGAATAGGTTTCGTCCGAAGAAACGGCAACGGGCTACCTCACGCACGAGGCATGCAGATGTACTGTTCCCTATGCGGCAAGGCAAGTTGATAGGCTCCTATTGCTTGAAGTTATAAGGCATCAAAGAAGTTACCCCAGTCCTTCCAACTCACGTAGTTTATGTCATTTATTTTGCAAGACAAATCACCTAAATACAACACTGTTCCCTCGCATTGAGGGTCTGAACGCAGATCAATGTATTTACGGATATTCTCAGACAATTTCTTTTCCGCATCACTCGAACTTTTTATTTCGATGACAAAAGAATGTTTCCAGTCAGCTATGATGTCAACCTCAAATCCCTTGCTGTCCCGGAAATAAGTCAGGTTAGCCTTTTTCGCCTTGTTCAGCCTTGTTTTCAGCAACTCGGACACGGCAAATGTTTCAACAATGGCCCCTTTGCTGAGACTTAGAATCAAATCAGATACCGTTTCTATGCGTAGCAAATGACAAAGCAAGCCAGTATCGACGAAATATAATTTAGGCGTTTTGACGATTGATTTCCCAAGGTTGTTTGTGTCAGGTTCCAAGAAGTGGATAATGTAAGATGACTCCAATATCGAAAGCCAGCTTTTGATCGTAGGCGATGACAGACCTAATTTTTTAGAGATGCTTTCCATGGAAACCATTTGACCGCTATAGGTGGCACAAATCTGGATAAACTGCCTGAACAAAGAAAGATTACCTGCATTTATTAAATCCTTCACATCGTAATCCAAATATGTATCGATATAGCTTTCGAACCAATCCTCTTTTATGAAATGTCTACGAGAATCGTGCAATGGAGGGTAAAAGCCTTTGAGAATCATGTCGTAAGGAGTCTCGAACGATTCTGAAGTGGAGCTCACCTCAGCGATCGAGAGCGGTAATAATTTCAAAAAGGCAGCCCGTCCAGCCAAAGAGTCCGACATGTTTTCTTTTAGCTTAAACTGGCTGGAACCTGTAAGGATGAATGATCCAGGCTCCATGTCTTTGTTGTCCACAAAATATTTTACCGCATCGAAGATTTCGGGCACCTTCTGTGCTTCGTCAATAATGGCACCGTCAGGGAACGCCTGTAAAAAGTCCTTAGGATTTGACACTGCAAGTTCACGAAGGCTTTTGTCATCAAAGGTGACATATTGTTTCTGAGGGAACGTCATCTTTGCCAATGTCGACTTCCCACTTTGCCGAGGCCCTGTTAGTCCCACGATGGGGAACTGGGAAGCGAGTCTCAGCAAAGCCTCACGAGCACTTCTATTTATATACATACCCATTGCATTTTTGTTATTTCAGAAGCAAATATAGTAAAAATCTAAAGTTTGACATAGTAAAAATCTAAAGTTTTGTATGGTGAAAATCTAAAGTTTGGAGTTGGTAAAATCTAAAGTTTGAGTCATATATAACTAATATACAATCATTTATATTTTACCACAAAAGGAGCTAAATGGCCTATCAAAAATGATAAAATCACCCTTATTTCATAGGCTTACATCTTGTAGGCTTTCACGCCTACACCAATAGGCAAACAGGGGGACAAATTGTCCCCCACTTGAGGCTAAATTCGGGGAATATGATTACGAATAATTGCATGCATATTCTTGATATTAAAAAATCCATTACTTTTGTGTTATAACGATGTCTTTCCGCTAACATAAAGCCACCATGTTACAGATCATCAAAATTGAAGAAGCGAATTACAAGAAGTATTGCAACCTTGATATTGTAGCATTTTCGTATGCTAAAGCAGGAGCATGTGGAGATGGTGGAAGCGTATGCATTATTGATATAAATGGTCAGATATACTACACCAATTATGCGGACCTCCATGCAAAGCTGAAGTACAAACATCTATTGAAAGTCGTACCAACCTTGAAGGATTGCATATTCAACTCTTTTGATCACTTGGCGCCAGAAGGTTGGGTGCCTTTTTACTTGGGTCTCGGCAACCACTTGACTCTCAAATCGATATACCATGAGTCATTCAAATCCGAAATGGAGAAACGTGGGGTATACGGACCGCCAGACCTATATGTTCACTGGCCAGGAATGGTATTGAGCATTCTCAGCCACACACAATCAGACATTACCTTGAGAGAGATTTCGGAAGGAGTAGAAAAGACAGAAACAATCGACGAGGGAACATGTTTCCTCTCAAAGATCCGAAAACACATCAAAGATAAATTTGAGGTATTACTTGGTAAGGATAATTGACGAATCAATCTCGTACTGAGACTGCAAGTTTAGCCAGAAATCGCAAGGTATGTCAAGCGCCAACTCTAATTTGGCCGCAATAGCAGGAGTGATGTTCTCCCCCTTGAGCAACCTGCTCAAATCAGAAAGCTTCATCCCCATCCTGAAGGCCAACTCCTTCTGCGATATGCCTCTCGCCTTTATCTCATCCTTAACGATTTCCGTAGGATGGACCGCTGCGAATGGAACATATTCCGTATGTTTATTTGTCTCCATAATATTCATAGAAAAATAAGTTAAAAACTATGGAAGAAATTCCTCCGTAAAAATTTTGTGTAAAATTACTACTTTGCGCAGTTATTGCCAAATCTTACCCAACAAAACTGTAATTTATTCTTCCCACACAACCGAACTTCTCGCCATAAAAGCAATATATTTGCATGTAAATATCCTAAGAATAGCTCGAAAAACAGCCCCCATGCCCGATAAACTCCCCATCATCACCTCATCAGGCGAAACCGTTGAAGCCCCCGCCCCCGTCATCCTCTCCGCCAGCCGATCGACGGACGTGCCGGCATTCTACGCCCAATGGTTCATCAACCGTTTGCGGGCGGGCTACTGCGTGTGGTACAACCCGTTCAACCAGAAGCCAATGTACATCTCTTTCCAAAACTGCAAGGTGGTGGTGTTCTGGACCAAGAACCCACGCCCGATACTGCCGCTGCTGCACGAGCTGGATGAGCGGGGCATCCACTACTACTTCCAATTCACCCTCAACGACTACGACAACGAGGGCTTCGAGCCGAACGTGCCTAGCGTGGAACAACGGGTGCAGACCTTCCGCCAACTCTCGGAACAGATCGGCAGGGAACGGGTCATCTGGCGCTTCGACCCGCTCATCGTCACCCCGCAACTCTCCGTGCGTGATCTGCTGAAAAAGGTTTGGAACCTCGGCAACCAACTGCGTGGACTGACCGACAAACTGGTCTTCAGTTTCATCGATATCTTAGGCTACCGCAAGGTGCAGGCCAACCTCGTGAAGGAGACCGCCCACTTCTCCAAGGAGACTATCGAACGGGCGGAGTTCACCCAAGCACAGATGAACGAGATAGCCAACGGACTCGCCCAATGCCGCGACCGCTGGCACGATGAGGGCTGGGACCTGCAACTCGCCACCTGCGGCGAACAGATCGACCTCGACAAGTATGGCATCGAACACAACCGCTGCGTCGACGGCGAACTGATGAAACGGCTGTGGCCCGACGACAAGGATCTGCTCCACTACCTCTGCTACGGCAAACTACCCGAACGCAACTCCCTCTTCGGACCCGACTTCAGCCGCCCCGCCCTCTCGCCCGAAAAGATGAAGGACAAGGGTCAACGCCTGGCCTGCGGTTGCATGACGAGCAAGGACATCGGCATGTACAACACGTGCAGCCACTTCTGCGCCTACTGCTACGCCAACACGTCAAGGGAGGTGGTGGAGAAGAACAGGAAGCGGCATAGCGGAGAGGCGGAGAGCATCATCCGCTAAGAAACGTCCCGAATCCATAGAAGGAACATCCTGTGAGATAATATCGTCCACTCCGCCGAAGCCATAATGCGCTCATCGGAATCAATTGAATATAAACGATTAACACAAAAAAAGAAGAAGGAGACCGTCGGAGCACACCCCGAACAGTCACCTTCCTCATGCGAAATATATATCTAATGAATTATTCCACGCTGATAGGCAAGCCCTCCAGATCCAATTGAGCTTTCTCGTCAATAGCGACGGTACCCGCCTTCTTGATGACGATCTTCACGCCAGGGTAAGCCTTGGCGGTCTCCTTGGCGCAAGAAGCGACGCAATAGTCGTAGCACAAGCCTACGAGGTGCAGCTCCTTCACGTTGGTGAGTCCCTGCAACACATTGATACCGTACTCCTCCACACTGTTGTTCATGCCCTTGTTGAGCGTTAGAGCCCTAACTTGCAGGTGAGCGAAGTCCGCATCGATCTCAGCGCCTTTCTCTCCCTGTACGCAGTGGTTAGGCCAGATGCCCCCCTGCGCCTTGAAAGAGCAGTGGTTAGTTGGGTGCCAGTCCTTCGTGAAGATGATTTTATCGTAATCCTCTTGTTTCACGAGGTCAAAGATCGCCTTCTTCGCCTTGTTCCACTTCTCCGTGCCGACGCCCATGCTACCGTCGATGAAGTCATTCTGCGCGTCGATGATGGCCAGCACCTTCTGGGAAGGAACGAACTTAGGCAGGTTCAGCAATTTAGTTTTCCAGCTCATGCCCTTGATCTTCTGCTCGATTTTCTGAGCCACCGCCGGGTCCACCTCGTCGAACTTACCCCTTGCGACCCTTTCCACGTCAGCATAGGTGAAGCCGAGGTTCTCCTCGTCCGTCTTTCCGCACATACCGTCGGAAGGTGCTTTTCTGACGAAGTGTTCCGGCAAGCCTAGTTCAAGGCCCAAATTTATCACGTCGTTCACGTAGAGGTTCGCCAACGGAGCGAAGTCGCCCGCACCGTCGCCCCACAAGGTGAAGTAACCCATGAGGCACTCGGAGAGGTTGCCGTTGTTAGAGATACGACAGTTACCGATTATGGCAGCCACGCCATATAGGGTCGCCATCCTTAGGCGAGAAGGCGTGTTCGTCTTGAATTGGGGCGTCAGCTCACCACCCGTCTTGCGCATGATCTCGTTACTGATCCCCACATAGGCATCGTTAATATTGACCTCGTAGCTCTTGATGCCCAAGAACTCGATCAACTGTTTAGAATCCGCGATGTCGCTCTGCACACCATTCGGCATCATGACACCCACGACTCTCTCTTTGCCCAACGCAGCCACGCAAGCCGCAGCCACCACCGAGCTATCCTTACCGCCGCTGATACCGATCAGCGCCTTCGTCTCCTTGTCTCCGTTCTTGGCGAAATAGTCCCTGATCCAAGCAACCATTTCATCTTTGATCCTCTTCATAACTTATCCTCCTTTTTAGTTTAGAGTTTTAAATCCTACTTTTTTGCTATTAATCCGATGGCCAGCGCATGTTCCCATGCCAAGCGCATCATCGCATTGTAATCGTTTTGGCAAACGATGGACTCCATGTCCGCCTTCTTGACGATGACCGTCTCCAGGAACTCGTCCTCGTCCGGATGGTTCTTCCCGTACCCGTTCACCACCACATGGTAGCAAGTGATCTTGTTCTCCATGAAGGCAGGGTTAGGGCTCGCCGTATACAATTCGCTGACGCTAAGGACATTCTCCTTCGTAATGCCCAATTCCTCGTCCAATTCGCGGTAGAGGGCCTGGATGGCCTGTTCGCCTTCGTCCACCATTCCAGACGGATATTCCACCACCTCATGGTTGACACCATGTCTGAACTGACGCACCATCACAAAATCGTCACTGTCAACCCCCAATTGCACAATAGCACAAACCCAGTCGGGAGCCTTCATAGAAATATACTTCCGCTCCACTCCCTTCGGGTCCACCTTCTTCGTCGTGTTAAAACTTCCGATAGGGGTCTTCAGCAACACTTCCGTCTCTTTTATTTTCCAATCCATCATATTTATTATTTTTGGCGGGTTCCGACGACCGAAATCATCAGAACCCATTGTTTCGTAATTATTGAATAATAATGATCCTCGCACGGATCACATCTCCGGATGGTTCATCCTCCAATCGATCGCCCTTTGCAGGTAATCGACGTAGTCTGGATTCTTGCACATGCCTTTGCCTGGCGTGTCAGATATCTTCGCCACATCACCGTTGTTACAAAGGGTAGTCTTCATGACGATGTTAAGCGCAGGCACATCCGTGTCGTTCGCGATGAACGTTCCGATACCGAAGGCGGTCTTCGCCTTTCCCTCGAAGTATTTCCTCAGTTTCGTCGCCTTCTCGAAGTTCAAGCTGTCGCTGAAGAGCAAGGTCTTCGTTTTAGGGTCGATGCCCAGCTTTTGGTAGTGTGCGATGAGTTTATCTCCCCACTCGTACGGGTCGCCGGAGTCGTGTCGCACACCGCTGAATACCGTAGCGAACTCCTCGTCGAAGTCGCGCAGGAAGCAGTCGGTCGTGATCGCATCCGTGAGGGCGGTGCCATTCTGCACCTTATACTCGTTGACCCAAGCGCGTAGCGAATAGAGGTTAGAGTAGGCCGGATTGACAGAGCGGTTGCCCTGTCCGACGCACATGATCCACTCGTGCGCCATGGTGCCCACAGGAATCAATCCGTATTTCTTGGCGAGGAAGACGTTGCTGGTGCCTACGAATGTAGACTTCCCGTTCATCTTGGCCCCCTTCAAAGCCTTGACCGCCATCTCCTGGCACTCCGCGGAGAGACGACGACGCAATCCGAACTCAGAGAATGCGCCCAGTTCGTAAATGTCCTGCTCCAAAAGATTCACCTTCTCGTTCAGCTTGCGGACGAACTGCTGTCGCAACTCGTCGTAGTTGTAGGCGTAGCGGAAATAGACCTCGTTCACGATCGCCAACGTAGGGATCTCATACATACTGGTGTTCAACCATGTGCCCCTCGCCTCGATGCTGAGGCCGCACTCCGCCTTGTCAGTGATTTCGAAGTCCTCGTATCTTGGTCGCCAAATGCGTAGGAAGTCAATGTAAGACCCTTTGATCCACCCCTTCTTGACGACGTTGCCGGCGCTGTCACGCTTCGCACCGATGTTTTCAAGGTACGATAGCTCATCCTCCGTGAAACGTAATTGGCAATATTCCTGCAACTGATGCTTGATTTCATCGATCATCTCGGATGTGAACTTAACATCTTTGTTGCGGCATTTGAACGTCCACGTGGTTTTATAACCAGGGAATTGATGAAAAATCGCCTGACCCATAGAGAACTTGTACAGGTCGGTCTCCAATAAAGATGTGATAATTGCTTCCATGACGTTTATTTATTTGGTTGTCTAATTTTTATATGTCAAAGGTACGCAATATATTTCAAACGGCAAAATATTTTTCAGTATTTTTTTTGAAAAGACAGGAAAAGCAATGTCACTTAGCGAGAATGCGCACCGCATCCCTTCTACACTGCGGAACCCGTATATACGAGATGGATGATATACCCCACATACAGGAGCAAAAGGGCGGCGCCCTCCCAACGTTCGAGCGTCCGGCGCGTAAAAAGGAAGAGCCAGAGCAAGAAAGCCAATCCCATCATCAGCAGGTAATCATAGAAAAACGCAGTGGTTCCATCCGTAATCGGGCTGATAGCGGCAGAGACACCCACCACAAAAAGGACGTTGAAAGAGACGCTTCCGATGATGTTGCCAATCGCAAGGTCCGTCTCGCCCCGTTTAGCAGACATGACGGAGGCGAAAAGCTCAGGCAGGCTGGTGCCCACCGCGACGACCGTCAGTCCGATGACACGTTCTGAAACACCTAATGAAGCCGCCACATTCTTCGCACCCTCCACCAAAATATTCGCGCCGAAGATCATCGCCGCGATGGAGAGGACCACCATGATGGCCGATACAGGCAAGGAATGCAAAGGTGTATTCTCCGCCTGTGGCACGTCCGCATCCCCCATCCGTCGGGAAGAACGAATCTGCCAAATAAGAAAAAAGATGAGCAGCAACACGCCCACGATACCAGCGAGACGCCCAATCTCGCCCGTCATTCCGACAACAAAAAGCGCAACACAGGCAAAAACCATGAAAGGCAAATCGACACGAAGGGTATGGCTGTCTGTCACACAAGTGTAAAGCAAGCCTGTCACGCCTAAAATAAGCGCAATATTAGCGATATTGGAGCCCACTACGTTACCCAACGCAATGCCGGGGCTATCCGCCAAGGCAGCGTTCACACTCACCAGCATCTCCGGGGCGGATGTGCCAAATCCGATGACCGTCATACCAATGACCATCGAGCTCAATTTCGCCTTCCGGGCAATAGAGACCGATCCCTCCACCAAATAATCACCGCCCTTCACCAAGAGGACGAAACCGATTAATATAAAAAGAATACTCGTGAGCATAATTAGACGTTAGTTTTAGGCGTTAGACGTTAGACTTTGGACGTTAGTTTTTAGTTTGACTCAAAAGCGGAAAGAGTGCCTCCCATCAGGGGAAAGCACTCCATCCATATTTTTACCACAAAAGTAGAGACTACTTCGCGAAGCTAACCGCACGGGTCTCACGGATCACCGTGATCTTCACCTGACCCGGATAAGTCATCTCGTCCTGGATCTTCTTAGCGATCTCGTAGGAGAGCGTCTCGATCTCCTTGTCGTCGATCTTATCCGCACCCACGATGACACGCAACTCACGACCCGCCTGGATAGCGTAGGTCTTAACGACGCCAGGGTAAGAGAGCGCCAACTTCTCAAGGTCGTTGAGACGTTTGATGTAAGCCTCAACGATTTCACGGCGGGCACCTGGCCTAGCGCCGGAGATAGCGTCACACGCCTGCACGATCGGAGAGAGAAGGCTCTCCATCTCGATTTCGTCGTGGTGAGCACCGATAGCGTTGCATATCTCTGGTTTCTCCTTGTACTTCTCGGCGAGTTTCATACCCAAGATAGCGTGAGGCAACTCAGGCTCATCGTCAGGCACCTTACCGATATCGTGCAACAGTCCGGCGCGTTTAGCCTTCTTAGGGTTCAAGCCCAACTCGGAAGCCATGACGGCGCAGAGGTTAGCGGTCTCACGCGCATGCTGCAGCAAGTTCTGTCCATAAGAGGAACGATATTTCATCTTACCGATGAGGCGGACCAAATCAGGGTGCAAGCCATGCACACCCAAGTCGATGGTAGTGCGCTTACCCGTCTCGATGATCTCCTCCTCGACCTGTTTCTTCACCTTAGCGACCACCTCCTCGATGCGGGCAGGGTGGATACGTCCGTCCGTCACCAGCTGGTGCAACGCGAGGCGAGCCACCTCACGGCGGACAGGGTCGAACGCTGAGAGCACAATAGCCTCCGGCGTGTCGTCCACGATGATCTCCACGCCCGTAGCGGCCTCCAAGGCACGGATGTTACGGCCTTCACGACCGATGATACGTCCCTTGATTTCGTCGGAATCGATATTGAACACAGTGACTGAATTCTCGATGGCGGCCTCGGTAGCGACACGTTGGATGGTCTGCACCACGATACGTTTAGCCTCCTTGTTGGCGGTCATCTTAGCCTCCTCCATGATCTCGTTCACGTACGACATGGCGTCGGTCTTAGCCTCCTCCTTGAGAGCCTCGATCAGCTTCTCCTTGGCCTCGCTCGCCGACAATCCGGAGATAGTCTCCAGGCGTTCGCTCGCCATGCGGTTCAGTTTCTCAAGCTCCTGTTTGCGGGAGTTCACGATGTCCATTTGATTGTTGAGGGTTTCCCTCATGTTCTCCGTCTCGGCTTTACCCTTCTGCAGCTCAGCTTGGAACTGGTTCAGCTGCATTTCACGTTGTTTGAGTTTAGACTCCTGCTGTTGCATCTTCGCATTACGTTGGTTGCATTGGGAATCGTACTCGTTCTTCATTTCCTGAAACTTCTGCTTCGCCTCACGCACTTTCTCAGAGCGGATTCTGGCGCCCTCCGTTTCCGCATCCTGCAAGACCTTCTGGGACTTAGACTTCAGGATGGTGTTCAGCACAATCCAGGTCACCAGTACGCCGACCAGGAATGCTGCGATTATAAAAACATACTCCATATCAATAAACTAAGTGTTAAATATAAAAAAACGCATCACTTTTGAAGGCTAAATTCAAAAGAAATGCGGGTGATTAGCTGTAAAAAAAGGCCACATCTCACGACGGATTCAGATACTTGGACAACTCCTCTTCCAAGGATTGCAGTCTCATACTCTCCTCCGAGCATTTAGACTCGAGACGCTTCAGCTGTAACGCAACCTCAAGCAAGTCAAAAGTCAATATAACCTCCTCCTTTACCCCAGCGTTGGTCCCAACGGCTTTCGTCATATTTTTATGCACCTTTTTTATCAAATCAGCCGCCTCCCGATAGAGTGGTTCTTCGGACCTCAAGCACTTCACTTTGTAGTCCGACCCGGCCAATTCGAGCTTGATAGTTATATTATCGTCCATACTTGCCTCCACTAAATTAGGCTTTCACGTCATTCATTTAGCAACGCAATGCACTTTTCTATCTCCCGCTCCAATTTCGACAAGCGAGCGATCGTCTTCTTCGAGTCCTCCTCGGACGTAGAAATCGTCTTGGCGATCAGCAGATGCTGGTATTTATCCCTCCACGACTTTTCCGACAACCTCGCAACGGACAACTCTTCCTCACATTTGCGCAAGTTCTTGACGAGTGTCTCGTTTTCCACCCTTCTCTCCTCGTTCAAAGAGATCAGTTCTTTGACCTTCGATTCCAAACTATCCAATAATTCGTTCCTCGGAGTTGCCACTTTGCCAAAATTTTTCGCAAAGTTATGAATATCGTTGTAATTTCAAAGCATTTCGTTGAAAAAGATTTTAGAATTTAGGCACAAATATGGACCGAATGCACAACGGGCATCATTCGCTCTGCCGCACAGCAAAATCCGGGCAGGGGAAGGGTCAAAATCGGCAGAACCGATCCCCACATTGTTTAGCATTTGCACAGAATATGTTTTTTTTTCTAACTTTGCGGAAAATAACGAACGCACGGTTTTCACACAATCGCCCCATTGGGGGAAATGTGGCACACCAAAACCGAATAGAACACAAACGAATTGTTAACCCGAAAATGAGTAATTCAAAGAAAACGCTCGCAGAGCATGCGAGCACCATTTGGACGAGCATCCTGGCTCCACTAGGCCAATACCCGCTCACCATACTCTTCCTGGTTTTCCTGCTGACGATTCCACGCGTCTTTTGCTACGAAACGATTTCAGGCCTTCTGATCGGAATCGTCCAAGACTTCGCCATCCTTTATTTGCTTTACACGCTCTGTTACCTGCTAAGGCGGAACAACACGTTATCCAAAGGCACAGACATCGCGATCCACACGGTCGTTTACATCATCGCCTTCCTGACGATAACGATTTTCTGTCTATCCGACACGGTGTTTTTCATGGAGCTGCTACTCATCGTCTACGAGACATCCGTCGAGGAAGCCCTGGACTTCGTCTCCTTCTATAGAGTGATGGTTATCACAACCATGATTGTCGTCATTGTCGTGTTACTCCTAGGCAGGTTCCTGCGCAAAAAGAACCCTGTCGTTGGAGAAAAAATAAAGAGTTGGAAGAACCCTTGGAAAACGGTCGTCCCCGTGCTGACACTCTGCTCCATAATGACGTTGCCCCTATACGGGGAAGGCTCATTGGGCAATTTCAAGCACCAGCTCGGAGGATTCGCCCGATATCTGAAAGACATCGCATCGGTGGACAAAGCCAACGCCAACCTGCAGAACGACTGTTGTTCGTACACTTCGCCCAACATAGTATTGATCATCGGAGAGTCACACAACAAACATCACAGCAGCCTCTATGGCTACAAACTACCAACCAATCCTTTCCTCTCGAAGCAGAAGAACCTCTACGTCTTCGACAACGTCATCTCCCCGATCAACTACACGATGGGAGCCTTCAACCATTTCCTTTCGCTATCCAGCGTGGATCAGGAGACCGAGTGGTTCGAATCACCGCTTTTCCCTTGTCTGTTCAGAGCCTCAGACTACAACGTCCTGCTTTGGGAGAACCAAACCGCCTCTTGTTCCTACATCCGTAGCGGGAACCTCGACTTCTACAACGAAAAGAATACCCTTCAATACGACTACGACGAAGACATCGTCAAAGACTTCGTGAAGGCTCGCCCAACGGTGGAGAAAGAGAAGAACAACCTGATCATCTTTCACCTGATAGGGCAACACTTCGACTACAAAAGCAGGTTCCCGAAGGATAGGAACCACTTTACCGCGAAGGATTATGACAGGAAAGAACTTTCCTCCTCACAGATCCAGACATTGGCAGACTACGACAACGCCACCCGATACAACGACTCGATCGTGAGCGAGATCATCCGTCTATACCAAGACAAGGACGCGATCGTACTCTATTTCTCCGACCATGGAGAAGAAATCTATGATTTCCGGGACTGTTCAGGAAGAAACGCCTTCGACGAAAACAACATGCCGGCATGGATGCACTGCGAGGTGGAGATCCCCTTCCTCATCTACGTGTCCGACCTCTACAAGGAGAATCATCCTGAGATTGTCAGCAGGATAGAGAGCGCCGTACATAAGCCCTTCATGACAGACGATCTGCCCCACCTCATGTTCGATTTGGCGGGCATAAAGAACAAATGGTACGACCCCAAACGTAGTTTGATCAACGATTCCTTCGACACAAGCCGCAAAAGATTGGTGAACGACTGGGGGGCTGTTTTAGTTAATTACGACTCCATCTGCGACCCTAAAGAGGAATGGTCTATTGGCTGGTAAACAAAGGGTCGCAACAAGCATGACGCAAAAAAAATTGCTTCATTCGAACAATTATGCGTTCATTTTGATGGAAAATTTAACTTTTCTTTTGTTATCTTCGCGAGATAAATTTCAGTCAAAGTGAGTCTTAGAGATTCACTGTTAAAAAAAGAAAGGAGTATCATTTTATGAAACCCACATTATTGGTTTTAGCTGCGGGAATGGGCAGCCGTTACGGAGGATTGAAGCAGTTGGACGGTCTTGGCCCTAACGGGGAGACCATCATGGACTTTTCCATTTTCGACGCTATACGCGCGGGGTTCGGCAAAGTGGTCTTTGTCATCCGCCACGCATTCGAACAGGACTTTAGGGAAAAAGTAATCAGCAAATACAAAGACGCTATTCAAGTGGAGGTCGTATTCCAAGAGTTGGATTGCCTTCCGGCGGGGTTCTCCCTGCACCCGGACAGGGTGAAGCCTTGGGGAACCAACCATGCGATCCTCATGGGCAAAGACGCCGTGAAGGAGCCTTTCGCCGTCATCAACGCGGACGACTTCTACGGCAAGGAGAGCTTCCAGATTTTGGCCGACGCCCTGAAAGCGATGGAGGGGAAGAAGGACCAATACTGCATGGTGGCTTATAGATTGGGCAACACGCTCTCTGAAAGCGGACACGTATCCCGCGGCGTATGCAACAAGAACGCACAGAACCACCTGACGACCGTTGTCGAGCACTACGAGGTGCAACGCAAGGGCAACGACGTGGTCTTCAAGAACCAACAGACGGGCGAATACGACACCATCGACGAGAACCTGCCGGTTTCCATGAACATGTGGGGCTTCACGACGGACTATTTCGAGCACTCCGAGGCGGACTTCAAGGAGTTCCTGCAAAAGAACGCCGACAACATCAAGGCGGAGTACGGCATCCCTACCATGGTGAACCGTCTGATCCAAGAGGGCACATCCACCATCGACGTGTTAGAGACGCCTTGCAAATGGTTCGGTGTGACCTACAAGGAGGATAGACCGATGGTTGTGGCCAAGATCCAACAGCTGATCAACGACGGAGTCTATCCCAACAAACTGTTTTAACAAGAAGAGAGTCCAAACATGGCAAACAAAGGGAAAATATTAGTTACCGGCGGAACAGGATACATCGGATCCCACACCGCCGTCGAACTCTTCAACGCAGGGTATGAGCCTGTCATCATCGACAACCTGTCCAACTCCAACATCGGTGTGCTCGATGGCATCAAAGCCATCACTGGCACCCTTCCCACCTACGAGAACATAGACTGCAAAGACTACATCTCATTGGGACACTTCATGGAGAGGCACTCGGACATCAAGGCGATCATCCATTTCGCCGCTTCGAAGTCGGTGGGAGAGTCTGTCGAGCAACCATTGGTCTACTATAGGAACAACATCGTCTCCTTGATCAACCTGCTCCAGCTCATGCCTAAGTTCAACATCAACAACATCGTCTTCTCCTCCTCCTGCACCGTCTACGGACAACCCGACGTGTTGCCAGTCACGGAGAACTCCCCTATCAAACCTGCCACATCGCCTTACGGCAGCACAAAACAGATGAGCGAGACGATCCTTAGGGACGCATCCGCCGCCGACAAGAACCTGAACGTGGTGCTCCTGCGCTACTTCAACCCAATCGGCGCGCACCCAAGCGCAGAGATCGGTGAATTGCCGAACGGCATCCCGAACAACCTCCTGCCTTACCTCACCCAGACAGTGGCTGGCATCCGTAAGACATTGAAAGTGTTCGGAAACGACTATAACACCCCAGACGGCAGCTGCATACGCGACTACATCAACGTGGTGGACCTCGCCAAGGCTCACGTGTGCGCCATCGACCGTATCCTGGAAAAGAAGAACAAAAAGAACTTGGAAATCTTCAACCTCGGAACCGGCAAGGGGGTATCCGTGCTTGAGATCATCAACACCTTCGAGAAGGCGACGGGCGTAAAAGTGCCTTACGAAATCGCCCCTCGTCGAGCAGGAGACATCGAACAAGTATGGGCGAACGCCTCCCACGCCAACAAGGAACTGGGATGGAAAGCGGAAGCCACCTTGGAAGAGACTTTGCTCTCCGCCTGGAAATGGCAACAAAAGTTGAAGGAGAAAGAGGATAAGAGTGAGTGATGGGTAGGTTTAGACCCTAGACTCTAGACATTAGTCTTTGGGCTTTTGTTGGTCGTGGAAAACGATGGAACGATAACGGACGGGCTTCCTTAGGGGGTCCGTCCTTTTTATCCCCCAACATATAGATTAGAAGAATTACTGCTCCGCAAACTGGCTATTGTAAATCGTCCAATAGATTCCACGCTTGCGCAAGAGTTCATCATGCGTCCCCTGCTCCACCACCTCGCCGGCGTCCAGCACAATGATCTTGTCCGCATTCATGATAGTACTGAGACGATGAGCAATGATCAGGCACGTACGGCCGCGCGTAATCTGAGAGATAGCGTTCTGGATCAACATCTCCGTCCGGGTATCGATGTTGCTGGTCGCCTCGTCCATGACTAGGATAGGAGCGTTCTTATTCACAGCCCTAGCGATGGTGAGCAGCTGTCGCTGCCCTTGGCTGATGCCCGCTCCCTGCTCCCCCAGCACCGTCTCATACCCATCGGGCATACGGTCCACCACCGAATCGGCATTCGCCAAACGGGCCGATTCACGCACTTCGTCAAGGGTGGCGGATGGTTGGCCATAAGCCACATTATACCGCACCGTGTCCGAGAAAAGATAGGCCTCCTGAGGCACCCACCCGATGGAGCGTCGCAAATCCCCCACAGAGAGCTCACGGACATCCACCCCATCGACCAAGACGCTTCCCTCGGCGACATCATAGAAACGGTTCAGCAGGTTCACCAACGTGGTCTTTCCCGCACCCGTGAAACCCACGATGGCGGCCACCTCGCCCGGATTCACCGAGAAACTGACGTTCTTCAGCACCAGTTCCTTCCCATATCCGAAACTCACGTTCCTGAACTCCACGCCCCCTTTCACCTCGTCCAACCGTCGAGGGGAGGCTTGGTCCTTTATCTCCACCTCCTCATCCAACAGTCCGAAGATGCGTTCCGCCCCCGCGATGGCCGCCTGCACCACATTCAGCTGCGTGGCGATGGAATTGATAGGCCGTTGGAAATTCTTCGTGTAAAGGAGGAAAGCCTGCACCACGCCCACCGTCACGGAGCCATGCAAAGCCAAAAAGGCGCCCACCAGCGTCACCACGATGTAGGAACAATTATCCAGGACACGCATCAGCGGCATGAGCAAACCGCTATAAATCTGCGCCTGCCTGCCCGTTTCGCACACAGTTCGATTCAATGCCTCAAACTGGGCGATACGCTCCTCCTCCCTGCCGAAACTCTTGATTGTCCTAATACCGCTGAAGGACTCCTCCACGGCGCCGTTCATCTCACCTAACGACTCCTGATGGAGGGAGAAACGTCGACGAGTATGCTTCATCACGAAACGGCTCACCATCACGGAGAAAGGCACCGTCAGGCAGGTGGCGATCGTCAGCTGCCAACTCAGATGCGCCATGACGACAACCGAGCCGATCAGGGTGAGAAGGCTGACCACAATCTGCACGACCGTGTCCCCCAATGCGCTCCGCACCAGCTCCGCATCATTGGTGAAATGACTCATCAAGGAACCACACAAGTGGTCATTGAAGAAACGAGGACTCAAGGAGAGTAATTTCTTCGTCAGCTCCTCCTTCAGCCTGCGCAAGAGACGTTGCGCCAAGACACCCATCCCATACCCGTTGATCCACGAGAAGAGGGAGGAGAGCAAGTGGAACAGCACGAAAACGCCCAAGTGGAGCAAGAGCGCATCCCTGTAGGATTCCGCCCCACCGGAACGGACCAACTCCACGCAATCGTCCACCGTGCGTCCCAAAAGATACGGACATAGCAACGCACTGACCACGGAAAGGACAGAAAGGAAGGTCAGGGCGACGAGCAACCAGCGCTCCCCGCTCCAATAGGAAAGTAGGCGGCGGACCGTTCCCCGCGCGTTCTCCGCCTTCTCCTCAGCCGTGCCCAACGCACGCAGGCGGTGTCTTCCCTCCGATGTCGAAATGCGTTCAGCCATATATCGTCACACGCTCATTTGTTTATCACACATATCCTTGTACAAGGCACAGGAAGCGTACAACGCCTCGTGCGTGCCTTGGGCGACGACGCGCCCTTGGTCCAAAACCAATATCTTATCCGCATAGCGGGCGGAACTCATCCGTTGGGTGATGACCACCTTCGTGGCAGGCACCTTCGCCAGCTCCTTACGGATCAGCAGGTCGGTGCGCACATCGACCGCACTCAGGCAGTCATCCAAGACCAGTATATCGTAATTCCCCGCCAAGACACGGGCGATGGAGAAACGTTGCCTTTGCCCGCCGGAGAGGTTCAAACCCTTTTGGCTGACAAGATAATCCAAGCCTTCCGGCCGAGCCTTGACGAAGTCTGCGATCTGGGCCTTCTCGCAGGCCAGGAGCAACTCCTCGTCCGTGGCGGAAAGATTTCCCCAGCGCAGATTATCCCGCAACGTGCCAGAAAAGAGCAGAGAATCCTGCATCACCATCCCCACCATCCGCCGCAGGCGCTCCTCGCCATAATCGTTCAATTCAGCGCCATTCAGCCAAATCGTGCCCGAGGAAGGCTGATAGAAACGGGCCAGCAGGCTTGCGACGGTAGACTTGCCGGAACCTGTGCCACCCACGACGGCAAGCGTTCCACCCCTCTCCACAGAGAAGCAGAGATCGCTCAAGACCTCCTTCCCGACGCACCTGTCCCCCTCATAGGCGAACGACACGTGGTCGAACACGATAGCGGCATCCGACGAGGCAGGCGCACCAGCCCCCCTACCCGACACCCGGCACTCCGAGGCGGAGAGCACATCATCGACACGCGACATGGAAGCCCTCGCCTCCGTGATGGAGACGATGATATGGGAAGCCATCAGCAAGGAGAGAAGGATCTGCGCCATATAATTGACGCAAGCCATGATGTCACCCACATTGACCTCGCCCAACTCCATAAGACGGGCCCCGTAGTAGACAATCACGGCGATACCTATATTCAACAACAAAGACATGACGGGCCACAGCAGCGTCATCCACTTCGCCACACGGAGGGAACGCTCGACCAGTTCGTCATTGTTCGTCTTGAACCGTTCTGCCTCGGCGGACTCATTCACGGAGGACTTCACCACACGGATGCCAGCTATGTACTCCTGCACAATCGTGTTTTGTCTATCCGTAACGTTTTGTATATGAAGAATCTGCGGGTACGCATGTTTCAGGATCCGGACGATGGTGAAGATCAGTACGGGCAAGAGGACGAAAAGCACGGAGGAGAGTCCCAAATGGACCATGAGCATCATGGAGACCGCCCCCACGAAGAGGATCGGAAAGCGGAACAGCAGACGCATGGAGGCCTGCACCACGCCCTGCACACGCTGCACGTCGGAGGTCATGCGGGTAATCAAGGAGCCGATCCGCAGTTTATCCATGTCATGGAAAGAGAGGCTCATCGTCTTGCGGAAGAGCGCCGAACGCATATCAGCCCCCATCCGGTACGAGACCGTCCCCGCGGCGTAGATGGACAAGACACCGCCCACCATGCCCAACAGAGCCACCACGACCATCCGAATGCCCATAGGGACGATCAGGGAAGCATTTCCGCCAAGCACACCCTCGTTGACGATGACAGACATGATATAGGGCTGCAACAACTCCGCCACGACCTCGGTGGCCACAAACAAAGGTGATAGGACCGCCCATTTCCAATGCGGCCTCAAGAAACGCAATATTTGTTTTAACTCATCCAACTCACTCAATCACAAACAATTAATCTTGCAGGCTTCCGCAAGACCATTCGAAGGTGCACACCATCCACCCCAACGAAGAAAAAAAGAGCGTATCATTCCGACACGCTCCCTATCATTTCACACCTGACTTCCATGGGAAAGAGAGGTGTTGGCACGCACATTAATTATTATTCTTCTTGTGAGCTTTTTGTTTCTCACGCAACTTCTGCAGACGGAAATACTCCTCACTATTATCACGGGCAACCGTCTTGATCACACGGATAGTATCAGCTTGAGGGTCATATTTCTCGACGAACATCGTATATTGGTACCCCTCCACATAGTAGAAGTTGGAGAACTCGCCGCAGTAAGGAGTCCACTCCGTCATATCACGTCTCGCATGTCCTTTACGAATCTGGTAACAACGCTTGGAACCATCCACGAGGATCTTATCCCCCGCGACCTTCATGAACTCACCTTCCTCCGGGAATGCTGACAACGAAACAGCACCAAGTATTACTGATAACAATATCTTTTTCATGATACCGAAATTTTATATTATAGCGACAAATATAATATTTTTTTTACTTCTACAAAAACTTACGTGGATATTTCTCATCATCCGTCATTTTTGCGGAAAGATTATCATTCGTTAAGGCGGGCTCCATCAACCGGAGGCGCAGTAGTACCCCAGGAATTGAGGCAGACATCCGCCGTCAAAAAGGAGAAAGCACCGAAGGATTGCTCCGACGGTGCCTTGCTCCACTAGATAAGCGGCGGTTCTATCGCCTTACCGAAGCACTTGAACCTTTGCCACCTTGCCACTATATTTCACCAGATAGACACCTGGCTCGAAATCATAGGTTGCCTGTGACACGCCCTGGTAGCTTCCCAAAAGTTGTCCGACGACATTGTACACCTCGATGTCCGTAGGCTGACTCATTTGAACGACAATTGTCTGATGCCCGCCATATACAAAATCTGCGTCACCGAGTTTATCCTCGTTGCCGGTCAATATCGGATTGTCATACGGATCCACATCAGGATTATCGACATTCACAAGATTAGAGTTCTTCAGAGACTCATCATACACGCTGACAGGGTCTCTGTATGAGAAGTTGCAAATGTAATCCAAATCATCACTACCTCTCATAATCGTAGCATACATTTTGCCACCATCAGTCTTAAACCCTTTGGAGAAATATATCCTCTTAGTAGCTTTCAAATCCAACTTCGAGCCAGCCTCCACCACAACATCACCCACAGTCAGGGTTGTTGTCACCGACTTGCCAAGAGAAATATTCCTTCCCATCTCAACAACATCTTCCTTAATCGTTTCGTTTTGAACATACTGGTCAAAACTTCTCGAATCGATTATGAACGGTTTGTAATTATGTTTGCTGATTACAATTGTGTACGGGAAATCAATATTCCTAAATGTAACGGAACTAACGCCCTCCGCCACATTGACAAACGACCGTCCGTGGTCCAAATAACTAGAAATTGCGATATTGCAGTTCTCCACACCATTCATTTTAACCGAAACTGTCGTGCCATTCTGCACAATAGTAGGTTTCTCGAAACAAGCAGGGGCCTCTGTGTACATCTGCATGGAAGGGTCACCGAAATAATGGAAAATCTGCTTACCATAATTGTTTAAGGCGTCTTCCCCCGCCACATTTAGCAACTTACCCATTTCGTATACAGGAGTAACCTCCTTCTCCGACGACGAAAGCAATGAGCCAATCGAACTCACAGTGCCAAATATTGAACCAGTTGCTATACTAAGCCCAAGATCAAGTAGAGATTTGTCCTTTTTCTTCTTTGATGGGGTTACATATAAATGATTCATAATACTAATTATGAAATCATCATTTACGCCCGAATAGCTCAGTCCACTTGCTGCCACAACACCCACAGCTCCAGCATCTTTCATACTCAATATTTTAGATGTGAAACAAGGGGTCTTATCTGGAGATATATAAGGGGATTGGTAACTTCCTGTCAAACAATTAATGCTAAAAACAATCGGGTATAAATCTTTGTTGGTTAAACGATTCATGTCTGAGACACAAAAAGTAGGAGTACCCCAACATTCTATATTTCCATGATCCCTATGAAAGATATAATAACATCCATTATTGATATGATTGATGATATCGTTCGTATTACCATTCCAAACAGGAGATGGCCATCTAATATCTTCAGGCAACAAGGCACCAGAAGTAAAGTATCTGGGAGTAACACCAGTTTCCCCAGTCGAGTAAACCACATCAACGTTTTTACCGAAACACAATATTTTCTGACGCAATGTTTCGGAAGTAGTCATAAACAGGAGGCTACTTTCCTTATCTGTTGTGCCTTCTTCCTTCTCAAATTGGGCGCAATGTACAGCGTGATTATAAAAAGCCTCATTCTCCGTTGGTTCCTTCTCATATCGGATAATCTTTTGGAATACATTCCTCGCCTCCTCTTCGTTAGAAACAGGGATTCTACCAGCAGCCAATTCTGGGCTAAAATCACGACTACCGTCACCATCCAAGCACTTATATCTCAAGTCCGAAGATATTTGCCCGTATTCCTTGGTATAATCATATTTGCCCTTAGGTTGGTCCATAAGGTATCCAGGGACAGAACCATAGTCTCCAACAATAAGCAAATATTCCGGGGTGGTTTCATCATACTTATTTGCTTTATAGGCATTGATTATACTATCTCTTACGATTTTTTCATCTCCAGCCTTCCAGTTGCTAGAGATGACATGGCACTTGTGTCCCTGCATCGCTTTCCATGCAAGGAAATCCCCTAGAGAATTCCGTAATTGAGGGGTCGTCACAATAATATAATCACAAACTGGTCTGCTCCTCGACACAACTTTTGCCCCCGTCTCATCCACATCTATCGGATTGGGCGCCCTTTGCGGTTTAGGGAGAGTATCCTCTGGCCATGAAACTCGATAGGTTATAGATTGGCAACATCTAATTGTTCCAGCCACAGGGTTATACTGAATTGGATACACGTTGACATCCGCTTTATACATTCCTTTTTGTCTTTGAATATCCAACAAAACAGCATGATGATTGCCAGGGTAATACTCACCCTTTTTGTACACCTCTGAGAACTCCCTGACGGAATCCCTCTCTGACAACTGAAGAACCAATCCTTGCGATGGAGCAATATCATAACCATCGTATTCCTTCTCCTCAACGTTTAATATTTCCAGTGTGATATCCGCAGATTCAACATCGATAACGTCAGTGAAATACGGCAAAGCAGGGTCTCCCTTTTCTTCGATGTTTTTTATTCCAGGCATCAAAACATTCTTATATGCCTTCCCGTCGATTTCTATGTTCTCAATGTAAAAGCCATTGAATGTATAAGTTATATCCCTATAATTCAGGCCTTTCTCCTCTGATTTTGTTATATCATAGTCAGATGCCTCACCTCCCGCTTCAAACGGGAAGTACTGCTGCGCGACAACATTGACTACAGAACAAAAGAGCAGAGATATGTAAAGAATAATATTTTTCATCTTGTACTTCTCTCTTTAAGTTGACTATTTCTTCATATTCTGCATCTCAGCCTTCAGCGCCTTATTCTCCTTCTCCAATTGGATCATGTGCAAAGTCAACTCCTCAACCTTCTCCAACAACAGGTTGGTCATCTTAGAGAGGCTGACACCATCCTTCTCGATTTCCGCAGCCGAAGGAATGCCTGGCAAATGCTTGTTCGCATTGACGTAAGCCTCCACTTCCGACAAGTTCTTCAAATCATAGCCCTCCTCGAACACATAGTCCGCCACATCATTCATCTTAACAGTGATGTCGTTGGTCTTGATGTCGCTCGCATCGATGCTTGCCACCTCGATGTCGCCCGTGCACAATATCTTGCCGGCCACCTGCAACTGTACATTGTCGCTAACCTCATTGGTCCCGATACCCACTTTACCATCAATGAAAAGCTTAGATGCCTGAATACTTCCTCTTTGAATACTATTATATAGGCCACGGAAAGATATTGTCGGAGTGTAATCTTCCCCTGACATTAAACTTATGCCTAATGGAGCACCATCGCTTGGGCTAACATATAACTCATCATACACTCTACATCTCCCATTTACAGTCACCGCAGAGTCAAATGACACAGGACCACCGACAAAATCGAACGATGAGGACCTGATTTTCCCTTTATAAGCACCGCTCTTCTGCTCGAATGATATCACTGGCACGGAACCTTCCTCTTTTATCTTTACGGAATATGGAGCTCCCTTTATAGGATATACAGACAACGTGCTTTGCAAATAACTTTCTCCACTCACAGTAAACGTACTATCCAGATAGACTGGCCCACCAATAAAATGGAAATCGCTGGAACGGAAGTTCAACGGAGTTAACGAAGCAAACTTAGACACTGATTCCACCGTAGGAATAACAGTACCGTAACTCGTCTCTCTCCCGCTAATATAGATGTTTTGGTTAATATCAATATCTCCTCCAGTATAAATAGAGAAAGATTTTTTTGCACTCCCCCCATCGTTCATATTCAGATACCCGTTCATGGTTGTTAATCCCTCAAACGTTGCGTTGTTCTGGAATTTTACTTCGTCCTCAAAAGATTGTTCTGCATATGACACAAGAGAACATGAGCACAACATAAAAACTACTGAAAATCTTTTAATGTTCATAATTGTAATATTTTAAGATAATAAGAATTCACACACTAACACTAGGACTCCTAAAATTGGGTTCTATAAATTCACCGCTTTAAGAAAATGCAAATTTATTAAATGTATTCGTATTATTTCATCAATAAGCAACAAAAATGATTGTATTTCAGGTAAATATTTTATTTCAGCAATAAAAACAGGGGTTCTAGGGTCCTAATTATACCCTCAAAAAATCCATATAGGGAGATTTTATTGGCAAAAATCTCCCCTTATTTCTCGATAAGGCTCTCCACCTCTTCCGAAGTACGGTAGAGCTTATCCTTGCAGATCTGCAACAGCTCCTTCGCCCGTTTGGCCTTCTTGGTCAACTCATCCATGTCCGCCTGTCCGCTCTCCAGCAGGTCCAATATTTCCTTCAGCTCGGCCATAGCCGCCTTATAAGACATTTCCTTCTTCATATTCTTCGCATTTATTTATTACACTTTCCACATTACCATCCCGCAAATAGGTGGTGATCACGTCTCCCTTCCGCAGGTTCGCGACGGACGAGACCGCCTTGCCCCCGCACATTGTCAGGCTATATCCCTTCTTGAGAATCGCTTCCGGGGAGACCAACGACAGCGACTTCTCCATCATCTCCAGGCGATGGTTCTCCTCTAGCAGGCGGGTCCGTATGGCGGACGACAAGCGCACACCGTACAAGCCTATCTGTTGCGTCGCGGCCTGCAAGGACAACCGGCAAGCGCTCGCGAGGGCATGGGAGAGATGCTCCACCTCATGTTCCTCATCCGACAACCGCTTGCGGAGGGCGAGTATCATATCGTTGGAGAGAGTAGTAAGCTCCGCCTCCAGATCCATCATCGTCTCGACCAAGAATGCGGCGACTGCGGTAGGGGTTTTGCAACGGATGGCCGCCACCATGTCGACGACAGACTCGTCGCGGTCGTGCCCGATACCCGTAAGGATAGGCAACGGGAAGTTCGCCACGTTACTGGCCAGGTCATACTCGTCGAAGGCCGCCATATCGGTCGTCGCGCCACCTCCGCGGATAATCACCACCACATCGAAATGGTCTATCTCCTCGTATATCTTATCCAACGCACTGATTATGCTCCTTGCGGTCTGGTCCCCCTGCATCACCGCTGGGAAGAGTTTAGGCACAAAACCGAAACGGTTACCGTCCGCCAATAGTTGGTCGCAAAAGTCGCCATAGCCCGCCGCTGTGCCGGAGGAAATCACGGCGATGCGTCTTGCGGGCACGGGGAACTCCACCTGCCGGTTCATGTCCCAGATACCGTCCCTCTTCAGTTGATCAATCGTCTCCTGGCGCTTCTTCGCCATGTCACCGAGGGTGAAGGAAGGGTCGATGTCACGGATGTTCAGCTGCAGACCATATTGCTCATGGAAAGAGAGATTCACCGCCACCAAAACCTTCATGCCGGGGCAAAGGTTGCGATGTGTCTCCGAAAAGAAGAAAGACTTCATCAGCCTATAGGTGCTTTGCCAGATAACAGCATTGATTTTCGCCTCGATCAGTTTGTCCGAGGAGCCTTTGTCAACCAAAGCGAGGTAGCAGTTTCCGTTCGCGTTCTCGCGCAATTCACTGATCTCCGCACGAACCCAATAGATGTCTTCGAAAGCATCCGACAACACCCTTCTGACCTTCACGAGGAAGTCCTTGAGGGACAATGATTCAGGCATGGATTCTGGTTGCATATTATACACGACAAAGAAGCCCACCTGAAAAGATGGGCTTCAAATTCCTAGCTCAAACAAGTCGCCACTAATTACATCTTGTTGATCATGATGCTCAACTTAGACTTCAAATTAGATGCCTTGTTCTTGTGGATAACGTGGGTCTTTACCAATTTATCCAACATGGAAGATACCTCAGGAAGTCTCTTGATAGCCTCTTCCTTATCCTTTGTAGCTCTCAAATCGCGGACAGCATTACGAGCTGTTTTAGCGTAATACCTGTTCTGCAATCTTTTGGCCTCAGCTTGTCTTACTCTTTTGATTGATGATTTGTGATTTGCCATTTTAATATGTCTTTATTGTTTATTAGTAGCCTCTAGGGGAGTCGAACCCCTCTTTAGAGAATGAAAATCTCTCGTCCTAGCCGATAGACGAAGAGGCCAGCCTTTTTGCGTTTGATACCTGTGTCTCAAATGCGGTGCAAAAGTAATGCCTATTTTTTTATCTGACAAATATTTTCATCGTTTTTTTCCTCCGTTAAGTCAAGAATCGGCGCCATTCCTTATAAATAAAGGGTTGTCATAGACACAAAAGGCGGTGAATCCTGAGACTCACCGCCTTGCTATAAGGTTGGATAGGTACTATCCGTTATTGCTCTGCTTCCTGGACTTCTCACCCAAATACCCCCCATGGTGACGTTTCGCATACTCCTCGTTGGTGAATGCGATAGCCTTCATGGTGCTGACCACCAGAATGTCTCCGATGACCGTCATGATGGTGGTGGAAGTGGTAGGCGTCAGACCTAAGGCGCACACCTCCTTCGGGTTGCCCGTATAAAGGAGCGCATCCGCCTCATGGGCCAACAAACTGTCCGCATTGCCCGTGATGACAATAAACTTAATATCAGGACGAAGGCGGCGCGCCAAAGGCATCAATTCCAGAATCTCGCGCGTCTTCCCCGAATTGGAGATCAGGAGCATGACATCATTCTCCTGCAGCAAGCCCAAATCGCCATGCTGTGCCTCGCTCGGGTGCAGGAAGACGGAAGGCGTACCCGTGGAGCTGAAGGTGGTGGCGATGTTCAAAGCGATCTGACCCGCCTTGCCCATGCCGCTGGTCACGAGCTTACCATGCTTTTCGTGGACATACTTCACAATCAAGTCCACCGCCTTCTTGTAATCGTCCGTGATCGGGATGTTCAGGACCGCCTCGGCCTCATGCTTAAGTATCCGCTCAATTTCCTCTTTCATCATCATACTGATTAAGTATCGATAGTGGCGTAAGTAGCGTTTTCCTCGATGAATTGGCGGCGAGGAGCCACATCGTCACCCATCAACATGGAGAAGGTGTAATCGGCCTGCGCCACATTCTCGATAGCGACCTGACGGAGCGTACGGTTCTCAGGGTTCATGGTCGTGGACCACAACTGCTCCGCACTCATCTCACCCAAACCCTTGTATCGCTGGATGTTCACCGAGCTCTCGTTACCACTTCCGTACTTGTCCACGAAGGCCTGCTTCTGCTGGTCGGTCCAGCAATACTCCTCCACATTACCCTTCTTGCAGAGATAGAGCGGAGGTGCGGCGATGTAGACATAACCCTTCTCGATCAATTCGCGCATGTGTCTGAAGAAGAATGTAAGAATCAGCGTGTCGATGTGGCTACCATCGACATCGGCATCGGTCATGATAATCACCTTATGGTAACGGAGTTTCTCCATATTCAGCGCCTTCGCGTCATCCTCCGTACCGATCGTGACGCCCAAGGCAGTGTAAATATTCTTGATTTCCTCGCTTTCAAGCACCTTATGAGGCATAGCCTTCTCGACGTTCAGGATCTTACCACGCAACGGCAGGATCGCTTGCGTCATACGGTTACGGCCCTGTTTAGCCGTACCACCTGCGGAGTCTCCCTCGACGAGGAACAGCTCGCAGTTCTCAGGGTTCTTGTCGGAGCAGTCGGCCAGCTTACCCGGCAGACCGGCACCACCCATCGGGGATTTTCTCTGCACGAGGTCGCGGGCCTTGCGGGCGGCGATACGGGCACGGGCGGCGAGGATCACCTTGTCGACGATCATGCGCGCCTCCTTCGGATGCTCCTCCAAGTAGTTCGTGAGGGCTTCACCAACGGCCTGTTGCACGATACCGGAAACCTCATCGTTACCCAGTTTCGTCTTCGTCTGTCCCTCGAACTGAGGCTCAGCCACCTTCACGGAGATGACAGCGGTCAGACCCTCGCGGAAGTCGTCACCATTGATCTCCACCTTCGCCTTCTCCAACATCTTGGAGTCCTCGGCATATTTCTTCAACGTCCTCGTCAGTGCCATGCGGAAGCCGGTCACGTGCGTACCGCCCTCGATGGTGTTGATGTTATTGACGTAGGAGTGGATGTTTTCGTTGTAGGATGTGTTGTAGGTCATCGCCACCTCGACCGGCGTACCGTACTTGTCCGTATTGATGTGGATCACATCAGGGATCAAGTGCTCACGGGTGCTATCCAGGTACTCGACGAACTCGCCCAGACCTCTCTCCGAGTGGAAGACGTCCGAACGCATATTGCCCTCCGCATCGACGCGGTGGTCGGTAAGGGTGATACGGATACCCGCATTCAGGTAAGCCAAGTCGCGCAGACGGTTGGCGAGGATCTCGTACTTATAGACCGTCTCCGTGAAGATGGAGCTATCAGGGTGGAAGGTGACCTTCGTACCCGTCTTGTCGGCGGTGCCCACCTCCTTCACAGCGTACAATGGTTTACCGCAGGCATACTCCTGGATGTAGCGTTTGCCGCCACGGCACACCTCGGCCACCAACTTCGTGGAGAGGGCGTTCACGCAGGATACACCCACACCGTGGAGACCACCGGACACTTTGTAAGTTCCCTTATCGAACTTACCGCCGGCGTGCAACACCGTCATGACGACTTCGAGCGCTGATTTCTTCTCTTTCTCATGGAAATCCACAGGAATACCACGTCCATCATCCTCCACAGAAATGGAGTTATCTTCCCAAATATCCACCAGGATATTCTTGCAATACCCGGCTAACGCCTCATCGATGGAGTTGTCAACAACCTCGTATACCAGGTGGTGCAAACCACGCTCGCTGATGTCTCCGATGTACATCGCAGGGCGCTTCCTCACTGCCTCAAGGCCTTCCAACACCTGAATGTTTTTGGCGGAATAGGAGGTCTCTTTGTTTTGTTCACTCATACTTTATATGACTTTTATTCTTCTCAGTTTTATGCTTTCATGGTTTCGCACACGCACCAATATAAAGCGAACAAATATAGCATTTTCCGCCGACATACGCAAGAAAAGAATCGTTTTTGAGCGATGAAATCACACCATTTCCCTATGCGTCATGCCTCATGGAAAAGAAGAGTTTCCGTAAATCCTTGTGGTAAATGGATTTTAGGCACATCAGCAGGAACTTCCGGAACGTCCTCGCGGAATGGACTCCCTTGATGGCATAGCCCATCTTCTGGCACATGGCGCCGAACATGGTCTCCATCGAGTGCGCGAGCGTACCGATCCCTCCCGTGGTACAGGTGGGAAGGAACTCACTCTCCGAAAAAGGTCGGGTAAGTATTCGCTGTATGATCTGCGGACGACACGCGAACATCGTCCCCTCGAAGAAAAGGAAGTTTTCCCGGTAGGTTATTCCATAATCATCACATAACGCCTTGGTGTTCTGCCTATTCCTTTCTTCCTCCTTGTTGACGATAAGGTTGAATGACCCCACCATGCCCACCTTCTCCTTCAACAGCTGGCGCAACGTGTTCTTAAAACAGCACTTGGAGCCTACCAACGGATCGACAAGATCGTTCCTCCACTCATAGCCCTTATAATGCAGGTGATTGATGGATACGCTGCTTTCACGGCTATTTTTGCTGTGGAGCTTCAGGATGCAGTCATACGCGTCCAAACAATACCGCCCCATCGCCTGCAGGAAAGGATAAACGTCGTAACCAATGTTCTTCACCAGCAGGAAAGAGGCCGTCGGAATCTCACGCATAATGATTTGCCGGGTCTGCTCATCATCCTCCGTCAGGGTGAAAACCACATCGTACGGAACCGTGATATTCCCTAACCGACGCAGGAAAAAAGGAACCTGATCATGGTAATGCAGATGTATGTGGACTAATACTTTCATGAGTAATTCTCAACATTCAACCAATGAATCCGAGTGATAAATAAACGATATAATATATTGACCAAGTGCATATTAACAATGGAAGAACAAGTTGAAGGAATCATCTCCAACCTATTCTCCCATTAGACGTTAAATCCTTATCATTCAAGCTACGCTATTTTCCTCATTAACGGATGTTCGCAATGCTGATGATGTCCGCAAAGACACCCGCAGCCGTCACGGCCGCACCTGCACCGTAGCCACGGATCATCATCGGATCCTGGTAGCGTGCCGTATTGATGATGATCAGGTTGTTGCTGCCCCTCAAGTCGAAGAACGGATGGGTAGGACCCACCGCCTGCAAGCCTACGCTGGTCTTGCCGTTCTCGAGCTTAGCGACGAAGCAGAAGTGCTTGCCCTCCGCCTCAACAGCCTTACGTTTCTCCTCGAACACAGCGTCGTAGCCCTCCACCTTCTTCCAGAAGTCGTCCAACGTGCCCTCGAAGAAGTCATTAGGGATGAAGAGGTTCTTCTCCACATCGTCCTGCTCCACACGGATACCCGACTCACGGGCCAGGATGACCAGCTTACGGATCACGTCCTTACCGCTCAAGTCGATACGAGGGTCCGGCTCGGCGAAACGGGCCTCCATGGCCATGCGGATGGCCTTGCTCAAAGGAATATCCTTGCTGATGGTATTGAAGATAAAGTTCAACGTACCGGAAAGCACAGCCTCCAGTTTCACGATTCTATCACCACTGAAAATCAAGTCGTTGATTGTATTGATAATCGGAAGGCCGGCACCCACGTTGGTCTCGTACAAGTACTTGATGCCACGCTTACGGGCGATGTTCTTCAGCTCCATGTAGTTGTCATAATCACCGGAAGCAGCGATCTTATTGGCCGCCACGACAGAGATGTTATGCAACAAGAGATCCTTGTATATGTTCGCGATCGCGCCACTCGCCGTACAGTCGACGAAGACGCAATTGTAGATGTTCAAATCGATCAATGCCTGCTTGATGATCTCAGGCGTGGAGGTCTTGCCGCTCTTCAGCAACTCCTGGTATTGGGTCAGGTCTATACCGTCACGGTCCAGGATATAGTTGCTCACGTCCGCGATACCGATCACCTTCACCATCAGGTTGTTCTGCTTCATCAGCAGATCCTTCTGCGTGTGCAATTGCTCCAAAAGGCTACCGCCCACCGTACCCGTACCGACCACGAAGAGGTTCAGTTGCTGGTATTCGGAGAGGAAGAAGGACTCGTGGATACAGTTCAACGCCTTGCGCAAGTCAACACGTTTCACCACGCAGGAGATGTTCGTCTCGGCGGAACCCTGCGCCAACGCGATGATATTGATGTTGTTACGTCCCAGCGCATTGAAGAGCTTACCGGCCGTACCCGTCGCCTGCCTCATGTTGTCGCCCACGATAGCGATGGTGGAGAGGTCCTTCTCCGTATTGATGGAGTTGATGGCGCCCATCGACATCTCCTCGTTGAACTCCTCGCTCAAGAGCTCCATCACCGTCTCCGCGTCCTCGGTCCTCACACCGATGGAGATGGAGCTTCCGGAAGAAGCCTGGGAGACAAAGAAAGTATGGATACCATTATAGTCCAATGTCATGAAAATACGGCTGTTCACGTCGTGCACGTTCATCATGCCCATGCCTTGGATGGTCACCAATACCGTATTCTCGATGGAGGATATACCCTTGATGGTCTTCTCGTCCTTCACGTCCGTCGAAATCAGCGTACCGAAAGAGTCCGGCTTCTCGATGTTCATGATTTGGATAGGGATGTTCGCCACGCAAGCTGGATAGATGGATGGCGGGAAGATCACCGTGGCGCCGAAGTTACAGAGCTCCATCGCCTCGGAGTAGCTCAAGTGCTCTATCTTATAGGCCTTGCGGGTCACGGAAGGATCCGCAGTCATGAAGCCATCGTTCGAGTTCCAAATCTCTATCTTAGAGGCGCCCAAAGCGGCTGCCACCAAGGCTGCGGTGCAGTCCGAACCGCCACGGCCCAAGGTCGTCACGTCAGCCGTCTCCGCATCGCTGGCGATAAAACCGGCGATCACGATGCGCTTATCGGAAGAAGAGGAGAACTGCTCACGGATCAGCTTATAGGTCAGCTCGAAATCCACATTCGCGCTGCCCAATGAATTATTGGTTTTGATGAAGTTACGGGAGTCCAAGCATTTAGCGCCAAGGAGCCTGCTGACGAAAAGCGAAGCGATACGCTCCCCATACGACAGGATAGCGTCCTCCGTCTTAGGCGTCAAGTCCTTGATCAAATAGACACCCTTCAGGATATTCATCATCTCCTCATAAAGGGTAGAAACCTCCTTTTTCACAGTCTCACACTCCGTCGAAGGCAACAACCCCTCGATCAGCTGGTTATGTGTTGTTATAATTGCATCTAATTTTTCTGTATATGAAGCATTTCCTTGTGCGGCCAACGATGTGGCATCCTCCAACATATCGGTGACATGCTCCACCGCTGAAACAACAATCACGACGGGCTCGCTCACACCCTCAACAATCCTCTTGACCTGCTGCAAGTTTTTTATGGAGCCTACGGACGCTCCACCAAATTTCAAGACTTTCATTCTTTTGAAAATTATATTTATACGTTTTGCGTCGCGAAGATAGTTATTTATTCGATTTTTTTCTATATGTTTGCGCATACTTTCTTTGGAGAATGAATGGATCCGCACTCTCTAAAAGAAAATCTAATACTATATGGATCCGCAAATAAGTAAAGTTAAAATGAAAAAGTTATTTTTGGCTATTGCGGCAGTTATGTCTGCAATAGTACTGAACGCCCAAGCGGTTTCAGATGCCACGAACGAATCAAACGATTCAAACCAAGCAAACCAAACAAACTCCACTAGCGATTACAAACCTGAAGAGGGCAGCTTCATGATGGAGGTTGGTTTTGCGCCTTTCCACAGTGTAATTGTTGATGATGAAGCAGGAACGAGAACGAATGGTAGTTTGGTTAACCTTCAAGGTGGCCTTTTGAGAGGTGTGTATGTGTTGACTGACAATCTCCAGTTGAAATTGGGCTTCGGCCTTAGCATCTTCAAGGATGTGGATGACAATGGCGAGACGGGCGACGCTTGGCACAAGAGCACAAACCGTATCTCTATCTTCTCCGTATGCCCTGGCATCAACTACGTGTTCGACGGAACGGACAAGTTGGCTCCTTACATCGGTGGTGAGCTCGGTTTCGGAATCTATTCCACAAAGGTGACCGACGAGTCTGAAAACAACAAGACGATCACGAAGAACCAAGGTGGTTTCAATACCTTCGGCGTGGCTGCAGTCTCTGGTTTCAACTACTACTTTGCTAAGAACATCTTCATCGGCGCAGAGGTGAAACTTGGTGTTGACATGCGCACTGACAAGAAACTTTCTGTTGAGAACGATGGAAGAACTACAACTACTGAGACTAAGGTTCACAGCTTGAACTTCCAACCTCAGGCTGTTCCTTCCCTACGTTTGGGTTGGGCGTTCTAATCGATCATACGATTTATACGAACAAGGCTGGCTTCGAAAGGGGCTGGCCTTTTTTGTGCTTACCGGCCAAGGCGGTTTCGTTGACCGTGTTGGATTATTTACGATTTAACTATTTACGATTTACTATTCCGTGCTTATTTGGAGCATGTGCGGAAGAGCTTGCGGAGCGCCATGGACGGGTAGCCGTACACGATCGCCAGCAAGCAAAGCAGGGTGTTCAACAGGCTGATTCTAATGAAGTCCACCGTGGGACGGAAGTGCGTGACCCGCTCCTCCTTGGAGGGGTAGAAGACGTTGATGGAGATGCTCTTCAGCGGAATGGCCCGCCATGCGCTGCGCACCAAGAGCTCCAACTCGGCCTCGTAGCGGTGGCAGAGGGGTTTCATGCCTTTCATCCTTTGCAACGGATAGAGCCGATAGCCGGTCTGGGTGTCGGGCAGGCGGATGCCGGTCTGCACCGTGAACCAGAAGTTGGAGAACTTATTGGCGAAACTACTTTTCTGCGGCATGTTCGGATTGAGGAACGATCGGCTGCCTACGATCAACGACTCCGGGTTGGTCTGACACGCCTCCGCAAAGAGCGGAAGGTCGCTTGCGAAGTGTTGCCCGTCCGAATCCAGGGTCACCACGGCGGAAAGCCCTAGCTCCATGGCCTTCTCGAAGCCTCTCTTCAAGGCATAGCCTTTCCCTCGGTTCTGCGCATAGGAGACGACATGGATATTTTCTGGTAATGTCTCCAACAGGCTTAGGGTCTCATCGGTGGAGCCATCGTTCACCACGATCACCTCCCCGCAATAGGGCTCGACGGAGGCCACCACCTGGGCGACGGTCTTCCCATTGTTGTAGGTGGGTATCAACACACCAATGCGCCTCGCAGCGAAAAGATCCTTTGTCTCCTCCGCCGTCATAGGCTCCTCCCTTTCACCAATAAATCGAACTTGGCGTAGATCTTCCCTTCGTCGGCTATGACCGACTTGAACAAATAGTCCTCTCCTGAGGTGGTATAGCTCGTCTTCACCTTCAACTCCACATTGGATTGCGGCACAATCACGGTGATGAACTTAGCGTTCTTGACCGTCACCACCTGCGCCTCAACGCCTAGAATGTCTGTGTCGACCGCACGCATCACATCCACCAGCACCGCCCCGGGCACAATCGGATTGCCGGGGAAATGCGCCGCGAACACAGCATGCGTCTCGTCGAAACGAAGCGTATGCCCGTAGAGGTTCTCCTCCTTCGTGTCATAGGATTGTATGGTAAACATCTCTTTCATCATTTAGCCACAAAAAACACACCGACCATGATGATGCCCACGCCTATCCACCTTGTGACGGGCACCGACTCGTGCAGGAAGAAGGCGGAGGCGAGCAATGCGAAGATGAAGCTCAGGCATGTGAGCGGATGCGCCTCTGACAATGGATAGTGGCGCAGAATATACAACCATAAAACTGTCGCCAGACCCATCGAGACACCCGTGAGGGCCAGCCAGTAATTCAGCAACAGCTCCTTGAACCACTCCCACGTGAAGGCGAACTTATGCATCCTGGCCACGGCGAATTTCAGGAACACCTGCCCCATGGCCAAGCAGAAGGACTGCACGATGGATAGTAACAACAATCTCAGCATGATAGTAAAGCGACGGAATGATCCCTGTTCTGGAAATGGTTATAGACTAATATATGTTTCGGACGGATGCTCTTCCCCTCCCTGTAACGGATGTGGGCAGGTATCTCGCCTCGTTTCAGACAGGTCGCCGCCACGTAATAACCCATGGCGGATGCGGAGAAGCCCTCTCCGAAGAGGTGCTTGTAATAGATTTGGGTGGTCTGAGGGAAGTAGAGGTCCATCCGACGGGCATACACCTCGTCGTTCGACGGGTCCGCATTGTAACCGCAGACCACGGCGTCCACCTCCGTCTTCTCAATGCCTGCCTTGCGCAGAAGCTCCTCCACGCAACGCAGGAAGCGCTCGTCCGTAGGCTCGTACAGCAGTTCCATTCCCTCCAGGCGGCAAAGCGTACGCTCGGTCGGTTCTCCACCCAAGAGGAAGGCTGCGGAGACTTCCCCCGCGAAACTACCCGTCGTGGCTGGGTGTCGGAACATATCCTCCGTCACATCCTCCCGCTTCCAGTAACCGATTTGGTCGAACAGTTGGAAATAGGCCTCCGTCATCTCGTCGTTGGCGCAGACCAAGGCGGAGGAGATATCCCCCAGCTCGAATTGCACGAGCACATCCTGCAGGGCACAGTCGAAGGAGGTGCCACGATGGGTGAATGTATTGTTATACCCATGGCATTTCAGCCTTTGGGCGATGACGGAACCGATCGTATTGTGCGTGGATTGCATGAAGAAGGAGGGCGGTAAAGCCTGCTCCCCATCCCGCAGCATCGCATTGAGGAACTTCTCGGTGGTCTCTATGCAACCCAAGCCTGTCCCTGTCACGATCGCGTCCAGCGGCACTTCATATCCCTCGAGGGCGGTCATGGCGGAGGCGATGGCCCGTTTCAGCAGTCTGCCCATCCTTCGGGAGGCCATCGGGTCGATGAATGCCTTGAAGTCCGGCTCCACGGAGCGGAAATAACGCCCCTCCCTCCGTATCGGGGAGGTGAACCAATCGTCGCACAGGGGCGATTGGATGGTTATTTGTGCCGCTGATTGTATATAGACTGCCATGGCTTAACTGATTTTAGAGAAGATACAGGAGGAGTCATTGCCTCCGAAACCGAACGAGTTGCTCATCACATGACGCAGGTCCACGTCGCTCAACCCCTTTGTCACGGGTGTCAAACCACTCTCTTCGATAGCGGAAGAGAAGTTGAGGTTCGCCGGGATGAATCCGTTCGTCAGGGAAAGGATCGATATGACGGCCTCCACCGCACCAGCGGCGCTGGTAGTGTGGCCCGTGAAGGATTTCGTGGAGGAGAATGGTGGCACACGGTCACCAAAGACCCGTTTGATCGCCACGCTTTCGCACAGATCATTATTGCCCGTGCCCGTGCCGTGCGCATTGATGTAATCGATGTCGGCAGGCTTCAGTCCGGCCCTGTTCAATGCACCGGTCATGGCGAGGAAAGGCCCTTCTCCGTCGGGAGAGGTGGCTGTCTGGTGAAATGCGTCGCAGGCATTGGCGTAGCCGCTCAACTCGCACAAGGGGGTCGCACCCCGCTTCCGCGCGCGCTCGGCGGTCTCGATGACCAGGTAGGCGGCGCCCTCACCTAGGTTCAATCCGTTGCGGTTCTTATCGAATGGTTTGCAAGGTTCATGGTCCAATATCATCAGGGAATTGAACCCATTGAGGTGGAATTTGCTGAGCGACTCCGTGCCGCCCACAATCGCCGCGTCCGCCTTGCCGCTTCTGATTAGGTTAGCGCCCGTGATAAGGGCGTTGGTGGCGGAGGAACAAGCGGTCGAGATGGTGTACATCGCATCCAGATGGCCGAAAAGGCGACCGATCTGCTCCGTACCCGCCCCGCAGTCGTGCGCGGCGATGTATTCCGTATGTTTGCCTTCGAAGAAATCCAGGTAGTATTGTTCACTCTTCTCCATGCCGCCCACGGTCGTACCGTTCACGAAGGCGGTGCGCACAGCGTCTGTCAAGCCAGACTGCTCCACAGCCTGACGGAAAGCCACCATGCCTAAGAGGGGGGTGCGGGTCACCACCATGTCGGAGGGCAGGCGAAGCATCCCGATCATCTCCTCGTTGCTCATCGCCACCTCGCTGACAGGAAGTTCCTCATGGGAGGTGCGCAGATGGTGCACCTTGCCGATGGCAGGCTTGCCCGCGCGGAGTGCGTCGAAAACAGCGCGCGTCCCGCAGCCTAAGCCGCAGATGATGCCCATACCTGTCACGACGATACTATCCATACAAAGACTATTTCGTTCTGTTCTTGGAGATATAATCCGCCATCGTAGCGATGGACTTGAAGATTTCCTTGCCTTCGTTAGCGTTCTTCAACTTGATGCCGTAATTTCTTTCCATCAAAACGATCAGCTCAAGCGCATCGATCGAGTCCAAACCCAAACCCGCCGCTGAAGGGTCGCCACCGTTGAACAACGGAGCGTTCTCATCAATACCATCAGGTGTCATGCCCTCGAGGTTCAACACCTCGATGATCTCTTCTTTCAAAGTAGCTATCAATTCATTCATTACAAATCATCTTTATATTTTGCCAACAAAGATATAAAAAAAGAAATGGAAAGGCAACCGTATGGGGGTAGAGTCGCGAGGGGCATCCTTTCACACGTTGGATTTGCTGTTTGTTTACTATTTATCGATTGACGATTTACTGTTCACGACGGCTCAAAACCACGTTATTCTCCGCATTTTCGCGGTAAATATATGTTTTATTCTCCGCAAATTGAGTTTGAGACACAGTATGATTCATTTATTGTATTGGATTTAATACAATATTTACTGCTTATTTACTATTTATCGATTGACGATTTACTACAATCATTTGCTTTTTAACAATTTACTATTCCAGCGGCACAGAAACCCTAATTGGCTTACGTCTTGTTCGGATGAAAAATCTGTATAATCCCCAAGTTCATCCTTAAAAAGTTGTAAAATACGACAACTTTATTGCAAATAGCCAAACAATAAATGGTTAAATTGTAAATGGCTAAATAGTAAATAAGTCTTCCCCCCACTCCATCAAAGCTCCCTCACCGTTCAACGAGAGGGCGAACATCTTGACGGAGAGCTGTCCGTCCAAATACTCACACCACCCGAAGATCTGATGATCCACCTCCTTCTCAGGCAGGAAAGCACATTCGGAGAGCGCCAAGGCGGTTTGCGGAGAGAAGGTTTGCGTCACGTAGCAAGTGGATTCGCCCATGATTTTGTGGCGGATGGCGATCTCCCCCGTCACGATATTGGAGAGCGTGTAGACGAAGACGGCCGGACTTGGGAAGTAGTTGTCGGCGGACTGTATCGTCTGCTGGTAGGTCTGGTCATCGTCCAACGAGCCGGAGCGTGACATCAATGCGACGGACCAATTGCGCTTAGGCTCCTCCGGGGTGAGCCCTAATTTGCCCATCAACAGCTCCGCACCTAAGAAACCTGCCTTGCATAGGTTGTCCATCTTGAAGAACTTAGGGTACTGGAAGCCTAAGGAATAGTAGATGTTCGTGAGCCATGGCTTACCCTCCTCCACCTGGATGGGGAGGTTTTCACCATTCAGCCTAACCTCCTTGTCGGAGATCGAAACGAACGCCTTCACATACGCTTTCATGACAGAATGAATTCATTTACGACGTTGGCGACTCCGTTCTCATCGTTGGTGGTGGTCACGTAGTTGGCGGACTCCTTCACCACCTCTTGCGCATTGCCCATGGCGACGCCCAAGCCTGCGTATTGGATCATGGAGAGGTCGTTGAAACCATCTCCGCAAGCGATCATTTCGTCTTTAGTTAAGCCTATGATATTCAATAATTTACTCAAAGAATAAGCCTTATCGATGTTTTGTGGCATGATCTCGAGGAAGAAAGGCTCGGAACGGTAGACGTTCAGTCTGTCGCCATACTCCTTGCACATGTCCTGCTCCACCTCGGCGAGGTAATCACCGTCGCCCACCATCAGGCATTTGGTCACCGGTTTCGTGATCTGCGCCACGAAGTTATCCACCTTCCGCACAGGCATCTTGTTGATGCGCGCCTCGATGGCCACGTATTGGTCCTCCTCGTTCTCCGTGATGATGGAGTCATCCTTGTAGGTGACGATGGTCACGCCATGCTCCTTGGAGGATTGGTAGAGCTTCGAGAGCTCGTCCATCGGCAGGACGGTCTCATAGACCACCTCCTTGGTCTGGTAATTGGTGATGACGGCTCCGTTGAAGGAGAGGATATAGCCGCCGAACTTGTCCAATTCGATCTCATCCGCAATCGGTACGATGCCAGGCGTAGGCCTACCGGAAGCCAAGACCACGATCACGCCATGCTCCTGCGCCTCGTGCAAAGCCTTTTTGGTCTCTTGGGTGATCTCCTTCTTCGAATTGGTCAACGTACCATCGATATCCAATACTAAAACCTTGTAATCCATGTCTTTATCTCTATTTGGAAGTGATAGCGCCCACTTCCTTCAACTTCTTGAAATCCAGTTCAAAATTAGGGGTGAAGACATCCTTGCCGAGGCTCTCCTCGATTTCGGAAATCTTCCAGAACCTGCCGTCCACCACTTCGGAATGGTCTGGCTGCGGTTCTCCGTCATACGTGATGCGGTGCACGTAGATCATCTCACGCTCCCTCGGGCTTTCCCAGATGTAGTTGAAGAGACGTTCGGGTTGGATGTTCTCCAGCCCCAGCTCCTCGCGAGCCTCACGCAGCAGAGCGATCTCGACGCTCTCGCCGAAGTCGATGTGGCCACCCACCGCAGTGTCCCATTTGCCGGGTTGGATATCCTTCCAATCGGCGCGTTTCTGCATGTATAGGTCACCCTCCTTGTTGAAGACGTGCAGGTGGACCGCCGCATGGAGTATCTTGGAACCGTTGTGGCACTCTTGACGGGTTGCCCGGTCTATTACGTTACCATCCTCATCGATGACTGGGAAATATTCGACCATCTTTAGAGTTAAGAATTAAGAGTTAAGAATTAAAAAGCGTCGATTACTTATACGATGCGCATTGGGATCCCTTCCTTCGCGAGGTATTGCTTCAGGTCTGGGATAGCGATCTCATGAAAGTGGAAGATGGAGGCCGCGAGGGCAGCATCCGCCTTGCCTTGCTCGAAGACATCCTTGAAGTGCTCCATGTTGCCGGCACCGCCCGAAGCGATGACAGGGATGGAGAGGCTATCGGACAAACGGGCGAGCGCCTCATTGGCGAAGCCCTGCTTCACACCGTCATGGTTCATGCTGGTGAAGAGGATCTCACCCGCACCACGCTCCTGCGCCTCTTTCGCCCAGGAGAAGAGCTTCTTCTCCGTCGGCACACGTCCACCGTTCAGGTAACAGGTCCACTCCCCGCTCTCGTCCAGCTTGGCGTCGATGGCCACCGTGCAGACTTGGCTACCGAAGTTCTTCGCCACCTCAGAGATCAGGTCCGGGTTCTTGATCGCCGCGGAGTTGATGGATACCTTATCCGCCCCAGCGGCCAAGAGCGTATCCACATCCTTCAGCTCATGGATACCACCACCCACCGTGAAGGGGATGGAGATATGGGCGGCGATGCGCTTCACCAAGTCCACGAACGTCTTACGCCCCTCATGCGAGGCGGTGATGTCGAGGAAGACAAGCTCGTCAGCGCCTTGGCGGCTATATTCCGCACCCAGCTCCACAGGGTCGCCCACATTGCGTATATTCACGAAGTTGATGCCTTTGACGGTCTGCCCGTCTTTGATGTCAAGGCAAGGTATGATACGTTTCGCTAGCATAATTCCAAGAAGTTTTTCAAAACCGTTTCGCCCACCGAGCCACTCTTTTCAGGGTGGAACTGCACCGCATAGAAATTCTCTTTGGCGAGTGCGGCGCTGTATGGGTGGATATAGTCTGTCGTGGCGATGGTGTCTTTGCCTACCGTAGCGTAGTAGCTGTGCACGTAGTAGAAGTACGGGTCAGCCGGCAAGCCCTTGAAGAGAGGACTCTCCTTCGCCGCCACGGTGTTCCAACCCATGTGAGGCACCTTGCTGATGTGCGCGTCAGGGACGAAGCGCCTCACCTGCTCGTCGAATATGCCTAAGCACTCCACATTGCCGGAGGTAGCCTCCTCGGAGGATTTGCACATGAGCTGCATGCCGATGCAGATGCCCAACGTAGGCTGTTTCAAGCCACGGATCACCTCGTCCAAGCGGTGCTCACGGAGGTACTTCATCGTCGTCTCCGCCTCACCCACGCCTGGGAAAATCACCTTGTCGGCCGCCTTGATCTTCTCGATGTCGCCCGTGATCTCCGCCTCCACTCCTAAGCGCTTCATCGCATAGTCGACCGAGAAGATATTGCCCGCGTTGTATTTTATGATCACTACTTTCATTGCGCCATCAGATAAGATTTGAACGTGTCGAATGTCTTAGGCAATTCGATGCTTTGCTTCTTACCCTTCATGAACTCCTGCAGCTTGGCAGGGATCACGACAGGCTCGCCGATGATGGACTCCACAGTGTCCTTGAACTTAGCCGGGTGGGCCGTCTCCAAGAAGACACCTACCTCGTTCGGCTTCAGGTACTCGCACAACGCGCGGTAACCCACCGCACCGTGAGGGTCCAAAAGGTATTTATGTTGTTGATAACAATTCTTCAATGTCTCACGGATCTGCTCGTCCGTGTAGGTGCAACCGGCAATGTCCTTGCAGATGGCCTCGTGGGAACCGTAGAGGGCCAACACACGGGCAAAGTTGCTAGGGTCGCCCACATCCATGGCGTTGGCGATGGTCTGCACGGAAGGCTTCGGCTCATATTTGCCGCTCTTCAAGTAGTTGAAGAAGATGTCGTTGCGGTTGTTGGCCGCGATGAATCGGCTGACAGGCATACCCATGCGCTTGCCGAAGAGACCTGCGGTGATGTTACCGAAGTTGCCCGAAGGCACGCAGATCACGATGTTATCCTTGATGCCCAGCTTGTGCAATTGTGCCACCGCGTAGAAGTAGTAGAACGCCTGCGGCAAGAAACGGGCCACGTTGATCGAATTGGCGGAAGTGAGCTTCATGTGGTTGTTCAGGTCCTTATCCATGAAGGCGGACTTCACAAGCGCCTGGCAATCGTCGAACACGCCGTCAATCTCCAGGGCGGTGATGTTCTTGCCCAAGGTGGTGAACTGGCACTCCTGGATCGGGCTCACCTTTCCTTTCGGGTAGAGCACGTAGACATGGATGCCCTCCACACCGAGGAATCCGTTCGCCACGGCCGAACCCGTGTCGCCGGAGGTAGCCACCAGGACGTTCACCTCCTTCTGGCCCTCCTTCTTGATGAAGTAGCCCAACAGACGGGACATGAAGCGGGCGCCCACATCCTTGAACGCCAGGGTAGGTCCGTGGAAGAGCTCCAGGCTGAAGATATGGTCGTTGACGTGCACCAAAGGCACATCGAAGCTCAAAGTGTCATACACGATTTTCTTCAGCGACTCCGCGTCCACATCCTCCCCGAAGAAAGCATCCGCCACCACATAGGCGATCTCTTGGAAAGACATGTCCTTCATCTTATCGAAGAAGGAAGCAGGTAACTGTTTGATTACTTCGGGCATGAACAAGCCCCTGTCAGAGGCCAATCCCTTCACCACCGCCTCTTGCAGCGTGGCTTTGTCCGCTTGTTTGTTGGTACTGTAATATTTCATGACAAATGTATTTTCGCGAAAATATATCCGCAAAGATACGCATAAAAACTTATGTTTACGAAAAATACAAACGAAACAGAGCGCAAAAAACTATTTCACGATCAGGCGGTCCACAAAGGCGCCCCTCCTTGTGATAGTACGGACGATATATATTCCTTTGTTGAAACTGCTTGCGTCTAATGTGAAGGAAGGAGAGTTGGCAGATTCGGAAAATAAGGTTCTTGCATTCATGTCCAGGATTTCTATTTTTTCGATGTTAACGTTTGCGTTGATTTGTACAGGGCCTGTTGTGGGATTGGGAGACAATGTAGGTCGTTCGTCGTCGGATTCAGTGAGCTGATCACCTGTCGGGGTGGGGTCATACCCTGGCGGACAAGTAGTGTTGAGCAGTGTCACGTGGTCGGAAACCTCCACACGGTCACCAAAGTTGTTTTTAAAAACGGCGGTGTACCAATAGTCTGTAGCGGGTAAGGGATTTATTGCGGAACCGTCCCACATCTCTGCGTAGCCGTTTTTTACGAGGCCTGCACA
>JAGCWA010000022.1 GCA_017962085.1 Paludibacteraceae bacterium
TGTCGTCTGAAGGCACAAAAGTGTCAACGATCTTTTGATACATATACCGCCTTAGCGGCACTGCCCCCCTAGGGGGGCAACTAACCCCCTTAAATTACTCTTCTAAGGAACATTAAAACATACTTTCTAAGGAACAAAAAAGTGTCAAGGATGTTCTGAGATATGATAACTACCTCCTAAAAAATGATTGATAACAATATTCACTTTTCATAAACACACATATTCAAATATACGTTTTATTATCTGAAAAGGCAAATTAATTTTACAAAAAACAAATCAACAATCCGTTCGCTATTCCATACGAAGACTTGAGGATGACCTACACTTACTTAAATTGGATGGAGCTCAATAATTCATCAACATACGCAGTTGATTCTCCACCATCATAGGATGATAACACACACGATTTGCCTGTTTCATTGTCGAACAAGAGATAGAATCTCCAGTACCATATACTCTCATCATTCTTTTCACTATATTTACAGATGCGATACAGACATTTGTTCCCATTTATGGATTGCACGCCTCGATCCACATCGGTCATAGCGACCTCTTTATGTTCCTTTTTTTCCCAAGCTTCCCAATGTCGGTCAAGATTTGAGAGAGAACTATCTGCCTTGTATTCAGAGCACAAGGTGGCCATACTGAAGAAATTAACCTCGTCCGCAAGATCATAAGCATAAAGGTCTTTGCCTTCTATATCATAAGCAAGACTTGGATCACAACTAAATTCTTTTGGAATGATGAATTTCACTTGTTCCGTTTCCGCATAATAGAGAGAATCTGCATCCGGATATATGATATTGGTCTCTATCTCTTGGGAACCTGTGGCATCCATCGCATTAAGTTGAGCCATTCCAATAACAAACAAGGCGATAGGAATCAATATGATAGCGGCCAAAATGCCCCAGTCTAATTTGGAAACTTTTCTGAACGATTTGGGTATAATTTCTTGTACATGTTTTGAGAACGTCAGATATAAAAACCAAATCACACCCCACATGATACTACAAATCAATCGATAGTTTTCATGGTCTAGCTTAAGTTTTTCGCCAATAAAATCGGCATCCGCATTCATATTCAGGATGAGGTTTAGGGAATTTAATAGAATGGACAATATAATATAAGCCTTTGCCCAAAATACGGCGTTCCGTTTTCTGTTGAGAAAAGAATAGATAATAAAAATTGCCATACCTAAGAATGACAAACTGATAAAAATGTCCACTGAGCCTAAACAAAGATTATTGCCATAATCCTCAGCATTATATTCTTTGATTTGATAGAGAAAGCTTCTTGCGCTTCCTACACCTACTGACAGCACCAGGAAGAGCGTAAGCCATCCTGTTATTTTCGTATTGGCTTTTAGCCATTCACTGGTGATGTTATTGTCTTCACTATTATTCATGGCACAACACAGGCGACATTTAAGGCTTCAACAATCCTCGTAAAAATTCCAAACGCCTCTCTTCCGTCCATTTCCCCGCTCGGGAGAGGGAAAAATAGCTGACATCACCATTCTTTTCCCCCAATAGAAAATACGTATTAACGTTGGCCTTATCGGATGCGTCGTAAACCCTGAAAATCATATAATGTTTTTCCTTGTCCTCCTCGATGATCATATGTTTTAGACCATGTGTTTTCTCAAAGTAATCTGTCTCCCATTCGTAGCAGGCCTTCACAAAATCGTATCCTGTCTTTGCTCCATCCAGATTGAACTCATATTTGTTAAACCGAGAAAAAACGACAGAGAGGGTAACGGAGTCGCTATTCATGAAAAATTGTTGTCGGCTGACATTGTTGTACGATGTTTTCTTCCACTTGCCAGGTATCATCACGCTACCATAAGGGAATACAAAATAGGAGGTGCTATCTTTCGACGCCTCATACTCCCCACCCACAATCGTAGAGCTATAGCGAGATGGAGAACTGGTTCGGCACCCAGCCAAAAAGACTATTGCCGATAACAATAGAGATAATTTTAAAATACGACTCATGCTAATCTATCTTGCATTTATAATTAATAATAAGATTCACAAATATAAACAAATTTCCCATGAAAAACCATCAGAGTTGCTGCGCTTTATACCCCGAAAACTTGCAGACAAGATGATTGAGATATACCTTTGTTGTATCAAGAGATTGTGAATAGTTTTAATCATACTTAAAACTTTACCGAATTTTTGCAAAAGTTTTAATCGTATTTAAAACTTTCAGGTCAAGACACGTCGTCACATGGAATGGCTTTGAAGGTAATACATACGAAGGAATTGAAGAACTATCCGCTCGTCAATTCTGTTTAAGAAAAGAATTCTAACAACAACGACAACATGAACATACTGATCATCAATGGCAGTCCCCGCAAGAAGGGACTTATATCACAGATGCTGGGCATCATGCAGGAAGAGGCGCTGGCGAACGACATGACGGTGGAGACGATCAACATCATGGACCTCGAAATGAAGCCCTGCATCGGCTGCATGGTCTGCCGAACCAAGGAGAAATGCGTGCTGCCGGAGGATGACACACTGAAGGTGTTGGAGAAACTACGTTGGGCGGACACCCTCATCATGGGAGCGCCTTGCTACTGGGGTAACATCCCGGGACAGATGAAGGTGCTGTTCGACCGTCTGGTCTATGGCATGATGCGGGACACACACCGCTTTCCCGAACCCCTGATGAAGGGGAAAAATTGCATCCTCGTCAGCACCTGCACCACCCCTTGGCCATTCAACATCTGGTTCAAGCAATCACGGGGCGCCATCCGTGCCATGCGTGAGATTTGCCGCTACGCAGGCTTTAAGATCGTCAAGGAGATCGAACGGGGAGGAACGGTGATGAAGCCTCAACTGACGGACAAGGACAAGCAGAAATGCATCAAGGCAATCGGTAAAGTGAAGTGAGATGATGACGAACGAAAGGATAGAAGGCACCATCAGCGAGTTGGCGGCGCAAGAGGTATATCACGAGCTGAAGCAATCGAATGATTTTGTCGGGTTCGCAAGGCAATTCATCTTCAGCCCGGAGCACCGTGTGGCACGCAATGCCCTATGGGTGCTCACCAAGGCAAGCGACGAGGAGCTCTCGCAACTGCAGGGGATGCTGCACGAACTGACCGCCCTCGCCATGCGGACGGGCGACTCCGCAGTAAGGCGCCTCTCCCTGAATATTGTGCTGCGCCTCAAGATGGAGGAGGATGATCTTCGGACCGATTTCCTCGACTTCTGTCTGGAGCACATGGCGGACGTTCGGGAGTTCCCGGGCATCCAGTCTCTCTGCCTAAAGCTCGCCTTCCGCATGTGCCAGTTCTACCCCGAACTGATGGAGGAGCTGAAACGCACCTTGGAAGCGATGGAGATGGACTACTACACGCCTGCCATCAAATGCGTCAGAAACAAGATATTAAGCGGGAAAATGAAATGACAATGAAACAGGAAATCAACCCACAAGAGACCAACCGGGCATACGCATTCGAGATGTGGATGAAGTCGCCCATGCCAATGGTGACGCTCACCAAGACCTTCAACGTGACCCGCCTCCTCAAGCTAAGCAAACGAAGAGGCTGGAAGTTCACCATGCTCCTATGCTGGTGTATCGGCAAGGTCGCAAGCCGCATAGAAGAGTTTCGGATGTTGCCCGAAGGAGACAAGCTCTACCGATACGACAAGCTCGCCATCGACGTGATCGTGAGCAATCGCAAGGGAGGCATCAACTCCTGCAGCATTCCCTACACGGAGGATCTGGAGCAGTTCAATGCGGAGTATCTCTCACGAACCCAGAAGGTGTGCGAATCCTGCGAAAGCATCACCATAGAGGACGCCATGGTGATCGGCACCTCCGCCATGGTGGAGACGGAGCTCGACAGCATTGTCAATCAATACAGCGGAGTCTTCAACAACCCGATGGTGATGTGGGGGAAATACCGCAAGGGATGGTTCAAGACCACCCTACCCATCTCGTTCCAGTTCCACCACACACAGATGGACGGCGGAGACGCCGCACGGTTTTTGGAGGAGTTGCAGGGGTGGTTTAATGGGAAGGGGTGAATAGCCTATGATGAGGATTGGGAAGATAGACGAAAGAGCATAATAATCCATAGATGACTATAAATCATGGACAAATTTGCATATCTTTGTAAGAACATCATCCGACAAATACAAGCATGATGTCACGAATTCGTTTCTTTTACGAGTATGACAAAAGATACAGGGACCACATATATACCCCCATTTACGGTAAGCGCAGAAGCCATCAATCTGATAGCGGAGATTTCCGCACAGATAGAACGTTACGCAATCCGTCTTGAGCAAGAAGACAGCTTGAGATTACGCAAAGCCAACCGTATCAAGACCATTCATTCATCGTTGGCCATTGAGGGCAACACCTTAAGCGAGGACGAAGTACGTGACATTCTCGACGGCAAGAACGTCGTGGCTCCCATCCGTCAAATACAGGAGGTGAAAAACGCTATTGCCACTTACGAACTCTACCCCAAGCTAGATGCATTCAAGGAAAAAGACCTACTACGGGCTCATGCCGTAATGATGCAAGCACTAGTTGATATCCCCGGACGATACAGAAGCGGCGGCGTAGGCGTATTCGGAGAAAAAGGGCTGGTACATATGGCACCACCAGCAGATAGAGTTCCCCAATTAATGTCCGACCTGTTCAGTTGGCTGAAAACTTCCAAAGACCACCTGCTCATCCGCTCTTGCGTATTTCACTTCGAGTTCGAATTCATCCATCCTTTCATTGACGGCAATGGCAGGATGGGACGTCTATGGCAATCCTTAATCTTAGGCAAACTACACCCATTATTCGCGCATTTACCCGTAGAAAACATGGTCTATGCCAACCAACAAGCCTATTATGAAGCCATCTCCAAAAGTACAAAAGCAGGGCAATCTGGACCATTCATCGATTTTATGCTAAAAGAAGTATTCAACACGTTGAAGGCTCACCAGGGAGAACCGCTTCTGAACAAAGGAGTTAATATAGATGACGCATTTATAGAAATTTTCGGCCGTGAGTTCGGTGTAAAGTTCGGTGTAAAGTTCGGTGTAAATGAGAAGCGGGTGTTGTTGCTATTACATTCCAACCCAACATTTTCCGCAACAGAGATAGCCGAAAAGACAGGTCTTAGCAAACGTGGCATAGAAAAACAGATCAAGAAATTCCGCGATCTAAACGTCATCTTCAGGGAAGGCAGTGACAAGAACGGGTTGTGGGTAATCAATAAAGGATAAGCAACTTCTAATCACATGTATATACTAATCCTATCAGGAAGTCCACGGAAGGGTGGCAATACAGACCAATTGGTGGAGGCATTCGTCAAGGGTGCGTCGCAACGACATACGGTGGAGGTCGTCTCCGTCCACGACCACAAGGTGGCACCCTGCATGGGGTGCAACGCCTGTTTCAGGAACGAAGAGCATATCTGCGTGCAGAAGGACGACATGGCAACTCTCTACGAAAAGATGAAGCAAGCGGAGATGTTGGTGATCGCCTCACCCGTCTATTTCTATGGATTAAGCGCACAGTTAAAGGCGGTCATTGACCGGTGCCACAATCCTATCCGTGACACCTTTGGCATCCAGCAGATGGCACTTCTCCTCGTCGGCGCTGCCACGCTTCCGGAGTTGTTCGATAGCATACTTGCCCAGTATCGACTTTGCCTCAACTTCTTCCAGTTGAAGGACAGGGGTCAGATATTGGTCCGCGGTGTGAAGGAGAAGGGAGACATCTCCTCGACTGACGCATTGCAGCGGGCTTATGAATTGGGAGTGGGATTGTAGGTCCACGATGTTACCACATTATGGTTGAACCGTTCAGGACCAGAGGATTTTGTTTATTTTAACGGTATGAAAAAATTGGGGAATCCGCCAGCATGGCCCCATATCTCATGATTTTGATAGACCAAACGAACCCCTTTGCGGGTTATAAATGGACAATAGCGAGGAAGAGGAATATTATTTATATCTATGAAGTTTGGCAACTCATTTTTCAATTCTTCATCCGAAGTGATTCTAAGATAGGATTTTAACCCCTCTTTTAGCAGGGTATTTATTTCAGAGGTACTGTACTTGGAGAGCAAATCAAAGCCATATTGAAACCCTCTTTTTTTGTTAAATGAAGCCGCTTCGTTGATACAAGTGCTATATGCCGCATCGTATAAGTAATAGTATGTTTGAATGCTCATTGTCACGATTGAGTCGTTTTCGTAGATGGGGTGCGTCGTTATGGTCACCACCCAGTCTGCCTTCGGACAATTCTCGGTATTTTCGCAGAAATCTTTGATCTCTGATACGAATTTGTCAAACTCTCGTTTGGCATAAAGGTTCATTGCCCGTTCGTCAGAGTAGCGCGTGTAATTGTATATATGTGCAGTGTCCCGATAGATGTAATCACGAATTGACTCATGAACCTTCAATTCCGACTTCATGCAAGAGTATGATGAATATGGGAAAGTGCATTTGACAGTAAAAAAGAACCAATGGTTGCCTATCCGCAAAGAATCTTTGTAGTCAAGCGTCTTATAGCATAATTTCAGCACATTGGAACGGCTAAACTCATATTCACATGAATCTTCCATAAAGTACATAGGCGGCAAGTCGGAAATATACCTATGACACGTGCAATCCACATTTATCGGTTCACTATTTGCATTGTTTTGTGCATCCGCAGAAGCGGACATAAGTAAAAAAGCGAGTACCGCACCGATGTGGCACAGATATTTACCTGAGCATTTATGATATATAAACAACCCCATCATTCCTAAAATATTTTTTGATAAAAACTCAACAAATATAGACAAAAACTAACGTAGGAGAACTCCCCACAAACATTTTCCATCTATTGGTCCTCCTTGCATATGTTAAAGAGGGGCAATAAATGATCACCCGTTGCAGTTTTACGATGCACACTAATAGTTACAGAATCCATCACCGCATAGTCAAACGCAAAATCATCACAGGAAAAATATATCGTGTCATTGGAGATGCGATACGACCCTTTTTTTTCTTCTATCCCGAAACATACGGATCTATCCACGAAACTGCCATCCTCCCTGAAATATAGTGTACTACCACATCCACCTCCCCCTTCATGAAAGGCCTTGAATTTAGTGGGCACCTCCTCCTCTTGCGGACCTCTGACAATCCCCAACGGATAAGCGACGATTAGGCAGAGCGTTGCAGCCATCACTAAACATTCAATCCCATTCTGTTTCGTGCGATCCGACCCCTTTATCAATCGATAAACTTTCCTGACGAAACAGACGAAAAGGACAATCACGCAGATAAACAACATCGAATAAATAAAAAAAGCAAGCGGGAAGAATACCAGCATTCTATCCGTCCAAAGGAACTGCGTGTTTACCGCCAGAAGCAACAGAATGGTGAATATGAGCGTCTTGGATAGTTTCATAATACCTCTATTTCTTTTCTTTGTTATCAGGTTCTGTGACAGGCGATTCGGAAGCGGCCTTTATGGAGTCTCTCTTCGCTTTCTTCCGACGCAACTCTTTCTGTTTCATATATGGATCGGAACTATCACGACCAATTGTTTTTATCACATGAATCGTATCTGCATGGGGGTCATACTTTTCAACGTATAACTTGTAAGGATATCCCTCTTCATAATAGAAATTACTGAATTCACCACAAAAGGGGTCCCATTTTATGGTATCTTTTCTGCTATATCTTTTTTTTATCAAATAGCAACGTTTATCATCGACCGTGACCCGTTCGGCTGCCACTTGCATAAATTCTCCCTCCAAGTTCTGGGCAAAACCACTTACGGTGCTCAGTAGCAACGTGGTGAAGAAGAGGATTATGTTGCAGATATGTTTCATGATATTACCCATTTTAATTATTGTTCACCTTACCTCACCACCCCATACCTTAGCACTGTATAGACTTTCCCATTCTTGATGGCTCCCTTACGTATTGTAGCTTCCAGCTCGTATCCGTTCTTCTCCAGCACCTTGGCTGAGGCGATGTTGGGAGCGAATACATGTGCGGTGATGCGTTGGATGTCAAGCAGTTCGAAGGCCAAACGACTAATCTGTGCCACTGTCTGCGTCATGATGCCTTGCGACCAATGGTCCGTCTGCAGCATATAGCCCAACTCACCATCTATGCGGTATACATCCTCCTTCCGTTCCACCGAGATGCTGCCCACCACCTGATTGTCTACTACCACGGCACGGAACAGACCGGTCTTACCCTCCGCCTCCGTCACCATGTTCAGCCACCATTCCGCATCGGAATCGGTGTAGGGGGATGGCAAGCGGTCGGAGAGGTATTGTCTGTCGACAGCATTGCACAATGCTTTCAAACTATCTTTATCGGACAAGGTCCATTTACGAAGTAGGATATTCATATTGCTTATAATTAATCGTTTACGCCATACCAAGAACCCTCTTGGCCACATCTTCCGGATGGTCAACCAATAGTTGTCCGTGATTCATACCGGGGAAGACCTCGACGTGTGTATCCGGGTGGATTTCGCACAGGTGCTTTGCCTGTGGTTTCGCCACGAAAGCCTCTTTGGTGCCATACCAGAAATGGACATCCGCCCCATGGATCGATTCTAGCTTATGGGTATAGACATCTTTGTAGCCGTCGCGCACCGATTTGCCCTTCCCATAGGGCCACACCTTCTTGCATTCGTCCAACAACACGTCGAAATAGTGGGAATGAAAGATGAACTTCCAAAAGCCCGTGCAGTGGTAGCAAGTCCACACGTTGAAACTCTGGTAGTACCGAAGAGGATCCACGCACCACTTAGGGAGAGGCAACAGTGGCGCCGCATCCAGGATGGCATGGTCGATCACTATCTCGTTCCGTTCCATGATGCGGGACAGAATCTTTCCTCCCAAGGAGAGACCGTAGGCGACGTCCAGATGTCCGTCCAAGTTCTCTCGAACATACCGAGCCGCCTGCATGGCCTGGTCATCGACAGAGGTGTATTGAGACGTCTGACCCAGCAGGAATCCATCGATTCCAACTGCAACAATGTAGAAGTTATCCTTCAGCAAATCTATCAGTGGCAGGAATATCTCATGAGACACTCCCAATCCGTGGATCAGCAGCAGACTACGTTTCTCTTTATTTCCGTATGTGTGGAATAGCATAGGACTAGAATCAAAATACAGCTTACTAAATGCAAATCTATATAAATCGCTTCATTTTATATCCTATCGCATATAAAAAATATACGACCCTGCGATTTTACATTTGATCGAATATAATTGCTATGTTGTTGGAGACTGAAGCGACTGGTATCACTCCTGTCTTATAACCCGAACCGCCCCCGCACTATGAATCCGTACGATTGGATTCGCATCGTTTTCGGCCAGCCATTGCAAGCGTTCCAGATAGGGTTTGACCATCATCGGGCGACGTTTGCCCATCACACGGAACATCTCTGGAGCCTCCATCCGTACCTTGTCGTCGTTGTCACTCAACAAGTTGGCGAACAGGGGCATGTGCGCCTCGTACGGGTCCGGCGTATTGGTGGCGATGTTCTCCGACGCCCAGATGAAACTCAGCCGGACTTGAGGGATACTATCCGAAGCCAAGCCAAACATCTTTTCCCAATAGGGCTGTACGAGTTCGAATCGAGCCCGTCCGATTCTGCCCAACGCATTCAAAGCCCGTTCACGAAAGAGGTCATTGGTCGCATCCATGAACGAAGCAATCTTACCGACGTATGGCGCAATCGTCTCCGGATATTGCAGCCCCATCTCCCCCAAGAGCCAAAGCGCCTTGGCTGTAATCTTGGACGATTGGTTTTCAAGCAGGGAACCAACATAGGGGATGCTTTCCTGCCAAACGGTTTTGTCCTTGGTCAGGGCTGACAGTTTGCTGTACAAGGTCTTTTCGGAGGAGTTATTTGGGGTGTTTGTGGGGGTCATAACTTGAGTTATCTGTCTTCTACAATTTGGTTCAACAAAATTAAGAAATAGGGTGCAAAAAAAGGACATAATTTGGGGGAGGATGAAAAAAGTTTTTTCCACTTTTTCTTTCTTTCAACGCATAAAAACAGGATGGAAAATGTCTTGCAATTAGAATATAATTCTATTTAAAAATCACATATAAAATATTATAAATCAATATAATAACTATTCGAAAAGTTTTAACCGAATTTAACAAAAAATTTTTGGCATAGTCGATTGGATGGTACAATTTTGCAGCCGAAAGTTGATTTTATGAATTTAAACATGTACAATTATGTGCCAGTATGATTTTATCTCAAAAGCGCAATTTACTTCAAAAAATGAGTTTTTAGAAGAATCTAAGGATATTGCGGAAGACTTATTTAAAAAATATTGTATCAATTGCAATGGGAAAGAGTTTTATTTCGCTGAAATAGAGTTCTATTATTACAATGATAATAGTGAGGAGTTAAAGGTAAAATGGAATGAAAACACATATCCAAGAGAATGTCAAGCTGGCGATATTTTTTATCATCTCAGTGGCATGGATATTTGTTTTAATAGTAAATTGCCCCAAAACTTCAAAGAAAAGGAAGATTGCTATGGTGGTGGAATATTAATTAGAAGCATTGTGGAAATAGATACAAACGGTAATAAAATCGTAACAGTTGGTCCTTTGACTTGTGCTAACAAAATGTTGAATGCATGTAAGGGGAAATGCATGCCAAAATTACGCATTTCTAAGAAGCTCAATTACACTCCCAATCCTCAAAAGACATTTCGCTATCTTGGGAAAACAGATTTTGATTTGATAGAAAAGGGGGAAAATAGAGATGGAAATCTCAAATTGGCATTTTATGATTCAGGAATCAATAAGGATTCTTGGAATAAAGCTAGATCATCATATTATGAAAAACGTATTATGCGTGTTAAATGAAATAATTAGTGCACTCAAAACTTATGATTACCGACCCACAAACCACCACCGTCTATTTCTCCGACCTTCTCCCCGAGAAGTGCCCTGCACTCTATCAGAGCCTTGACGCTATTCTGAGGGAGAGGCAAGTAGCGCATCATCTGTTGCCCAACACAAGGGACATTTGGTGCCGTGACTACATGCCTATCCAGACGGATGAGAAACGATTCGTGTATTATAAATACAACCCCGATTATTTGCAGAAGCCTCATCTTAAGCGAACGATTACCGATGTGATGCAGATGGGCGATGTGGATTGTCTGCGGCAAGTTGAAATGGTCAACTTGGACTTGGTGGTTGACGGAGGCAATGTGGTGAAGTGTGGCGACAAAATCGTGATGACAGAAAAGGTCTTTTCCGAGAACAAGGATAAATCGAGGGATGAAGTTCAACGATTACTCGAAGAGGCTTTTCTGTGCGATATAGTTTTCTTGCCATGGGACACAAATGAGGAATACGGCCATAGCGACGGTATTATCCACTATGCGGGAGGCAACCGTGTGCTGATGACCAACTATGCAGATTCCGATGCTGTTATGGCTCGGAAATTCACGAGGATTTTGGACAAACATTTCGAGGTCATTCATCTGAAATACAATGTGAAACGCAAACATGCACGCAGTTGGTCGTATATCAATTACTTGCAGATTGGTGATTTGGTGCTTGTCCCACAATTGGGCATCCCAGAAGACGAGCAGGCGGTGCAACAGATCGCCCAAGCGCTGCCACAATGCGAAGTGGTAGGCGTACATGCATTGGAGGCTGTACGGAAAGGGGGTGCGCTCAACTGCATATCGTGGAATGTGAGGGAGTGAGGCACATTCCTGAATATTTTTCCAGTATTAGCTTGCCTAATTTATGAGTGAATAGCTATTGCACAGAAAAACTGATTCTACGTCCTAATCCTTGAAAAATCTTGAATAGGGTTGACAATTGTATATCTGCGTGGCCGTTTTCGATACGCGAAATGTAACTTTTCTTAGTACCGATTTTCTGGGCAAGTTGTTCCTGGGTCAATCCAGCTTTTTGTCTCTCTGCTCTAAGTTTTTCGCCCAATATAAAAGCATCTACACCAGTTTCAAACTCGGTTCTTGAAGGAGTGCCTAATTCGCCGAAATCCTCGGTAATGAGATCCTCTATCGGTGTTAAATTCAGACGATTCATTTCTTCGCGTGTCATAAATCCTTTAAACATATTGATAAATTTTCATGGCAAAGATAACCAATTAGTTAACCTGATGCAAAATATTTCATATCTTTGTTACATGAACATATAATCACCCAATATGATGGATTTAGAATCATCTCATTCGCCTCGCCAAACCCTTCTTCAATTCCTCCCCCGAATCCACACCACCCCCATGGGCGTCGAACGGATAAAGAGGAACCTACACCTGCAAGAGAAGGATGTGGAGACCTATTGCAAGGAGAAAATCGCTTCCCAAAATTGTGAAATCACTAGACAGGGGAAGAACTACTATTGCCGAATAGATGATATCATCATCACAGTCAATGCGTTTAGTTTCACCATCATAACGGCTCACATAAACAAACAGATATGAGAGTATTAATCGTTCCAATGGCAGCCATGGCACCGACGGCTGGTCCGTCATATCGAACTCGGTGCATCGCAAGAGAAATGCAAAAAGAGGGTCTGGTGGTTGCTACCTGCCAAGCGCAAGATGTTAATTATAAGCCAATTGAAGGCATCGACAATTATTACCTGACGGTACCCTCGCCTATGGGTATGCCCTCGTTCGTCGGCACGCATATATTCCCTATCGTACAAAAGCTGGGCGTAAACCGTTTCAGGAGCGTCGATAGCTTCGATGAGGTGCTCCACCTGACGGGAAACACCGACTACGCCTACCTCAAACAGAGCGTGGAGGATATCCGCAAGGCTATCAAGGCGTTTCAGCCCGACATCGTCTATTCCGAGTTCAACATCTCTGCCATGCTGGCGGCAAAGCTGGAGAAGGTGACCTTGTACATCTCCGCCAGTTACCCGACGCAACACCAATACAGTCATAACCCGAAATATGCTAAGGGCTTAAACAAACTACTTCGTGAATATGGCTTGCCACCATTAACCTCATGTCTCGAACTGTTTGATTTGGCGGAGAAGAAATTCATACCGAGTTGCAAAGAGTTGGAGCCGATGGAGGATCCGAAGGCCTTGTTCTGTGGCACATTCAAGGGCAATATCAAGGCCAATTCCGCCGTCCGCGACAAGGTACTCGTTTACATGGGCAATGGAACCATCTCGCAGCGTAAGATGGTGAAGGAGGTCTCTCGGTCGTTTGAAAACACTGAATACCAGGTCTATATCGCAGGGCAAGGATTAAAAGAGCAAATCTTCAACAACATACATATCGCACCGTTCTTCAACTTCGACGCATACCTGCCGGAGTCTGTGTTGTTCATCAACCACGGGGGACAAAACAGCATTGCGGACGGACTGGTCTATGGTGTTCCGCTCCTCGTTTGCGCAGGCAAGGTGTTCGAGCGGAAGTACAACGCACAGAGCATTGTGAAAGCGGGAGCGGGAGAAGAATTGACCGTTGCGGAGTTCACCTCGGAGGAGATTAGACGTGTAGCTTTACAAATCATTAATAATCCTGATTATCAAATGAATGCGTGTAGGATTGGGCAAGAACTGACTTCATTGGGAGGGGTGTCGGTCATTACTTCATCCATGCGTTAGCGGGCAACCGTTCCGACATGACGGTCACCGACAAACAGTATCTTCCCTCCCCAGAAAATGTGAAGGCGGAGTCTTCCTTCAATACTTTATCAGCCCCTTCTGCTTGGTTTTGAAATAGATGAATTGAACGATTCCCCGCATGGAGAGATAGGCGAGGAAGGCAATCCATAGGCCATCGTTTCCAATCCTTCCGATGAGAAGATTGTACAACAGGAAGAACAGGATCGTGGCACAGACCATGGCTGTGACCATTCCCTTCGCCATGGTTGCCCCCACCATGATACCATCCCAAAGGAAGGCGGAAAAGCCGCAAATAGGTATGGCGACAACCCATATCAGGTAGTCTTCAGCGGCAACGATCGTCGCGTCCTCATTGGTGAGCACGTGCAGGAAATCAATGGAGAAGAATTTATACGCGAAGGTGAACACGACGACCAGCCCCAATCCCCACAGGAATATGTACCGAATGGATTTACTCAGGTTGGCAGGGTCTTTCGCCCCGATATACCTGCCAGTCAGGGCTTCTCCCGCATACGCGAAACCATCCGTGAAGTAGGAGAAGATCGAGAAGAACTGTATCAGCAACGTATTGACAGCTAACAATGTAGTACCCTGCTTGGCACCCGCCAGCGTGAAGAAGGTGGTGACCGCCGTAAGACAGACCGTTCGGATGGCGATGCTTCCATTGAGGGAGACAATGCGTTTCAGCTTAGACGTATCAAGGACCTCCTGCTTGCTGATCAACGGCACCAGGTCGCCATACTTATGTTTCCAGAGGAAGAAGGCCAAGGCCAGTCCGCTGTACTGGGCGACGAGCGTACCCATCGCGATACTGGTGATTCCTAAATCAAGGCCAATCACGAAAAGCAAGCTGCAAAGAATGTTGATGACATTGATGGAGATAGCGATGATCATCGGGTAAACAGAGTTCTGCATGCCTATGAACCAGCCTTTTATGCTATACATGCACATCACCGCAGGGGCACCGAACACGCATAGGTTGAAGTAATAAGACGCGGCCTCCTCCACCTCGGGAGCGGTGTTCATATAGGCGAAAGCATACTTCTGGATGACGCCCTTCATCAAAAAGATTAACAGGCAGGCCGACAATGCGATAAGGATGGAGCGAAGCAGAAGATGAATCGATTCCGAGTGATTTTTCGCACCGAAGGATTGGGCGGTCAGTCCGCTGGTACTCATGCGGATGAAGCCGAATGTCCAATAAAGCATATTGATCAACGTGCCCCCAACAGAGATAGCACAAATATACACGACGCTGCCCAAATGTCCCGCAATAGCCAAGTCGACCAAGCTAAGCAAAGGAACCGTGATATTGGTCGCAATGGCAGGAACAGCAATTTTTAGAATTCTCTTGTTCATCCGAAAAACTCCTCATTTCCATAAGGTTAGAACATCATAGCACAGGGCCAATCATCCTTTTCAACCTTACATTTTTCTCGGCTCAAAGATACTGCACTTCTTGGATTCCCACAAGAGAAGAAATACCCGAACAATGGCAATCACAATTAACTTTCACAATTCATAGATTTTTCATTTAGACGAGGCAGAGGGCAACAAATCCTCACGCAGGAAAGAGTTCACGGAGTTTGATACGAATTTATCGCATCAGCACTGATTGTAAATAGTAAAATGTAAATGGTTAAATAGTAAATTATACTACCTTTGTGTCAATCAACATTCGGAAGAGCCCCTTCCGTGTTGCGGAATTAAAAAGAAGACTTATGCCAACCTCAAAATCCTACGCGGACTTCATCCTTGAGCAACTCTCAGGGTTGCCAGAAATCGCTTCCCGTCAGATGATGGGCGAATACATTCTGTACTACCGTGACAAAGTCATCGGGGGCATCTACGACGACCGTTTCCTCGTGAAGCCAGTGAAGGCGGCACGTGAAAGGATGCCCGAGGCGCCCTACCAACTACCTTACGAAGGGGCGAAAGAGATGCTGCTGGTGGACAATGTGGACAACCGTGATTTCCTTGCGGATCTGATCACGTCCATGTACGATGAACTGCCGGAGGTGAAGAAAAAGAAGAAAGCATGACCTTCCATTCCCTCTGGTTCAACGACTTGCAGATGAAGGCGGGCGGGGAATCGGAGCATCATTCCCCTAAAAAATAGCAAGCAAGAAACCACTGATTAGAATTAATTTTTATCTTTGCGAAACTTTAAAACTAAACGACATGAGATTAAACGGAAGAAGAGAAAGTTCAAATGTGGACGACCGCAGAAGAAGTGGTGCGGGGAAAGCAGGTTTAGGTATAGGTGGCGCTCTATTGATCGCAGCCATCACCTACTTCACGACAGGAAACTTGGGTCAGGCGATCAGCACCGGTTTCCAAGTAGTACAATCATCAGGCTCCGGCACAAACAGCTCATACGAGCCAACAGCGGAAGAGAACGAGTTGGCCAAATTCACTAGCCAAATCTTAGCAGGAACAGAGGACATCTGGACGGAGCAATTCCAGAAGATGGGCAAGACCTATCATGCGCCACACCTCGTCATGTTCCACGGAGCAGTCAACTCAGGTTGTGGTTCAGCTAGTTCATCCACAGGTCCGTTCTACTGTTCCGCAGACCAAACCGTATACATTGACTTACAATTCTTCACGACGATGAAGTCGCAATTCGGAACAGCGGGCGACTTCGCATACGCATACGTCATCGCACACGAGGTGGGCCACCATGTGCAGAACGAGTTAGGCATCCTCGGCCAGGTTCACCAGAAGATGAGCCAGGTATCCAAGACAGAATCCAACCAATACAGCGTGCGTCTCGAGTTGCAGGCAGACTTCCTTGCGGGAGTTTGGGCATACAACGACCACAAGAAATTCCAGTCGTTGGAGGATGGAGACATCGAAGAGGGTTTGAACATCGCCTCAAGAATTGGAGACGACTATTTGCAGAAACAGGCTCAAGGCTACACCGTACCAGAGTCCTTCAACCACGGAACCTCCGCACAGCGTTCCCGTTGGCTGAAAAAGGGTGCTACCGGAGCTGATATTTCAGAAGGAAACAAGTTATTCCAACTCCCTTATAGCGAGCTATAATCGAGCGGATAAAGACAAAAAGTGGGGGTTGTTCAGTGGGAACTGGACAACCCCTGTTCTATTTAGAGAAACCCCGATTGGGCAACTCCTTTGCGTTTTTTATTCAATTCTTCGTCTAATAGAGCACCGTCGAGAATCATCCGGCAGGCCCCTTTTGGTCATATGATATAGTCCATTCGCGTTTCGTTCAGTAGAAAACCCGCAACCCAATCGGCAAGAAATACGACCTCATGAATTGAAGGAGAATATTCGGGAAGGCAGGCGACATAGAGAAGTCACCTGCGCTCAATTATTCATAATAGACGATCTCACGTCTTGTGATAAAGCGCACTTGGTCTTTCTTGACATCGAAAATCGTCTCCGTCACCCAATTGCCATGGTCGTCATACTCATACACACACTTCGCCTCCGCCAAGAGTTTGTCTTCGTACGGGATCGTCAAGGAAGAGACGAGCAAGCCCTTATCATCGTATTCGAACAGGACCTTATAGCTGAGCATACCTCTATGGTAATGACCAGACTCGACAATTTGTCCATCCGCATTGTAGACAGAGACCTTCTTCGAGAACTCCTCATTCTTCTCGTTGTAATCGATCTCAGCGACCAAATTCCCTGATTTATTATATTCATAGACACGGCGGAACACCAGTTCGCCATTCGCCCGAGTATGTTTGTACTCGCACTGGCGACCATTCCGATCATACTCGTAAGAGTAGAGGTCTGACACATTACCGTTCTCGTCATGGCGCACCTCCTCCTTCTTGTTACCGTTACCATCATAGACGTTCACATTGACGCCAGAGACCTCGCCCTCCTGGTTGAAGTTAGTCTCCTTCACACAGATACCATTCTCGTACTTATGCACGCTACGGCTGCTCAAACGATTGTCAATGTCATAGGATCGTTGCTCGGTAAGACCACCATTACGGTTAAAGTTGTAGAACTCATTCCAAATACGTTCCTCCATCACGTTATCAAACACAACGCTCGCGTCGTAGGTCTGAGAGTGGAGTGACTTAACATTTCCTTTCAAGCCCAACGCATTAGGTACATTTTTCTGCTCCTCTTGACATTCCGTCAAAACAAACAAGGCCAATATGCCCCAAAACAATAATCTTTTTTTCATGCGATTCCTTTTTAAAACACCTTTTAAACACCTTATTACGTAAACACCTTACAAACATGTATCCGTAAATATATAAATAAAATTTTGGAAAAACCAACATTTGAGAAGATAAATTTCTCGGTGGATAGGGCAAAAAATGACGAAAAAAGGATTAAAAGCGCTGACCCTTAGCCCTTTGCGTCCCGCGATTTAATCTGACGTTTTCATGCCTATATGCACGATTCCACATTCCGTCCCCACCCGGACTATATATATTCCAGGGAAAGGGATAACAATATCCACCGCATCATCAGTTGCCGTTTCCTTGGCGACCATGGTTCCCACCGCGGAAAAGACCTCAACCAGTCCACCCTTCTCCACATTCCGCAGGGATATTGTTTTGTCATACACATAGATCTGCGTCTTAGATTCATCGTCCATTGCCTCCTCCACAGAGACCGTTTCGCACGTCAGGCTACCATTAGGAGAGAGCGGCGTCGCAGTGAACACTGTATCCCCGTCAGCGCCCTCACAGATTCCGAAGAGGGTCATCTCGGAGCGTCCGTCCCCTACACGACCGAACGACTCATTCGTTCCGTGAGACTCAAAAGCGATTGAATCCAAAAGAATCTCTTCTCCTCGATAGAAACCAGTTAGCGTGACGGTTTCCGCAGCGGACACGCCCAGCTTAAAATTCAGATGCAACGGGCCTTTCTCAGGCGCCTTATCCGCCCACAGCAGTTTATATCCATGAGCAGGCACAACCGTCTCCGTGAACCCTTTAGGGATGGTGCACTGCACCGCCTTCGTCACGTTTTCGACGACCATTCCAGCCAAATCGACATTTCTATCGCCAGCATTGTACACCTCTATCCAGTCAGGGAAATCACCCTTCTCATCAGCAAGGGTCGTGTTGGAGGCACAGACCTCGTTCAGGTAGAGATCCGTCGGCGCTACATAATCAGGGTCATGCTCAAAGAACATCGTGATCTTCAACTCATTACCCTTCGCATAGGCAGTCAACGCACCACCAAGGTACTTGCTGTTGTCATCGCTCCTGACCACCGTGTCGTTGATGTTCCATCTTAATATTCTATAGCCCACAGGAACAATCGGCTCCACCTTCACCCGTGCCCCGGAATAGCGCCAAGTATTGTATTTCAAAGAATTAACCTCCCTCTTATTTAGAAGGAACTTAAAATTAGGCGCCTCATCATCAGGAAATACGGTTCTAATCTTCACAACCACAGAATCATCTCCCAAGCTGAACCGTTCCTTCAGTTGGTCCACAACGTATGCCTTTCGATCCTTAGCGAAGGAACGCATCTGCTCGACCGCCTCATCAAAAGCGGCCGGGTTGCCGGGAGCATCCAAGAAGGCTGAGTTTTTGATCGTCGCACACATGTCGAGCCTCGTCAAATCCCAGATAGAATCGAGCTTCGTATCAATCCGCTCGTCAGTGAACTGATTTTCCAGCCTATCAAGATACTGGTCCAAGAACTGCCAGCGGAAGTCCTCGTTTCGGAGACAAGACCTGAGCAACACCCACATCGCCTCGACACCCTTCTCCTCCGTGGCGAACTTAATCATGTTCTTATCCACAGAGGTCGCCTTGGACAACCCAAAATCCGTGTCATAAAGAATCCAACGGAACCTGCCACCATCGTGTTTCCGCCACATCTTAATGTTATTAGAGACCCAATCGGTATTGCCAACGTATTGTTCAATAATCTGATAGTCAATATATTCATCAATATCCATCATGGTCGATAACCGATCATAGAAATCATCACGCTCATAGCTCTTGCTCACGTAGTCAATCATCACATTGTAGGCATCCTTCGTACCCGCCTCACACGAATAGCCCACACCCAAGAAATCGATCTCATCCTCGTCAAGTCCATAATTATGGTAGACGTAATCCTCGTTGGTACGCTCCGTCAGGATCATCATGCCATAGAAGATACCATTCAGGTAGAACGCCACGGGCTGGGCCATCTGTCTGTCCAGGTTCATACCATCGCCTAGGCTTTGGATAAACATATCCCTCCATCGTGGCTGAACGTACGAGTAACCATTTCCACCATTGCGCAAGGCAAGGCTCTTGTATTTCTTGTAATCACGCGCAGGGAAGAAGTTGTCGTATTGCATTTTAGACTTTCCCGACCGTTTATTCGCCTTGATCTTCAAGCTCTTCGCCACATGTATCCTTGTGCATCCACCATAGACACCGATTTCAACCTCCTGATTATTGACCACTTCTCCGTCCAGGATATACTCGAAATTGGCCGAGCGCATCCATTCTCGGTTATAGTTAGCAGGGAAATCATAGCAACCGGAGATGATACCATTAGTACCCTCCACATACATGCCAAGACTATCGCCAAAGACATCTTCGTTATTAGCGGAGAGGGAAACAATAGGGAGCCTACTCCCCTCATCGCCGCAAGCCTCATAATACTTATAAGGGAGAATGAAGGTGCCCGTTAGGATCTCGCTGAACAGCATATCCTCCTTATAAGCCCTCGCGCGCACAACGGCAGTCTGCGCGACCGGGAAGGCGCCCTCGTACCTCGTTCCGTTCTCAGGAGTAGGCACATCGCCATTCAGGGTATAATAGATCTGCGCGCCCTCCGTTTCGCAATCCAGTTCAACGTTCAACGCACCATCATACAATCCTGGCTTTCCGCTCTTGAATAGGGGTTTCGCCACCCTATTAGAGATCGACGTCACCAATTCGTCATTCGGTTCGCCAGGCGTAGGAATCATGAAACCATCCTCGCAATAGGCGATGTGCGGATATTGTTTCGGGTAAGGCAGTTCCAGCGTCTCGCCACCATTAGAAAAAGAAATCATTCCCTTATCCGTAGAGAGTTTATGCCCCACGCTACCAACGTAACGAGGATGAACACGCATGGCAGAGGCACTACCCGACTCCACCTTGCCGAAGAACAGCAAGGAATAGCCGTTGGGTATGACATGGGAAGAGTCCAGCACCACGCTCCAATCCGTCTGCCCCTCCTTCTCGTTGACCACGGTCCAGCCTTTCAGGTCGACAGCAGGTCCATCGTTATAGAACTCCACATAACCGTCATAGTTATATTGATCACTGACAACCGTAGCGACATTGTTCGTCATGATCTCCGTGATGCTCACTTTCGCATCCACCGTCATAACGCACAGCGACAATAGCAATATTTGAAACAGTACAACTTTCCTCATATTGTCCAAATTAACTAATTATCCGCAAAGCTACAAACTTTCCGCGACAGAAATCATCGTCTCCTACCACCATCCCCACGGATCATGAATTATTTCGTAAACCATCCCAAAAAGACACACGAGGAAAGTCGCCAACAATGCCAGACAAATTTTCCATTTTTTCCGAAAGATCGACAACAAGAGGGTTATCACACCAATCCCCCAAAACAGCAGACTAGCAACGCACATAATGCGAGGAAGAGGCTGATATGCGATACAATAGTCCACCCCCTCCCTTATGCCTAATTTCAGCATGACAATGCCACCTATCCGACAAGAAACCAACGCCACAGGAATCACCCACCAATAACGCAGCACCCTATCTATTCCAGCCATCACGTTGTCTATTCCGAAATTCCTCATTTGACAATGTTTATTATAGATTCCGCAAGATTTCAAAAAATGGCAAAATCGGCGTGTAATGTTATTTTCACAAAAATAATCCTTTTGTCCAATTGTCAATAAATATCTGAGCTATATTTTTCTACGGGACAAGTAATGATCCGATAAGGTTCATCGCTTCCGAATGCCCCCTCCCTCACAAAAAAGAGAAGTTCAGCAATATATTCCAACGAAAAAGAGTATATTTGCACCGCTAAAACCGAAAAACACAGAACCAATGATTGTCAAGAAGTCATTCGCGCACATATTGGCAACCCTCGTCGCCATCATGCTCTGCATGCCTGAACTATGGGCAGGCACCAGCCAGCGCATGGAGCGGATGGAGCGTTACTCGGCGGCGGAAGGACTATCGTCCAACATGACGCACGGCATGACGGAAGACTCCCTTGGCCATATCTGGGTTTGCACGGACTATGGGCTTTCCCGTTTCGACGGAAGCCGCTTCAAACGGTTCGAGAAGGGAGAATACCCCTCCATCCTCCGCAACGACTTCTTCTGCGCCACCACACAAAAGGATGGTTCCGTGCTCATCGGAAGCTACCTCGGCGTAGCGCTGAAATACGACGCGAACAAGGACACCTTCCTCTATGTCGCCCCAAAAGAGTTCGAGAACACCTACTACAAACAGATCTCGGGATTCTGCTCCAACGACAAGGGAGATACCTACATGTGGACATCCGGCGGTATCTACCTCTACAACAAGGAGACAGGCCGTTTCTCCTCCGAGACACCCATATATGAAATGACCAAGGACACGTTCATCTGCTCCATGTACGTGGACCCGACCAACCGCATCTGGGTATGCACCTACAACTCGCTGAAAATCATACAACCCGACGGAAAACTACTTCGGAGGGACAAACTTGACTTGGGAGAGATGTATGCCAGCAAGGTCATCGCCCTCGACAAAAAGCATATCCTCATCACCTGTTTCTCCAACAACCTGATCGAATATGTCCTGTCAGACGATGGGCAAATCATCAACTCCAAGAAAATCAGGCTTCCTTTCTCCAACATCACCAGCGTGCTGAAGGACAGGTCCGGCAGAATATGGTTCACCACGGACGGGAACGGACTGTGGTACACGGACGAGGAGCTGACGGAGACGACCAACTACGTGAACATCAGGCCGGCAGGATACCCAAGCGATGCCATCAGCAAACTCTACTGCATCCAAGAGACAAAAGACGGCGACCTATGGATCGGCACCCAAAACACGGGTATATGGAGGTACAAAAAGAATAGAAGCAACCTGATCATGTCGTCGCAAGACATCCCCTTCCCTGAAAAGATGTGCTCCGACTTCATCGAGACCGAAGATGGGTCCATCTACGCCGTATCCGACGGTGGCGGACTATCATGGATCAGCAACGACCTCAAAACATTCGAACAGATACCAGGCAAAGCGGGCGAAAACAACCAAAACGCCCTCAGCATCGCACAAGACGCAGAGGGCAAGATATGGATAGCCACCTGGGGCGGCGGTGTCCAAATATACGACCCTGCAAGCAAGAGTTTTAAACAAGAGAAATTCGAGGAGCTTAAATCCACTCTCAGCTGTTTCTTCTCCGTCAACATCATGAAAAACAATGAGATATGGATCTGCACGGGAGGAGACGGACTCTATGTACGGAGAACGGACGGACACTGGGAGAAGTTCCTGCTACCTTTCGGCGGCAACGAATACGACATGTGGACCTACGGTGTCACGGAGGGAACCAACGGGACCCGCTGGATCATCACCACACGCTCCATCTGGAGAGTCAACGGAACCAACCGGAAGCCTCTGATCGCGGACATATCCAAGCAGAAAACGCACGACCCGATCTGCATCAACGACGCCGCATGCGACAAAGCGGGGAACCTCTACGTGGGGTGCGACCAAATCATCCTGAAGTTCTCGGAAAACGGAGAGCACTGCGACACGCTAAACTTCGTCCCGAAAGACAACTACTTCTCCCTCGAGCTATTGGACAACGGGGAGATCATAGCCAGAGGGAACAAGGGCATCTACAGAATTGACCTTAAAGGAGAACAATACACCATCTATCCGTACGAGTTCCACGCCAGCGGAACAGGACGTTTCCGCATCCACGGCTCCATCGTCCTGAGAGACGGAAGGATACTCTTCGGCACCAAGGAGGGATTCATCGTCGTCAACCTCAACCAAAAGGGGGAAGGCGCCAAGACCCACCACTTCGGTGTGACCTGCGAGACCGTCAACAGCATTCCATACAGGGAGACAAACATCCAACAAGTGACCGACGAGAATGGCTCCATCAAAGAGATGACGGTCAAATACGGGCAAACGGACCTGACCTTCCGTGTGGACCTTGTGAACTACTTCCCGAAAGAGATCATCTGCGAATATCAGTTGGAAGGATTATCGGACAAATGGACGGAGGTGAACAGTGACCGAGGCATCAACTTCTCCTTCATACCATCCGGCAGCTACGTCCTGCACGTGCGCAACTACCTGTCCGGCGAAGAAGAATCCGCAGAGGTGAGGGATGTACAAATCACCGTATTACCGCCATGGTGGCAGACCATCTGGTTCAAGATCGGCACCTCCCTCCTACTCGCCCTCCTGATAGGCACCATCCTCAACCTGCGCATCAGACGATTGAAGAAAGAGCAGATCGAGTTGCAGGAGAAGGTGAAGGAGCGCACCCACGAGTTGGACGAGAAGAATGCCGAGCTACGATTAGTGCTGCAAGACAAAGACCGACTCATATCCGTCATCGCCCATGACCTGAAAAACCCGATGTTCGCCATCGTGGGCACATTGGAACAGTTGAACAACAAGGAGATCGAGGCGGACAGCGAATACAAAAGGACGCTGAGGGACGTGCACCAATCCGCGGAGACACTACAGAACGAGATGGTACGACTCCTCGAATGGGCGAAAGCCAAGAAAGAGGAGATCGAGTGCAAGCACGAGGACGTCAACGTGGGCAACACGCTGCAGAACTTAGGACTGCTCTTAGGCGGACTCATCCGCAGCAAGGAGCAGACGCTCGACATCACCTCACACACTGAGAACTGCGCATACGTCGACTCCAGGATGTTCAACACCATCATCCGCAACCTCATCACCAACGCTGTCAAGTTCACCCCGAAGGGTGGACGCATCGCCCTGTCGGCATGGCAAAGCGCAGGAAAGATATACGTCAGTGTCGAAGACAACGGTGTCGGCATGAGCCAAGAGACGTTGGAGCAGCTCCGCAACAACGGACACGTGCAGAGCACCTTAGGAACACAGGAAGAGAAAGGCTCCGGTCTCGGATTAGGGCTCTGCAAGGATTACCTCAAACGCATCAACGGTGAGATGGAGATCACAAGCAGGCTCGGACAAGGCACCAAAATCACCATCTCCGTACCAGCATCCGAGCGCAAGGCAGAAGACGCCATCCTGCACAAGGAGGAGAGCGGAGACGAGCATCTGATAGACAAAGAACTGCTGGGAGGCAACACCGCCCTGATTGTGGAAGACGACCCACTCATCCGGAAGAACATCCAACACACGTTAGAGCGGCATATGACCGTCCTTCCGGCCAGCAACGGAGCCGAGGCCCTCGAAATAGCCAAGGAGAACGAACTGGACATCATCCTGAGCGACGTCGAAATGCCAGAGATGAACGGAATAGAGATGAGCCGCGAGATGGCCAAGATGGACAACCTCTACGGTGTGCCACTCCTCTTCCTGTCCGCCAAGACAGACGAGTCAGACCGACTGATGGGGCTCTTGACCGGTGCGGTGGACTATATTCCTAAACCATTCAGTTCGAACGAGTTACTCATCAAGATCAATAATATCCTAAGCAACCGCAGAAAGCAACAGATACGCATCCTGCAGCAGAATATCAGCACATTATCCACGGGAGGCGAGAATGGTGAGACAAGCAAGGAAGAGGATAAAGAGGAGAAGATGAATCCATTCCTGCAAAGGATGGTGGACGAGATAGCCAAGAACTACAAGGAGAGCAACTTCTCCATCGAGACCTTGGCAGAGACGCTCAACGTGAGCCAATCAACATTAGCCAGAAAGATAAAATCCATCACGGGGAAGACCCCGATCGAGATACTCGTCGAGTACAGGTTGAACGCCGCGCTTTCGTTGCTGAAATCAAACGAAGAAGGACTGCAAATCAACGAGATAGCCTACGAATGCGGATTCACCGACCCAGCCTATTTCACCCGCAAATTCAAGGAATTCTTCGGTTACACGCCACGCACCGTGAAATAGCGGTCGAGGCGAGAGCGGGGAGCCATCATGGAAGGGCTAAAAAATCCATGAAATCAATCATCATAAACCACCCTATTTACGACAAAAATTCGTAAATTCGCGGACGTATGGGTAGGATAATGGCCATAGATTACGGAAGGAAGAGAGTGGGCGTCGCGGTGACCGACCCCTGTCAGATCATTGCGAACGGTTTATGCACCGTTCCCGCCAACGACATACTCCGTTTCATCGAGGAATACACAAAGAAAGAGACAGTCGAGCTCATCGTGGTGGGGCAACCCAAGACCATGAAAAACGAGCCGTCAGAGTCGATGAGGTACATCACCCCCTTCGTCAACGCGTTGAAGAAAAGATTGCCGCAGATACCCATCACCATGTACGACGAGCGGTTCACCTCCGTATTAGCCCACAAGACCATGCTCGACGGAGGGCTGAAGAAGAAGGACCGGCAAGACAAAGCCCTGGTGGACGAGATAAGCGCCACCATCATCCTGCAATCCTACATGGAGAGCAGAAAATTCACAATGTGAGAATAAACAAAACATTATAAAAAAATGATATATCCCATAGTCGTATACGGTTGTCCCGTGTTAAGAGAAGAGGCGAAAGACATCACGCCGGACTACCCTAACATCAAGCAATTAGCGGAAGATATGTTCGCCACAATGTACAATGCGGAAGGCATTGGGCTTGCGGCGCCACAGATCGGTTTATCCATCCGTATGTTCGTCATAGACTTGGAAGTGTTGGCGGAGGACGACCCTCAATTCAAAGGATTCAAGAAAGTGTTCATCAACCCTCAGATCGTCGAATACGGAGAGGAGATGGAGACGTGCGACGAAGGGTGCCTCAGCCTGCCAGGCATCAGCGAGAGCGTGAAGCGTCCGACCAAGATACGCATCCAGTACCTTGACGAGGATATGCAACCGCACGATGAAGTGTACGAGAAATACAAAGCGAGAGTGATTCAGCACGAATACGACCACCTGGAGGGGAAAGTATTCATCGACAGGATATCACCCATCAGGCGCCAAATGAACCGAGGCAAGCTGACCAGCATGGTCAACGGTAAGATCAGATGTAGATACAGAATCAAAACAGTCAAATGATGCGTTTAGCCGAAATAAAACAGCTCATCATGGAGGAGCGATTCGCAGATGCGGAGGCGCTACTGAAGCAGCACATCGACGAGAACCCGCACGATGAGGCCGCACACTTCCTCATGGGCAACCTCTACCGAAAGAGGGAAGACTGGCAAGGTGCGCTGAACGAGTATCAAGCGGCAATAGACATCAACCCCGAATCGCCCGCCCGCATGGCCTACGACGCCATCCAAGAGGTGCTGGCATTCTACAACAAGGACATGTTTAACCAGTAGTTAAGAGTTAAGAGTTGATAATTAATTTTTGGCTTGAAGCGGGGCATGCAATAAAGATGATTTAACATTTTTTCCGAAGAGAGACAAGGATATTAATCTCCAAAGGGGTAAATTTGCCAAGACAAAAGAAAAAAGAGAATAGCGTGGAAACAAAAGAGCAATTCGAGACGGTAATCGCTGTATGCAAAGACATCTACAGCAAGAAGTTGCAGGACTACGGCGCCGCTTGGCGCATCATGCGTCCGGCATCCATCACCGACCAGATATTCATCAAGGCGAACCGAATCCGCACCCTGGAAGTAAAGGGAGAGGCGAAGGTGAACGAAGGCATACGTCCGGAGCTCATCGGTATCGTGAACTACGGCATTATGGGAATGATCCAGTTGGAGAAGGGGTATTCGGAGTCATCGGACCTCACGCCACAGGAGGCCATCACTCTCTACGACAAGTACATGAAGAAGACCGTCGACTTGATGCTGGCGAAGAACCATGACTACGACGAGGCATGGCGCTCCATGCGCACCACCTCCTACACGGACCTCATCCTCATGAAGCTCTACCGCACCAAGCAAATAGAAGACAACCAGAACCAAACGCTCATATCCGAAGGGATAGAGGCGAACTACATGGACATGGTGAACTATGCTTTGTTCGGTCTGATAAAAATAGATTTTAAAGACTAAGGGAATAAATATTTTAGTAATTTTGGAAGCATGAAAGATAGTGTAAAAAGCAAAATAGTTGTTGCGGCGAGAATCCTATTAGGATTAGTTTTCGTCTTCTCCGGATACGTGAAAGCAGTGGATCCGCTTGGATCGACCTACAAAATACAAGACTACATGGCAGCGATGGGCTTGGACTTCTTCGCTCCGATCGCCTTGGTCATCGGTATCGCTTTGGCCGCCTTCGAGTTTCTGATCGGTGTATGCCTGGTATTAGGCACTAACCTCAAATCCACCTCCATCTTAGCCTTCGTCATGATGTGCTTCATGACCCCGCTCACGCTCTGGATCGCCATAGCGGACCCTGTGACGGACTGCGGATGCTTCGGCGACGCATTGGTCATCAGCAATTGGCAGACATTCTGGAAAAACATCGTGCTGCTGGCACTCACCATCTTAGTCTACAAATGGAAAGAATATAGTCCGAAACTCTTCTCGAACCGCACGGAGTGGTTGATAGCCATCTGCGCCGGCACATTCTCCATACTGCTCTCCATCTACTGCTACTTCAACCTGCCGATCATCGACTTCCGCCCTTACAAGAACGGAACCGACATCATAAAGGCAATGGAAGTACCGGAAGGTGCAGAGGAAGATGAATTCGAGACAATACTGGTGTACGAGAAGGATGGCGAACAGAAAGAATTCTCCTTGGATAACTATCCGAAAGACGACAACTCATGGACCTTCGTAGACTCGAAGCACAAATTGATCAAGAAGGGATTCGAACCGCCTATCCATGACTTCACCATGGAACACCCAGACGACGGAGACATCACAGAGGAAGTGTTGAACAAGAAAGGCTACACCTTCTTGATGGTATGCTACAGGGTAGAGAAAGCGTTGACCAACAAACGGAAGGAGATCAACAACATCTACCAATATGCGCAACAGAACGGATACGACTTCTACTGCATGACCGCCACAGGATTGGAGACCGACGAGATGAAGGAATTCAAGACTGAGATGGGTTACAGCGCAGAGGGTGGCTACCCGATCGTCAACACGGACGAGATCACGCTGAAGACCATCGTACGGTCCAATCCGGGCTTGGTGTTGTTGAAGGACGGTGTGGTTGTGAACAAATGGAGCAACAAGAACTTGCCGAAGTTCGAAAAGTCATTGGATCAATCCGAGATGGGGAAGGTGCAAGAGCCTAACGAATGGGGAATGGTGACGATGTCAGTCTTAGGATTCCTCGCGGTCCTCGCCCTCGTATTCGCCATAGATTGGATCATATCACGCATCAGCGGAAAAAAGAAATAATACAACATTAACATAATCATTTAAATTCATTACAATGAGAAAGAATATCGTTGCAGGAAACTGGAAAATGAACAAGACACTCCAAGAGGGTCTTGAGTTGGCAAAGGGCTTGGACGCCGCTTTGAAGGGTAAGAAACTGAATTGCGATGTCATCATCGGCACTCCATTCATCCACTTGGCAAGCGTAGCCGCAGCCATCGACACCAAGGTGATCGCGGTTTCCGCTGAGAACTGTGCAGACAAAGAGTCTGGCGCATTCACTGGTGAGGTTTCCGCCGCTATGGTTAAGTCAACAGGTGCTGAGTACGTTATCTTGGGACACTCAGAGCGTCGTGAGTACTACCACGAGACTCCAGAGATCTTGAAGGAGAAAGTCCTCTTGGCTTTGAAGAACGGTTTGAAGGTTATCTTCTGCATCGGCGAGAGCTTGGCAGAGCGTGAGGCTAACAAGCAAAACGCAGTCGTTAAGGCTGAGTTGGAGGGTTCTGTATTCAACTTGTCAGCTGAGGATTTCGCTAAGATCACTATCGCATACGAGCCAATCTGGGCCATCGGAACAGGCAAGACCGCTACGGCTGACCAAGCTGAGGAGATCCACGCTTACATCCGTTCTTGCGTAGCTGACAAATATGGCAAGGAAGTTGCTGAGAACACTTCTATCCTTTACGGTGGTTCTTGCAAGGCTTCTAACGCTCCTGAGTTGTTCGCTAAGCCAGACATCGACGGTGGTTTGATCGGTGGCGCTTCTTTGAAGGTTGAGGATTTCTGCGGCATCATCAACGCATTCTGATTCTAACCTATCAAATGATCATAACGGGAAAGGGTGGACATATTGTCCGCCCTTTTTTCGTCATAATTTCCATAGGGCGTTGCCCTAGGCTATATATGTTATGCCCTTTCAGGGCTGGAATGTGCGCATCGTGCATAGATACGCTCTCCTCAATCGATTTCGTCGAACTATCGGTTCATTACCCACAACTGTATTCCCACGAACACCACCCTAATTCTTAATTGACTTCGTCGAACTGACGTTTCAAAATTCTTAATTCTTAATTCTCCAACCCTCCGGCACCCCGCTCATCCCCTCATCATCCGGGAGCGTCTCAGGGCAGACGAAGGTGCCCTCCTCCCCCACACCATCCAACCAACCGCTCGTGGCGGCAGAAAAGGTGGGGTCCAACCAACTATTGAAATGAACCTTCAGGTACTTTAGGCTGGTACAACCACGGAACATTCCCTTGTAGCAATCCTCCGCCAAGGAGACGGCTAGCAACTCAGGCGCCCGCTCCAATGCGACACACCCCGCAAACATACCCACACAGCAACCCGTGTTCACCTTTTCGGCAGGAATCGAGGGCGCAACGGAAAGACGCACGCACCCATCGAACATATTCGCATAGCAATAAGGTCTCAGAACCTTGGCAGGAAGAGCTGGAGCCTCCGTCAGCGACACACAGCCCCGGAATAGGCTACTATAGCATCCATCCGCCAGTTCCATCGCTGGCAACAACGGAGCGCGATGCAACGACTCACACCCTTCAAACATGCCCTGGTAGCACCGATCCCGCATCACGGTGGCAGGCAAGACAGGCGCCTCCTCCAAACCCGGACACTCAGAGAACATAAAGGCATAGCAACCAGGGGACAAGTTCCGCACAGGCAGTGAAGCGACCCGTTTTATCGAACGACACTTTGAGAACATATATTGATAACAATCCTCCGCCAAGGTCCTGGCAGGAAGTTCAGGCACCTCGGTCAAACCCGAACCCGAGAACATCCCGGCATAGCAACGCTCCACCAACGTGTCGGCAGGCAGCGCAGGCGCACGCTTCAACTGCGTACAGGAGCGAAACATATACGCATAACAGTCATTCGCCAATGTCATGGCAGGAAGTTCTGGCGCCTCGGTCAGACCCGACCCCGAGAACATCCCAGCATAGCAACGCTCCGCCAACGCGACGGCATGCAAGACAGGCGCACGCTTCAAACGCATACATGAGCGAAACATATCCGCATAGCAGGCATCCGCCAATGTCTTGGCAGGAAGTTCAGGCGCCTCGATCAAACCCGAACCCGAGAACATCTCAGCATAGCAACGCTCCGCCAGCGTATCGGCAGGCAAGATAGGTGCACGCTTCAAACGTGTACAATCGTCGAACATCTTTGCATAGCATTCATCCGCCAAACGGACAGAAGGCAAGGAAGGTGCCTTCCGCAAGCTATGGCACATCGAGAACATGGAATTGTAGCACCCCTTCGCCATCGTCTCGGCAGGGAGATTCCCCACCCTCTTCAGGCGGAAACATCCGGTGAACATATCCCCATAGCAATAGGAGGCCAAAGAGCGTGCGGGAAGATCGGGAGTCCTCTTCAGCGACGAGCACCCGGCGAACATACGGTAATAGCAATAGTCCGCCATCCTCTCCGCCGGCAAGCGTGGCGCTCGTCGCAACCCCTTGCAGCCGAAGAACATATCCATGTAGCACCCCACGCCCAACTCGGTGGCCGGCAGTGCGGGAGGCTCGGACAAACCCACACAATCCTTGAACATATTCGCATAACAACCGTCAGTCACGTTCAGCGCAGGCAATGCGGGGGCTTTGGTCAACTCCTTGCAGCCAAAGAACATGTGAGAGTAGCATCCTTTGGTCAACGTCGTGGCAGGCAAGCGTGGCGCACGGCGCAAGCCTTCGCAATGGTCGAATAGGCGGTAAAAGCAATATTCGGAAGGAATCTCCGCACAGGCGGCATCCCCACACAGCAGGCTCATCACGTCTCCGTCCGCATAGACCCTCCCCTCTATCACGAAAGCGGTATAACGGTTCTCCCGATCACCCCTATCACTCTTCAGGACAAAGGAGAGCCCCTTCGGATTATTCCCCTTGAAGCAGACCGATTCACCCGCATGCTGCAGTTCGATCAGCTCCGACATAACATTCACCGTATCCCCGTCCTCCTTCGGATGGAAGCGCAGAGGCGACCATGAGGCTCCCCCGTCACGGGAGTACTCCAAGGAGGTATGATTGCCCGCACAGGCGGCGACAGAGATCATCACCCCATCCTCCACAGCCGTAAGGCGAAGAGGCTCCGCCGCCCTGCCCATCGAAGCAAGGAGTGAGAGAAGAAGGAGGAAGAAAGAGAAACGTTTCATATAGACAATTTAAATTAAGACGATCACCTCGCCACGCTAACCGGCTCGGCGCACAACTCCGCACACAAAAAATCGTACGCCTCCGTGATCGTGCGGAAACGGATCGTGGCCTCCTCCCTTTCTCCATCCGTGGCGGTAGGCGGCAGGGTGTCGGGGTGGCAACTCTTCACCTGTTTGCGGTAAGCGCTCTTAACCTCCTCCAACGAGGCCTCCGTGCTCACGCCCAGCAGGTTGCAGGCCTCACGCTTGCGGCTGGAGCAGACGGATTGGAACCGTTCACGCTGTTTCGCACGCTGCGCATCCTCGGCGTTCTCTTTTTTCTCCGTTTGCTCCGCTTGTTTCCGTTGCTCATTCGCCTGTTTTTCCGACTCAAATCGGTACTTCAAGGAGAGGAAGTCCCACTCCTTGATGACAAAGTAAAAAGCGATTTTGGAGAGGAAATCCAATTCCCGCTCGTCCACCATGTCATCCCCCGCATACATGCACTCGAAGAAATGGGAAAGCAATTCCAGGCGCTTCGCATACGACCAACTTTCGCTCCGCATAAGTTTAAGACACATATTCAGACATTCATTCATGCACTTCTTCTTCGTGTCTTCCCTATATTTCCCCAACCAATAAGAAAGCCTTTCAGAGAGATAAGGGGCTTTGTATCCCAAATCACTAAGTTCCTTCACCTTGAGCATACAACGCACCGCACATTGACGTTCTTTTTCATATGCTTCGCAAAAGGATTTATTCCGCAGCAGCAGCCTAGCGAAGAACTTCGCCCTCAGTTCGACCTCTTTGTTCTCCACTTTGTTTTGGAACAATTCAGGAAAGCAAGACAACAAGAACTGTCGATTACGTGAATTATCATCCAATTCAATACTATCATCGGTAGAATGGAAATATAACATGATCTTCTTGCGATAACGATTCGTTCTCTCATCATATTCCAACCTCACAATACTTTTCAAATCAGAATACAAGATTTTTTTTGCATTCAATCCGAAAGTGTTTTCTGTCACAAGACAATCCCTAAACCAGTATTGACGGGCGCAATCCGTCCAGCACATGTGAAAGAAATAAAAGAGGACAACTATAGTCCAAATACAAAGGAATGGAGTAGCCTGGCCATCAGCATCACGGCTGTCTATGAATCCGAGGAGAGACAAGAACAACAAAATTAACATAGACAATATCCAACAAACCGAATGGATCCAAGTATCGCCCATACGGAAAGCCCCGTCCTTCGTCAGCAATCCACCACTCTTCAAGTCCTTGAATACACTATTTATCTTTTCCTTGTCCATAGTTTCAAAATTAGCACAATTTCATGAGACAGCAATGGAGCATGGCATTGATAAAAAAAGAACCGTGTCATTTTGCCACGCTAACCGGCTCCGCACTCAGCTCCGCACACAAGAAATCGTAGGCCTCCGTGATCGTACGGAAACGTTGTGAAGCCTCCTCCCGCTCCGCTACTGTGGCAGTGGAAGGCAGCGTATCCGGGTGGCAGGTCTTCACCTGCGTGCGGTAGGCGCTCTTCACCTCCTCCAACGGGGCATCCGCTTTCAGGCCCAGCAGGTTGTAGGCCTCACGCTTACGGTTGGAACAAACAGATTGGTAACGTTCCCGTTGTTGGGTGTTCTCCGAACCCTTCTGTTGATCCTTCGACTGTTTCTCCGCCTCGAAACGGTACTTCAGCGAGAGGAAGTCCCATTCCTTGATGCGCAAGTAGAATGCAATGCGGGAGAGACGTTCCAACTCCGACTCATCCACCATGCCATCGCTCGCATACATGCATTCGAAGAGATGCGACAGAAGATCCAACCGATCGGCATAGTCCACACTCTTGTTCTTCACAATGGACAAACAAATATTCATATACCCCTCACCCCCAGGGAGACGTTGCGCCGACTTGTACATGTTGAAACGGTGGATTGCCTGGGAAAGATCATGATAATAATTCAGGTCACGGTACTTCGACTCTTCAAAGTACTTTTGGGCACTTTTAAACTCCACATTCTGGTAATCGGAGTCACTCTTCATGGCTATCACATCCGCAAAAAGCCGAATTATATCCGCATAAAATAATTTATTGACAAAGACGGGTTTAAAGCAGGTGTTAAAGAGTTGCAATAGCGCCCTTTTCTCTTCCTGCGACAAATGGTACAACTTCACATCAATTGTCTGTTCATCAAAGTGAAGCATGAGATGTTTGCCCTTCTGCTCCTTCTCATCCACACAACAATAATCGACCCGGTTCAACGTGTTATAATAATATTTCCGATTACCATACTCCATGAATTTCGTACGGAAATAGAGAGAAGGGGGTATCAGACGGGGAATCATGGCGAACAAAAAGCCCAAAAAAGGGAGAAAAAACAAGTCACCAAACAGGTCAAAATATATAATAATAAGAAAGGGAACGAGTGAAAATGCTAATATTTTGAAGATATGCCGCCAACTGAACAGAGTCACAACCAATGCCCCCAACCTGAGAAAGGGTTTCTCCTCCCAGCTCTTAAATAAAAGTTCTATCTTCGTTTCGTCCACATTCCACTTTTCGTCCATAATCCACACGTTAACTTATTAAAACATCATGATACAACAACTCGTTCCATATTTAGCTCCAAACTCAGGAAATCATACGCCTCCGTGATTGTGCGGAAACGTATCGTAGCCTCCTCCCGCTCCGACGCCATGGCGGTAGGCGGCAGGGTATCCGGGTGGCAGGTCTTCACCTGCGTGCGGTAGGCCGCCTTCACCTCCTCCAGCGTGGCATTCTCCTTCAGCTCCAATATCTTGTAAGCCTCCCGCAAACGGCTGGAATAGGCGGCTTGGCAACGTTCACGTTGTTGGGCGTCCTCCGTGCCTTTCCGCTGATTTTTGGTCTGTTGCTCCGACTCGAAACGGTACTTCAGCGAGAGGAAGTCCCATTCCTTGACACAGAAGTAATAGGCGATATGGGAAAGGCATTCCAGCTCCTCGTCATCCACCTTGCCATCACTCGCATAGGCACATTCGAAAAGGGCTGAGAGCAAATCCAGCCGGTCGGCATAGCACACGCCCTTATTCTGCAAAATGTCGAGGCAAATACTGATATACCCATAATCAGCAGGAAGTGTGTTCGTCCGTCTATAGGCATTGTATCGATTCTTTTGAGAGACAAAGGCATTTGGGGCAGAACTATTTTTACACACCTCCGACAAATATTTCAGCGCACATTGGGACTCCTCTTTCTGATACTGAGGGTCATCCTTTAACGTCACCACATACGCAAAGAGTTTTCCCATCTGCTCCTCATACATCTTATTGACAAACAAAGACCTAAAGCAAGAAAACAGTTGCGTCAAACAATCGAACCTCGTTTTTGACGAAAATTCAGACCCCATATAAAAAGACCAATCCTTGAACGAAACGGAAAGAGTCTTCACCCACCTATTCGAATTACTGTCGTAATAATTGTCATGGACAATTTTGTTTAGATCAGTATAATAATGCCTGCGTTTTATGAGTCCCCATAGGTAAAACAACTCCACACGGTCCTTATAGAAATGTTTGACGGAAAACAATTGGACAAATAAGAGGAAGGAAGCCACCCCGCAGGCGATAGGGATAGAGAAATGGACGTCGAGTTCGGCCATCATTCCGCATGTGATGCCAAAAATGAAAAATCCGAGAGGGACTCCAATGAGAAAAGGGGCCATACTACGCCCCACTTTCAACGACCCCCTCCTCGTCAACAAGTCTTTTTTCTTCCAACTTGCGAATAAGCTATCTAATCTCTCCTTGTCCATAGTTTCAAAATTAGCACTTTTTTTTGAAATATAGAATGATGGAATAGAAAACCCCTAACGGGATATTTTCGCGTGTTGAATCATATCTGTTCTATTAAGAGAAAGCCTCTACGGGCAAAGAACATGCGAGGATTGGCACGCAACAAAAGAACGGTAACGGCCACACATTCGTTGTTGGCAGAGACGATGTGCACATCGTCTCTACGAGGGAACAATCATCTCACCACGCTGACCGGCTCCTTGCTCAGTTCCGCACACAAAAAATCGTATGCCTCCGTGACCGAGCGGAAACGGATGATGGCCTCTTCTCGCTCCTTGATCGTGGCGGTAGGCGGCAAGGTGTCCGGGTGGCAGCTCTTCACCAATGTGCGATAGGCACGCTTCACCTCCTCCAACGTGACGCCCTGCTTCAGCTCCAGCAGGGAATAGGCCTCCTGCTTACGGTTAGAACAAACCTGTTGATAGCGCTTCTGCTGTCGGGTATTCTCCTCCCCCTTCTGCTTGGACTCCTCCTGTTTTTTCCCTTCAAAACGATGCTTCAAGGAAACGAAGTCCCAAGATCTGATTTCGAGGCTAATGGCGATTTGAGAGAGAAGTTCCAGCTCCCACTCATCCACCAGACCATCCTCCACATAGGTACATTCGAAGAAATAGGTAAGCAACGCCAGGCGTTCCTCATAAACCATGCTTTTAGATTTCATGATCTCACGGCCCAGTGTGCGACAATCCTCCACACATTTCTCCTTCGTGTCACGTTTGCATTGCTTCAACCAATAAGTAAGACGATTTGTAAAGTAACGCTCTTCATCCCCCCGACCACGATACGTCTTTAAACTAGTGAAATAACGCACCGCACATTGACGTTCCTTCACATACGGACGGCACTCGGTTGCATCCCTTTTAAGCACTCTGGCAAAGAGTTTCATCCTCAAATCATACTCATCATCATGCACATCGCACTCTTGTTCGGAAAAGATATCGCCAAAACAAGAGCGAAAGAATTCGCACGCACGTGGATCATCATCTATCGAGATAGTATCCATACCACGTTTGCGGAAGGATATGTCTATAGTTATTTCATACTTCTTCGTTTTCTCGTCATATTTCGGATATCTTTTAATTTCACTGATATCGGAATAACTATACTCGTGCACATTAGTTCCGAAGGAATTTTTTGTCACAAGACGGTCTCTATACCAATATAGACGAGCAGGCAACAACCAAAGACCCCACAGAGCCAAAAGGGCGAATGGAGAAAAAAACATCATTCCCAATATTTTACTCCATCCATCCAATATCCATAAAAAGAAGATTCCTAAGCCAAAAACAGCCAAAAAGAACAGAGCACGGAGGAATGTTTCTATCATGCCGGCGACTGAATCCCCCATATAAAAAGCCCCGTCTTTCTTCAGCATATTCTTGCTCTTTAGGTCTTCGAACACACTATCTATCTTTCCCTTGTCCATAGTTTCAAAATTAGCACAATTTTATGGGAACGCAATGGAGCATGACATTGATAAAAAAGAACCGTATCATTTCGCCACACTAACCGGCTCCGCGCTCAGCTCCGCACACAAGAAATCGTAGGCCTCCGTGATCGTGCGGAAACGTATCGTAGCCTCCTCCCGCTCCGACGTTAGGGCGGTAGGCGGCAGGGTATCCGGGTGGCAGGTCTTCACCTGCGTGCGGTAGGCGGTTTTCACCTCCTCCATCGTGGCTTTCTCATTCAATCCTAATATCTTATAAGCCTCCTTCAGGCGGTTGGAATAGGCGGATTGGCAACGCTCACGTTGCTGGGCGTTCTCCGTGCCATTCCGTTGTTTTTTGGTCTGGCTTTCCGTCTCGAAGCGATACTTCAGTGAGAGAAAGTCCCACTCATTGATACGGAAGTAGAAGGCGATGCGGGAGAGGCGGTCCAGCTCCACATCGTCCACCATACCGTCACTCGCATAGGTACATTCGAAAAGAGCAGACAACAATTCCAACCGGTCCGCATAGCACACGCCCTTGTTGTGCAGAATATCGAGGCATACAGAGACATACCCCAATTCCGCAGGAAGTTTGTCTTCCTCCTGCCTATACGCATTGTATAGTTTTATTCCAGAGGCAAGTTTTTCCCCATAATCCGTAGAACTATTTCCACACACCTCCGCGAGATACCTCACCGCGAACTGAGTCTCCTCATACTGATATTGAGGATCACTCTTTAGCGTTATCATATACGCAAGGAGATTTACCATCTGCTTATAATAGAACTCATTGACAAACAGAGGTTTGTAGCAAGAAAATAATTGCAACAAACAATCAAAGTTTTTATCAGTGAAAAAGCCACGATCCACTCGGCACAGCATCTTTTTGGACGAAATGACAAGAGCCGTCTCCCAAGAGTCCGATTTAAAATCATAAAAAGAAGAATAGACTATTTTCTTCAAATCCGCATAATAAACCTTACGTTTTACAAGCCCCCACAAACGAAACACCTCGATACGATCCTTGTAAAAATGTTTGACGGGAAACATTTGGACAAATAGGAGGAAGGAAACCGCTCCACATGCGATGGAGATGGGGGAATGGGGGGAGGAGAATATCGATTCGGTCACCGCGATTGCATACCCAGAAAAGACCATTCCGACAAGGGGGCCGAATACATAAGGGATCCAACTACGCCCCATAACCAACGCACCGTTCGTCAACAAATTCTTTTTCTTCCAGCTTGCGAATAAACTATCTAATCTTTTCGTATCCATAGTTTCAAAATTAGCACAATTTTATGGGAACGCAATGGAGCATGGCATTGATAAAAAAGAACCGCATCATCTCGCCACGCTAACCGGCTCGGCGGCCAACTCCGCACATAGGAAATCGTATGCCTCCGTGATCATACGGAAACGTATCGACGCCTCCTCCCGCTCGCTATCCTTGGCATTAGGCGGCAGGGTATCCGGGTGGCAAGCCTTCACCAATTTACGGTAGGCGCTCTTCACCTCCTCCAGAGAGGCTTTCTCCCTCAATCCCAACATTTTATAAGCCTCCCGCATACGGTTGGAGCAAACAGTCTGATAGCGTTCACGCTGTTGGGCGTCCTCTGTCTTTTTCTGTTCTGCCTCAGCCTGTTTTTCCGCCTCGAAATGATACTTCAGCGAGAGGAAGTCCCAATCCTTGATGCAAAGCCAATAGGCGATGCGGGAAAGCCTTTTCAGCTCCACATTGTCCACCATGTTGTCGCTCGCATAGGCACATTCGAAGAGATGCGCCAGAAGATCCAAACGGTCAGCGTAATCCACGCCTGGGGCTTTCATGATACGGTAGCAATAATCCTCATAATTATAATACGATCGAGTTCTAATTTTTCGGCCGCCCCTAATTTCATAACACAGCAGGTCATCCAAGCAGGAATCAAGTTGTTTCTCATAATCAAAACGACTATATTTCGACTCTGAGAAGTACTTCAGGGCAGCCGTCCGTGCAACCGAATAATCAGGTTCGGGTTTCTTCAACACAATCAAATTAGCGAAGAGGGCAACCATATATTCAAAGAAAACTTGATTAACAAAAATCGGTTTGAAGCACGAAGTAAAGAAACGAGACAGACGTCCAAACTGACTCTTCATCACGGAATCCCCATCTATCACAAAAGTTTTCTCGCCAACTTTGATATTGAGACTCATGAAATGATCGACAGAACCAGACTTGTTTTTGTATGTAATTTGTTTGCAGGTTATCTCCTCCAAGTCAGTATATTGGTAAGATTTCTTAAATAATCCAAAGAATTTGGATTCAACCATGCGATCTTTATAAAAATAAAGAGTGGGCCAAAGAATTGAGAGGCCCAGAACAATGGACAACACCCACACCACACCAATGATCTTCAAAATGAAAACGAGCGACTCACGGGGGAATAGATCAATAAAGCAATATACAAAAATAATAACAAGTATGGTTGTCGACAAAAACAACGCGGATCCACTTCCATCGGACCTCAACCTACACTTGTAGGCACCCATCCTCGTCAAATAGGATTTGCTTTGCCATTCCTTGAATATGTTCTCTATCTTTGCCGTGTCCATAGTTTCAAAATTAGCATATTTTTTTACAAATACCGCACGCACCCGTAGGCAATCACCTCGCCACGCTAACCGGTTCAGCGCATAATTCCGCGCACAAAAAATCATATGCCTCCGTGATCGTACGGAAACGTACCGTGGCCTCCTCCCGTTCGCTATCCTGGGCGGTAGGCGGCAGGGTGTCCGGGTGGCAAGCCTTCACCAGCGCACGGTAGGCGGACTTCACCTCCTCCAACGTGGCGCCCTGTTTCAAGCCCAGCAAATTATAGGCCTCACGCATGCGGCTGGAACAAACGGATTGGTAGTGCTCGCTTTGTCGGGCGTTCTCCGTGCCCTCCCGTTGCCCTTTTTGTCGCTTCTCGGTTTCGAAATTATACTTCAGCGAGAGGAAATCCCACTCCTTGATACGGAAGTAGTATGCGATGCGGGAGAGACGGTCCAACTCCACCACGTCCACCAGACCATCGTTCGCATAGGCGCATTCGAAGAGGTGGGAAAGAAGCTCCAGACGGTCCGCATATTCCACCCCCGGGTTCCGCAGAATAGAGGAGCTCCTAGAGACATAATCCTCACTTATAGGCAGGCGGTTACGTGCCCTATATTGATTAAACAAAACAACCTGTTCCGCAAGCTGGCGAGGATAGTCATAGCCATCGAACTTCGGAGCGGAAAAATAGAGAGAGGCGATTTGCAATCCCTTAGACTGGTTCTCCGGAACCCTACTCATGGTTATCATATCCGCGAAAAGCCTCAACGAATCCTCGCAAAGAGATTCATTGACGAAGATAGGCTTAAAGGCAGTGTCGAACAGATAGAGCAGATGGCCTATCACAAGTTCCCCCTCCACCGCTATGGGTCGATCCATTCCCTTGAATAACATATGGGCACGGAAATCCTTTCCCTTCGAAGAGGTGCACACGACCCTCTCCATGTCAGAATAATTGTATGTTCTATCATGTCCGATACAGCCAGAGGAGACCACCACACGATCTTCGTAAAAGTGGAGAATTGGTTTATGCTTTGAGAAAAGGGAACACAACGGATCAATAAAGAAGTAAAATATCGGGTTCCATACAGCGTATAAACGATACACGGACAGACTAAGGAAAGATTTGAAAAGCGTTGAGAAAAGCCTCATCAACAAGTAGGCGAATGCAAGGACAGCTACAGGAGAGATCACCATAGCACATACACGATTGTATGCGTCCAACCATTTAATAGCCAAGAAAAAAGCACCCACGCAACCGACAATCAGGGACAAAACCAATAACAGAAACAAAATGTTAGACACGATGATCATGAGGTAATACGCGAAATTCGGCACAGCTCTCAGAGCACCCTTCTTCGTCAGCAGAGATTTCTCCCGCCATATCTTGAATATCCTATCTATTTTTCCCTTGTCCATAGTTTCAAAATTAGCACATTTTTTTGAAATATATTATTATGAAACAGAAAACCTCTAACGGGGTATTCCCTCATGTTGTCACCCATAAACGGTAACGGCCCCACATCCAATGTCGGTTGAGACGATATGCACATTGTCTCTACGATGGAACGCACCCGTACACCGTATATGTTTTCTAATGGAAATCAACAAGATAGATCCATCCATAAAGCAATCATCTCGCCACGCTAACCGATTCCGCACTCAGCTCAGAGCACATAAATTCGTAGGCCTCCGAATCGTACGGAAACGTAGGACAGCCTCCTCCTTCTCCTTGTCCGTGGCGCCCTTCCTAGTCAGCAATGAGTCCTTCTTCCACTCCTGAAACAACAGTTCTATTTTTTTCTTATCCACAGCCATACATCCACGTATTAAATCACCTCGCCACGTTGACAGGCTCAGCGCTCAACTCCGCGCACAAGAAATCATAGGCCTCCGTAATGGCACGGAAGCGTTGCGTCACCTCCTCCCGTTCCGCCAACGTGGCAGTGGACGGCAGAGTATCCGGGTGGCAGGTCTTCACCAGCATGCGATAAGCGCTCTTCACCTCCTCTAACGTGGCATCCGTCTTCAGATCCAGCAAATTGTAGGCCTCCCGTTTGCGGCTGGAATAGACGGAACGGTAACGTTCACGCTGCTTCGCATATGCGTCGTTCTCGGACTGACCGCTAGACTGCTCCTGCTTCAACGCCTCGTACTGATACTTCAGCGAGAGGAGGTCCCAATCCTTGATGCAGAGGTAATAGGCGATGCGGGAGAGATAGTCCAACTCCTCATCGTCCACCGTGCCATCGCTCGCATAGGCGCACTCGAAAAGGCGAGACAGGAGCTCCAGGCGGTCGGCATAATCCACAGCCTTATCCTGCATGATGGCCAAACAAACATTGATATACCCCATATTCGCGGGGAGTGTGTTCGCCTGCCGATGTTTATTATACAAACCAATCTGTTCGGAGATGTCTTTTTTGCAATTATACACACCGTATTTCGACTCCGTGAGATACTTCAACGCGCATTGGGTCTCCGCCGACTGATACTGGGGATCCGACTTCAACGAGATCACATTCGCGAAGAGTTGTATCATCTTCTCATAATACAATTCATTGATGAATAACGGTTTAAAACCCGAACAAAACAACCGGTTCAGACATTCGAACTTTTTATTAACGCCACTAGTTTCATTAAAGGAGACTTCACTCTTCTTAAAGTAGATGCGCAACGTCCTGACCCAAACCTTATCTTTCTTTTTGTATTGCAGGGTATGCGTAACCTTCTCCAAGTCAGAATAATATACCTTACGATTAAAAAGACCGAACAAGTAGGAATAATCCATACGATCCTTGTGAAATTTCTTGGAAGGGAAAAGCACCACAAACACGAGAAGAATAAATGCCAGCAAAGCAACCGCCAACATAAGATTTCCCAATTGCTCCTTGACATAAAAAAAAGTGGTCGCGGCAATAAACAAGGCAGAGGTTATCGTCCTAAAACTGTTACCCATGCACAATGCGCCCTTACTCGACAGCAATTTCTTCTTCTTCCAACTCTCAAATAAACTTTCAATCTTCGCACTATCCATAATAATAATTCTTTACTCGAAAAATCAAGTAAATATAACAAAACGGAACGAATTCAGGAAATAAAAATAGGGAAATACGAAGCATTCAGGGAACATATTCTTTTGCCTCTCCGGGGGCGTACCGCCCACATCATTTTGCCTCAACGATCGGTTCGGCGCTCAACTCCGCACACAAAAAATCATACGCCTCCGTAAGTGTGCGGAAGCGCAGGGTTGCCTCCGCCTTCTCTTTTTCCGTAGCGGTAGGCGGCAGGGTGTCTGGGTGGCAGGTCTTCACCTGCGTTCGATAAGCAATCTTCACCTCCTCCAATGTGGCATTCTCCTTCAGTCCCAGCAGGTTGCAGGCCTCCTGCAGGCAGTTCGAGTAAACAGACTGGCGACGTTCCTGTCGCTTCGAGTTTTCCGTATTTTCCCGTCGGTCCTTCGCCTGACCCTTCGTTTCGAAACGATACTTCAGCGAGAGGAAGTCCCATTTCTCGATATACAAGCGGGAAGCTATTTGCGCCAGGGACACCAACTCCTCTTCATCCACCATGTCATCGCTCGCATAAGCGCACGCAAAAAGATGGTACAATATGGTCATGCGCTCTTCATAGGAGGAATTACCAGCCATGATAGACGAACAGATGTATTTGTAGTCTTCCTCTTCCGGAATGCTATCCTGCAACTTATATTCGTTGAAATAGTCCACCATATCAGTAAGTTTGTCAGGATAACCATTAGAATGGAACTTCGGATCGGAAAAATAATTCAGGGCAGATTTCAGGCCTTCCGATTGATACTGCACATCATCTCTCAGGGTGATCACATCCGCAAAGAGCCTCAACGCATTATCACACAGAGGCTGATTGAGATATTCCGATTCGAAACATGTACGGAAGAAAGGAAACAATTTTTCGCTCACAGAGATAGAACGATTGTCCTTAAATTCAAGACGCATATGGTTGTTCGGCAACTCCCTCACACAAACCAAATCGGAATAGTAGAAACATTGCACATTCTCTTCCCAAGGCTGATGTTTTTCAATACGATCCTTGTAAACGAGCGTAACAGGGTGGATTCCCATCCATGAAAACAAGAGCGCCATACCAGACAACAACGCCAGGATCTTAAAAATCAACAAAGTGGGGACTGCCCCAACAACTATAATAGCCAACAAGAAAAGATAGAGGAGTCTCCATTCTGAAATGAACTTCGGAACAATCTTCATCGCTCCGTCCTTCGTCAAATCATTCTCCCTTGAAAAATTATCAAAGTATATGTCTATCCGTTTTTTGTTCATGGTTTCAAAATTAGCATATTTTTTACAAATTCCGCACACACCCGTAGGTGATCACCTCGCCACGCTAACCGGTTCGGCGCACAATTCCGCACACAAAAAATCGTAGGCCTCCGTGATCGTACGGAAACGGATGGCGGCTTCCTCCCGCTCGCTATCCTTGGCATTAGGCGACAGGGTGTCCGGGTGGCAGGTCTTCACCAATTTACGGTAGGCGCTCTTCACCTCCTCCAGCGAGGCCTTCTCCTTCAATTCCAACACCTTATAGGCCTCCCGCAAACGGTTGGAATAGGCGGATTGGTAACGTTCGCTTTGCTGGGAGTTCTCCTTGCCATTCCTCCTGCTCCGTTGTTGTTTCATGGCTTCGAAACTATACTTCAGCGAGAGGAAGTCCCAATCCCTGATACAGATGTAGTAAGCGATGTGGGAGAGGCGGTCCAGCTCCACCACGTCCACCATCTCCTCGCTCGCATAGGCGCATTCGAAGAGGTGCGACAGGAGATCCAGGCGAGCGTCGTAATCCACCCCTTTGTTCTTCAGGATAGACAAACATCTGCTGATGTAATCCTCGCTTGTAGGCATACGTTTCTGTGCCCTGTACTGATTGAACGTGTCAACCAGTTCCGAGAGCCTTCGAGTGTAATCATAGTCTTTGTACTTCGGCTCCGAGAAGTATTTCATGGCGCATTGCAGTCCATCCTGTTGGCTCTTGGGGTCACGTCCCAAGGTGATCATGCCCGCATAGAGCCGCAACATATCCTCACACAAAGGCTCATTGACAAAGATTGGTTGAAAGGCGGAACCGAGCAGATGTAACACATCGCCCAACTTCGGAGAGTCTTTCAGCTCAACAGGCTTTTCCCTACCCTTAAACAGGATCCTTAGGCGGAACTCTTTCTTATCCAAATATGAGCACGTAATACTTTTTATGTCAGAATAAAAGCATTTTTCCTTAGGTCCAATCCAACCGGTAGAAACCACCAGATGATCCTTATGGAACAAATGGATAGGCTTATAAAACAAGAAAGGAAGAGCCGACGGTTCCCAACAGAAGTATAATATCGTCTCGGAGATGGTGGAACATTTAATCAGCACAGAATAGAGGAATCCAAGTATTCTTGAAAGCCTTCCATTTCTGAAAACAAAATAGAGAAGAATGCATGTCGCAGATAAAAAGAGGAAAAAGAAATTGGATTCTGCACTTCTTCCCCAATGCATGAGGTCTAACAACCAGGAAGCACATAAGTATGGACCACCAAATATGACGAAAAGAAGGGCAACAAGGAGTAACAGGTAAAGTACTCCCACCACAAAAGCACCTGGCATACCAAGTAACATTCTAGCAACAGACACAAAATTCGGGTCCGCCCGCAGCGCACCCTTCTTCGTCAACATAGCCTTCTTTTGCCATTCCTTGAATATGTTCTCTATCTTTACCGTGTCCATGGGGTCAAAATTAGCATAAAATTTTTTTACAAATTCCGCACGCACCCGTAGGCAATCACCTCGTCACGCTAACCGGTTCGGCGCACAATTCCGCACACAAAAAATCATACGCCTCCGTGATTGTTCGGAAACGGATGGTGGCCTCCTCCCGCTCCTTATCCTTGGCGGTAGGCGGCAAGGTGTCCGGGTGGCAGCTCTTCACCAATTTGCGGTAGGCGCTCTTCACCTCCTCCAGCGAGGCTTTCTCCTTCAATTCCAGTATTTTATAAGCCTCCCGCAGACGGTTGGAATAGGCGGATTGGTAACGCTCGCTCTGCTGGGCGTTCTCCTTGCCATTCCTCCTGCTCCGTTGTTGTTTCATGGCTTCGAAACTATACTTCAACGAGAGGAAGTCCCACTCCCTGATACGGAAGTAGTAAGAGATGTGGGAGAGGCGGTCCAGCTCCACCACGTCCACCATCTCCTCGCTCGCATAGGCGCATTCGAAGAGGTGCGACAGGAGATCCAGGCGAGCGTCGTAATCCACCCCTTTGTTCTGTAGGACGGACAAACATCTGTTGACGTAATCCTCGCTTCCAGGCATACGCTTCTGTGCCCTGTACTGATTGAACGTGTCAACCAGTTCCGTGAGCCTTCGAGTGTAATCATAGTCTTTGTACTTCGGCTCCGAGAAGTATTTCATGGCGCATCGCAGTCCATCCTGTTGGCTCTTGGGGTCACGTCCCAAGGTGATCATGTCCGCATAGAGCCGCAACATATCCTCACACAGAGGCTCATTGACAAAGATTGGTTGAAAGGCGGAACCGAGCAGATGCAACACATCACCCAACTTCGGCGCAATCTCTACCTCAATAGGTTTTTTCCTCCCCTTAAACAGGATCCGTAGGAGGAATGCCTTCTTACTCAGACGTGAACATGTGATTTTTTCCATGTCAGAATAAAAACATTTTTCCTTAGGTCCAATCCAACCGGTAGAAACCACCAGATGATCCTTATGGAACAGAAGAATAGGTTTAAAACACAAAACAGGGAGAAACAGAGGTTCAACAAGGGGGTAAAGTATCTTCTTGAAAGCATCTGAAGTTTTGGACAGCATTGAAAAGAATCGATCGAGGATATCTTTCTGCTTTCTCTTTCGGAGGTCCCAGTACAATGAAAAAAAATAAAGAGTCACGAGGAAAAACGGAACAAAGATGATTAGCGACAGACAATATCCGCCCCCTCTGAGAAATACACTTCTAATGATAGACAGAAAAATCGGATCCACTTGTAGCGCACCTTTCTTCGTCAGCATAGATTTGTCTTGCCATTCCTTGAATATGTTCTCTATTTTTGCTGTGTCCATCGTTTCAAAATTAGCATATTTTTTTGAAATATATTGTCATGGAACAGAAATGCAACAATCCTAAAAACAGTAACAATCCCAGGTCCGACATTTGCGCGGAGACGATGTGCACATCGTCTCTACGATGGCACGCACCTACCCCACCCACAAAATTCAATACAACACACAATCCCTAAAAAAAGGCATAATTCATCGACAATAATAGGGCATTCACCTAAAGATTCAATCATAATATTTTGGCATTCAATCGATTTAATTAATTTTGCGGTGAATTTTAACCAAACACACACCAAGTATCATGGAATGCACTTTTCACAGGAAACACATCTTAGTAGTACTAAGCTTCTTTGCCTGTTGTGTTTGTGGAAATGCGAATGACCAAGAGGGTTCGGCACCCGGCGCTGTGATTCCGTCGGCGGAAGAGCTCTTCCAAAAAGGGGACTCATTGTATCAGCAGAAGGTATACGACACCGCATTCTTCCAATTCGGAGAGGCGGCGAAACTAGGACATATCCAAGCCCAATACCGCTACGGTTCTTGCCTGCAACAGGGAAAAGGCACCCCAGCCGACAGCAAGGAGGCCCTCGTATGGTACAAGAAGGCGGCAGAGCAAGGCTTGGTGGAGGCGCAACACAAAGTCGCCCTCTGTCTGGAAGGTGGAATAGGTTCCGAGAAGGACACGACGGAGGCCCTGCAATGGTACAAGAAAGCGGCGCAACAGCAACATAGCCAATCACAGAAGATATTGGGAGACCGCTACGCGGAAGGGAAAGGCGTGGCGCAAGACCTCAAGGAGGCTCTCAACTGGTACACCCAAGCGGCGGAACAAGGCCTTGCGGAGGCGCAATACAAATTGGGCGATTGCTTCATGTACGGACGAGGCACCGTCAGGAATACGGAAGAGGGTGCGCATTGGTACCGCAAAGCAGCCGACCAAGGATATGCGCAGGCGCAATGCGCGCTCGGCAACTGCTACAAAGAGGGTGTCGGCACAGACCCTAACCCTCGCCTCGCCTTCCGTTGGATCCGCATGGCGGCGGAGCAAGGCCTGACCAAGGCGCAGAACGACCTAGGCGTATGCTACGAGCAAGCCATCGGAACAGACAAGAACGAACGGGAGGCGGCCAACCTCTACACCAAGGCGGCACAGAAAGGATATGCGGAGGCGCAATGCAACCTCGGCGCCTGCTACGAGAAGGGTCATGGCGTCACCAAGAACTATGCGGAGGCGATCGCCTGGTACAAGAAAGCGGCCGAGCAAGGCAACGCCCAAGCGCAATGCCAAATAGCGATGTGCTACAAGAACGGCAACGGCGTGACCAAGAGCACCGCCGAGATGATCAATTGGTACAAAAAGGCGGCCGAGCAAGGCAACGCCCAAGCGCAATGCAACCTCGGCAACTGCTACGAACGTGGAGACGGTGTGTTCAAGAACTACTCGGAGGCGGCTTTCTGGTACAGGAAAGCGGCGCAACAGGAATACGCGGAGGCGCAATTCCACCTCGGCAACCTATGCTACAACGGCTTGGGCATGGAAAAGGACGTAGAGGAGGCAGTCAACTGGTACCAGAAGGCGGCGGAACGAGGCTATGCGACCGCACAATTCAACTTAGGCTCCTGCTACTACAACGGAATCGGCACAGAGAAAGATATCCCTACAGCGATCAACTGGTTCAAGAAGGCGGCGGAACAGAACGACGCCATGGCGCAATCCTTCCTCGGCTACTGCTACGAAAACGGATTCGGGGTGGAAATGGACGAGACGGAGGTAGCCAAATGGTACGGCAAGGCGGCAAGGCAAGGTGACGCGAAAGCGCAGTACAAGTTAGGCGTATGCTACTACAAAGGGAATGGTATCCAACAGAACTACGAGGAGGCCGTCAACTGGTTCAGGAAAGCGGCCGAGCAGGGCTACGTCAGCGCACAACACAACCTCGGTGTCTGCTACGACAACGGATATGGCACGGAGCAAGACCACAAGGAGGCGGTCGTTTGGTACAAAAAGGCCGCTAAGCAGGGCGACGTCTCTTCGCAAAGGGTGCTGAGGAATAAGGGGATCAGTTGGTAGGAGACAATTTTGAATTAAGAATTTTGAATTAAGAATTAAGAATCAGATTGTCATCCTGTTACGGTAGAGACGATGTGCACATCGTCTCCACAAAAGAAGCGGAGATGCTCCAAGGGTAGAGCATCCCCGCTTCCTTTATCTTTCAATAATCCATGGGCCACGCAAAGCCGATGGATCTTAAATAGCTTATTTAGGTTCCTTTGTGAGTTTCAACTGCAGGTTGCCACCCTCGACCACCACATTCGCCACCTTCTCCGTCACGAGGTCCATGCTCCAATTGCCACGGCCCCAACGGGAAGAATCAAACGAATCGAAATCGTCCGTCCACAGCACCGAGAATGTCTGAGCCTCTTCGTCATACGAATAAACCTTCACGTAATCAATGAATTGGGTAATCGGAATATTCACAGAATTCATCTGTCCCACCCAACTTGTTTCCTTGCTCGCCCACAAGTTGAAACGAAGGCTTTGCTCCTCCACCAAAGAGGCGATCTGGTCTTTCGAATCGCCCGTCTCGGTACGTCTCACCTCATTGCCGTCGACCATCCAAGCCACGTAATCAGGCGTCCACTCCATCACATATACATGGTAATCCTCGTCAACCGGGTAAGAGAGGGAGTGTTTTTGCTCCGAAGTCACCTTTCTCGAAGAGGTACCTGTGATGATATTGGACTGGAAACCCAGTTGGTCCTTACCGATCACCTCGATATCCAACTCGTTCCAATTTTTGCCGTTGCCCATGTAGGAATCATTGTAGTAGAGGAACATAGAGCTGATGCAGCCAGGAGCATATGCCATCTTCATCTTCGCCTCGAAACGTCCATACTTGAAAGACTCCCTCGTGTAGATCTCCGCGCCGTAATAGTTATACTCTGTTTTATCCTCCTGCTGATCCTTCTGATCCTTCTGACCTTCCTGTTCTTTCTTAGGGGTGTTGTTCTCCGGCTCATCCTCATCGTGCGAGCAGGCAAGCATACCCAACAACAAGCCCATACTCAATAATTTCAATAAATTAGAATGCTTCATCTTAATACAATTAGTTAAAAAACAGTTCATTTATCGCTCCCTTAGCAAGGTCGCCAATTGCAAAGATAAAATAAATAAGCATTCCACACCGAACAGATTCCACAAAAAACGACCCATAAAAAAGGTGGAGACCACTTGTCTCAAGCAATCTCCACCTGTAACATCAATTGTAAATTTACATCAGTGTAATGTGAATATGTACTAATATAGATAAAACAATCGAGAATTCCAAATATATCAACGGATTTTTTTAGACATTAGACGTTAGACACTAGTTTTAGTTCTTAATTGACAACGTCGAACTAACGTTTCAAAATTATCTTGTGTCGCCCCTTCAGGGTTCATGGATTGAAAAATGTTTCGTCGCACAGGGGTTTACACCCCTGCCTGTGTTATATTCATCCCTTCGGGATTTGGGTGTGCTCTGTTCGTGGAGACATCTAAATGTAGTGCATTGTGTCTAAATCATAATTGATGACATCGAACTGCCGTTTCATAATTGACTACGTCGAACTAACGTTTCTTAATTCTTAATTCACCATGCCCCTGCCTGTGTTATATCATCCCTTCGGGATTCTCTGTTCGTAAAGAATAGCCCTAACATCTAAAGCCTAACTAATGTCTAGCGTCTAATTTCCCCATTAGGGGATAATACGCTCAACTTCCGATTTCAGGGGATTAGGACTGCGATTCAGTCCTAAGGGGTTGCCGGTTGCCCGGGCGCATCGTAAAGGCTTTTCAGCCTGATGACCTTGCGGCCATGTCATATATAACACTTAAAGTATTCTTAAAAAGGGGAGACCACTTGTCCCAAGCAGTCTCACCCCAGACATACTTTGTAAGTTTACATTCAGTGTTAATGTGTAATACTTGAATATAGCAAAAACAATTGGATTCCGCAAATTTTCAGCGCGATTTTTTCACTCTAGCGGACAAATTCATCCTCCCCATCCAACAAGGGGCAGAAA
>JAGCWA010000023.1 GCA_017962085.1 Paludibacteraceae bacterium
GTGGCCCGGACGCTCCTCGATGGGACCGATGGTTTTCTTCCACTCAAAGCGGTTGGTTTGTCCGTCGCCCCACGAGCCCTCTATGTAGCAGCCACCCGGGAAACGCATGAAACGAGGATGCATGTCGGCCAACATCTGAGCTAGATCGGGACGGCAACCGTTTTTGCGACCCTTAAACGTAGGAGGGAACAAGCTGACGACATCCAGGAAGATGACCCCTCTCTTGTCGCCCTTCAGCGCCAGGTAACCATGGGCATCCGAACCCGTGGCAGTGATTTTGGCGGTATATTTCTGCCATTCCTGAGTAGCCTTGACGCTGATGGTCGCACGACCTAAGTTTTGTCCATTACCATTTTGCAGTTCAGCGACGATATTACCATTGTAGCTATCCTCGGCGCGGAGCCAGAAGGAGAGGTCATATTCACGACCGTTGACGACGTTGATGCCCCAATAACCCTCGTTGCGGACGCCCGCATTGTCAGATTTCAGGTTAACTTTCAGTGCACGCAACTGAACAGCGTTGAGCAGTTTATCCGTCGTAAGGCTCATCTCCGCATTCCCCACGGAGCTCCAGCCAATAAGTTTGCTCATATCCTCCTCGAAAGAACGGTTGCGAACCAGTTCGGCATAGAGTCCGCCGTCACCCGCATGGTTTATCTCCTCGTAGAAGATACCATAGTGGTCTTCCGTAACGAGGTCGCCACGGTTGTTCAGGTCAAATTTAAGTTCTATCTGAGCCTGCACCGATGTAACGCAGAGAGCAAGAAGGAGCAGGCTCATAAGCCGATGCCCTACACTTGTGATTCTTGAAGTATGAAGTCTCATTTTTATTTTGTTTTTCATGGTATAAATAGTGATCGTCCACGTATATATTGAGGTTGTGGTGGCAGTGCACCGTGCCGCCTCGTTTTCCTGTCCGTTAGATGTAGAGACAGGAAGAGAGTGCAATATTAAATAATTATTCTTTAAAAATGGAAGGTTGGAGACTCATCTTTTTGTCCATTATTTTATTTATACTGGACAAAAAAGGTACTTTTTTGTCCAGTACACAAGTTTTATTGGACTTTTACGATGGACATATATTTACAATTTGAATGTCGGGAAACAACTGAGCAAATCACATCATACTCTTGATGCTTTTCTCATCAAGCCCTTTCGATGAACGGTTGGCATAAGAGCATTTCATGTAAACCACCCATTAAAAAACTCATTCGATAATAGAGATAGACCAAAAATTGAAAGGTATCCGCTGTAACAAGAAGATAGCTTTATGTAGGTGAACAAATCCGCCCGTTCGTCCATAGAAAAATAGGCCAAGAGCAAAGGAACCAACAAGAGCGAAAGAGAATAGACCTTGAAAGTTGAACCACCATCCGAGAAACATATCGCTCCACAAAGGAAGAAATTGCACACCCAAATGAAAAGGAATATCAACGACAAGATAGAAAATGTAGTGTCATGACCCTTGTAGTACGACCTAATCCCCCAAAAAGGAAGCAAATACAATAGAGCGAACATGGGAAGGGAAAAAGTTAAGACAAGAGCGATGGCCAAGACGAACAATGAACCGGGGAAAGTGAACCCGGAAAAATCGGAAGTAGATAAATTGGAAAAAGGGGGAAAAAGGGGAATACCACACAAGACTTTATACAAGAAGGAAACTCCCAACATACCAACATAGGATATGAGAGGAACCCATTGCCCATTTTTCAACCTTATTTTAAAGAAATCACTCATTTTATAAAACCTTAATTACGTAACAAATTATTTTATATACTTCTCCACCAGCTCCTTAAACTGCTCCTTGTTTTCCTTGGCATACTGCACACTAAGGCCAGTGATGTAATCCTCGGAAGCATAGAATAAAAGTGTTTGTTGTCCATGTTAAATCTGTTTTAGGTGTTATCGTAATAGACAAACAAAGATACGCCAAACAACCAAATTGTGTGTGATAAATTCATTCTTTTTACACGAATCCTAACCGAACTTGTGGGGGTACTTGTGGGGGTGCTTGTGGGGGTACTTGTTCGGGTGCTTATCCGGAACTTGTTCGGGTACTTGTTCGGGTAACCCTATTAGACGCTCTTGCCACTATGGTTCAGAGGAATCTTCTGCCAATAATTTTATCAAAAAAAGGAGCAAGAAGCCAAGTACATTATTACCTTATAACATAAAAATCTTATCATTTCACCACTTTGTTCAAACTCTCTATCTTGCTGAATGGAATCTTCACAATTGTTGGAGCATATGAAAACGTATATTTTTTGCAATAATTTATAATATATGTACAATCCTCAACTAATCCTTCTATTACAAGTGACTGATATTTCCTTTTTGTAGGATTAAAGCCCATTTGAATTAAAGACTTATTGTCTTTCTCAGATAATGAATTGTCCTTTACTTTGTATAAATGAAAATCTTCTTTATGATGTAAAAGTAAATAAGATACAGATCCTGATATATCTTTAACAAATGGGAAATAATACAAATTGTTTTTCTTTATTAAGTTCAAATGAGTTGCACCCTTATAATAACCAACCAATATCTGAGTTGACGAATTGTTTCTCTCAAAACATTCTTTTATACTTTTTGCTAATACATATGAGAGTTTGGGTGGCACTGCATTTCCAACCATTTTATACCCATCCTTAACGTTGGAATATAGAAACTTGAAAGAATCTGGGAAACTTTGAATTCTTGCACATTCTCTTACGCTTAATCTTCTATATAGATGTTCATATCCTTTTACAAAAATTCTCTTGTTCTCGCTCACATATTGCATCCTAGGTGCTTGCGGATGCAATGGTTCATTCTTCGCTTGCGCTTGTATAGTGTATGAAACATTATTCCAACTTCTTACTCGGTTTCTAGACATATATTTATCGTCAAAAACGCCAACGTAAACGTCATGATTCTTTCCTTGTATAAATTGTTTTACTTCCTCATCTTGATATTCCATAGGTTTATCTTTTATGTCACCTATCGATTCGCGAAGTGTAACAATTCTTGAATCTGTAGGAGTAGGAAATGTATAATCCACATCAATGTCATTCCGAATACCAACCACAAAAACACGCTCTCTATCTTGTGAAACTTGATAGTATTTTGCATTCAAAAGTTGATATGAAACTTTATAATTTGCACATTTTAGTTGAGATAGAAATTCGCCAAAAACCAATTTATGTTTTGCACTTAATATGCCTGGAACGTTTTCTATTAAAAAGAATTTGGGCTGCTTTTCTTTTATTAATCTAATGTATTCCAAAAAAACTTTCCCTCTTTCGTCTTTAAGTCCAAGTCCTTTCCCCCCTTCACTCCATGCCTGACAAGGAGGTCCACCTATAAATCCATCACAATCTGGTATATCTTCAGAAGACAATGTTTTTATATCAGAGTCGTTTAATACAACATTGGGGTGATTATAAGCATATGTTGGGCAAATAGTTTTATCAAACTCATTTGCCCAAATCACATCAAATCCAGCATTTTCAAAACCCAGGTCTAATCCTCCACAGCCAGAGAAAAAAGAAACTACTTTCATGTCTTATTTAAAGCCTTTCTCTTTTAATTTTTGTTTAATTTGTAATGCCACATGATAGGCTAAGTTAACAGGAACAGCATTGCCGATCATTTTATAGCCATAATTCACATCATCATATATAAATTTGAAATCATCTGGGAACCCTTGAACTCTTGCCACTTCACGAACTGTCATCCTTCTATAAAGATGTTCTTTCCCTTTTACGAACTCTTGTCTGTTTAAACCCACTTTTACCATTTTAGGAGCTTGTGGATGTAATTGGCATTGCCTTCCACTAGCTTGAACTGTAAAGCCAGGTTCATCCCAAGCTCGAACTCTATTGCGAGACATAAAAATAGGAGAGTATGCCCCAATAAAGTATTCATGATTTGGGACTTTACACTTTTCTGCATTTGTATGATTCCTCTCTTTTGCTGGGATAGCAGAATCCTTCAAATCCCAAATGCATTCACGAAGTGTTGGTTTATGTTCCAATGGTTTTGGATACTCAAAATCATGAATATCTAAATCCTTCCTAAATCCAATATAAAAAACTCTTTCTCTGTCTTCTGCCACATCAAAATCGTTTGCATTCAACAATTTTAAGTTCACATCATATCCTGCCTCATCAAACAATTTCAAGAAATTTTTTACTGCATCAGAATGACGTTGAGCTAACATTCCAGAAACATTTTCTGCCACAAAAAACAATGGTTTCTTATCTCTTAGAATACGTATATATTCGTAAAACAATTGTCCTCTTGCGTCCTCTATTCCTTTTAACGAACCTGCTTCACTCCATGATTGACATGGTGGTCCTCCAATAATTCCATCAATATTATCAGGAAAAATCGAGGATGGAATATCTCTTATATCACCATCTAGAAGTTCCACGTCGGGGAAGTTTTCTCTAAATGTAGGGCATATCTTTTTATCGTATTCATTTGCTGTGACAGTTATAAATCCCGCTTTATGGAAACCAAGATCCAATCCACCTGCACCGCTGAATAAACTAATTAGTTTCATTGTACTTTTTAAATTACCAGTTACATACTATAGTTAACAATGAGGTTGGCATTCCTATTATCTGAATGTCGAATTTTAAAGAAGGTTCACATATAGTACTTGCATTGTGTATTCTGAAAGAAAATGACCAACCCTTATTAAATGACATAATAACAGTATTGTCTGAATGGTCGGGATCATAACCAACTCCTATAATTGATGTGGGAAGCTCCGTTATTGGAATTACAACAGTAGAATTTTTCCCAAGCTTATCATGCATATTAAAAGCCACAAGTTCTGTTTCTTTTTCTGCATCTAAGCTTATCATTTTCCAAAAATCGTATATGCCAAGAAGATACTCTACCATTTTTCTAGGCACATTTGGATCCCTTGAAACAGCATGTTTTACTTCTGTCATGAACGCATTCAATAATGGTTTATACACACTGCCGATTTTATCTGGTAAAGCATTCCATTCCTTTCGGTCATTTTTCAGTTCTTTTAATTTTTCAAATATAGGTCTTACAGAATTCCAATATGTTTGACCACATGGAATGTTATACCATTCTTTCCCAAAATCTAATTTATGACTTAATCGGCTATGTTTTACAGCAAAATGGTTATGTTTCATGGAAAATCCTATTTCCCATTGTGTGCTGCTATTTTTCACCACTATATCTCTAACATCACCCAATCGACCTTGCGTATCTGGTTGTATATTTAATTCTATTGTTCCTGCGCCTTTTATCATATTAGGTTCAAGTTCAAACAACTTAATGATAACCGCATTAGACGCCGTTATCAACTTTTGTTGAATATTACCACTAATATTATTCCAGGCATTTTGAGATGCTATATAATGTTCATCTTCACTGATGCATACAGGTCGTTTTTTTTCAATTTCAGATTTTAAAACATTAATAAAAACGTACTCAAATGCTCTGCCATTGTCGTTTGACTTTACACTCATAATTTAATATTCAAATGCAGTAAGTTTTTAATATAAAGCAAGTTCCAAAATTTCCGTAAAATACGGTAAATTATGAAACTTGCTTATTTTCTCATCCCATCGTCACCACCACCTCGTTCACATTCTTCATCTTGCTGAATGGAACAACGTTGCCTTCGATGGCTTTTCCGTTCAACGTAACGGAAACAACACCCTTCTCCACCTTCTTAGGGTTCTTAACGGTGATGTTGACCGTCTTGCCACGGAAACGACGGGTAGCCGTGAAGCCCTTCCATCCTGGGATACATGGATCGATCATCAATCCATCGTAGTCAGGACGGATACCCAAGATGTATTGAGCCGCTGTGAAGTATGCCCAAGAGGCTGTACCGCTCAACCATGGACAACGGCTTTGTCCCGCACGCATGTTGTAGGTAGAGCAGGTGGTCTGCGCATATACGTAAGGCTCGATCTGACGCACCTCGGCACGCTCGTTGTAGGCTGCAGGCAAGTAGTTCTTGTAGTTCTTGAAAGCACGCTTACCGTGACCTAAGATACAATCCGCCATGATACCCCATCCTTGCGTGTGCTGGAATACGGCTGCATTCTCCTTCATACCCTTGATGAACAAAGGTGCCTTGATCACAGATGCCTCAGTCTTCTCATACGGAGGATCGCAGAGCACTAAACCGTACTTGATGGCCAAACGCTTCTCGATACTGTTCATGACCGTCTCGGCACGCTCGCCTGTGGCCTGACCTGAGATGACTGACCATGAGTTAGGGTTCAACCAGATGGTACCCTCGTTGTTTGGATCCTTCTTCGTACCGAACACGTAACCATCTTCCTTGATGGCACGCACGTACCACTCGCCATCCCAAGCTGCCTTGTCGATGTCTTTGGTCAACTGAGTCAAGTGACCCTGTGCCCACTTCACCTCATCAGCCTTGTTGAGACGAGTACAGATATCGATGTAAACCGTCAACGCATAACGCAACTGCATAGCTACGAAGACAGTCTCACCCTTCGCACCCAATACCAAGCAGTCGTTCCAGTCTGCCTTCAATCCGCAAGGCAAGTTGTTCTTACCACGACGGTCGAGGTTGAATTGGATGGCACGTTTCAAGTGGTCGAGGACAGTACCCTCACCCTTGTCTGAGTAAGGCAATACTTTGTTGTAGTAATCCAAGTTACCCAACTCCTTCACGTAGGTTGGTACCGTGTTGAAGAGCCACATACAGTCGTCTGAACGGAACTCGTTCTCTGGTGTAGGTGCCTCATGACCTGGATTGTGGGCAAACGGTTTAACAACTGGCATCGCACCACCGTTGGAGTTCTGACCCGTCAACATCAACTCAAGGCGTTCTACCACCTCTTCAGGAATGTTGTGGATCACACCCAACATATCTTGGATTGTATCACGATAACCCATACCGTCACGCTCACCACGATAGATCAAAGAAGCAGCACGGCTCCATGCGTAGGTGATGAGGTTGTTGAATGGATTCCACATATTGATCATGCTATTGAACGCAGCGTCAGGAGTGTTAGCTGAAAGACCTTCGATACGTCCATGCCAGTATTTCACCACCTTGTCGAACTCAGCCTGAACCTTAGCAGGAGTAGCCACCATCTTAGCGGCCTTCTTACCCTCTACCCAAGCCTTACCGATACCAAGGACAACAGTGAACTCTTTTGTCTCGCCAGCCGCAAGATCCAAATCCACCTGCAACGTACCGCAACCGTTGTCACCCTCTGTCACTGTGTTACCGCACTGACCATTGACTACTGAGAGCGGATTAGCGTAAGTATGGTAAGGGCCGATGAACTTATCACGGTCGCTATCGTAACCCGTCACCTTCTGACCCACTACACCGATGAAGGAGTGGCGAGCCTGGTCTTTGTTTTGGAAGTTCTCAGGCTCCTCAGGCATATAGAGGTTGTTACCATGATCGATGAAACCGTTCTTGTAGGCGGTCTTCACGATGTACTGCGTATATTGCAAGTTGTTGCTATCGTCGTTCATGTTCCAGTTGGAAGCAAACTCAGCGTAGGTGAAAGCACGAAGTTTACGAGCCTTCTTGCCCATGTTGGTCACCTTCACGTGCCACACCTCGAACTCCTGTCCCTTAGGCACGAAGTAGAGAGTCTCGGTCTTGATATCGCTATACTCGGAAGAGATCTTCGTATAAGCGGAACCGTGGCGGCACTCGCTCTTGTATTTATCGAGCGGTTTGCCTACAGGTTGCCAAGAGCCAGACCAGAAGTCTTTCGACTCGCAGTCGTGCAAGTAGATGTAGCGACCCGGTTGGTCCAGTGGCACGTTGTTGAACTTGATTCTTAGGAAGCATCCTTGAACTGAAGAGCGGAAGAAAGAATAACCTCCCGCGTTGTTGGTGATGATGGCGCCGTAGCGAGTATCACCCAAGTAGTTACTCCAAGACTTCGGAGTGTCTGGTTTGGTGACGACATATTCCTTGTTTTCGTCGTCGAAAAATCCGTATTGCATAAAACTAATCTATAATAAATTTCGTTATTAGATATTTTTTCAAATATAGTGAAACTTCGAGATAATGGGAATTTTTTCGGAGGAATTTCGCTAAAATAGTTGGTGAACCGAAAAAAAGCAGTACCTTTGCATCACCAGAACCCGCCAAGCCTCTCAACGATGCTCAAATGTGCGGGTCGTTTTATTTTTAGGGGAAACTTTATCTTTGGGTTAATGAGTTGTGAATTTGCACTTTGGATAGTATATATATGCTGGGATAAATTCGTATTAAATCTTCCTATCCAAATAATTCTTGGAGTTTTACGATATCACATTCGTATTGCTGTTCGTTCAAGTAATTTAATACATTACAGAGTAACTTCATTTCTTTAGAATCGCAAAGTGCTTTAAAGAGGGATTTGAAACGTGGGTCGCTTTTTACGTTTACATCTTTTGTGGCCTTCGTAAACTCTTCAAGTTTAGATGGCAAGTTATAGTCTTGCAGATTGATGCTTTGCTCTGCGGCACAATCCATAATAAACTGGTCCATCGCTGGAGCAATTTTCACAATATAATGAGGACGTTCACAATGTTTTAGTAATAAAATATGTTCTGAGTGTGCAATCTCATTAAACTCATTCACGTATGAACGTGGCTGCTTTTTATCATTGTCAATAACACCAATAGAGAACTGATCTTTCAATTTCGTCTCCTTCATCGTCTTGGCCACATTATTACAACCTTTTTGGTGATTTACACCATGGGATGCAAGTAGAAATTCGACGAGGCTTGTATCAATATAACATTCAGGTACGATGTGCCAATCTTTCTTTTCCATATTATCGATCACCCCAATGATTCAATGTTGAAAAAGGCATCCACACCATAATCGTATATGCCTTGGATGTCTTGCTCTGTTGCACTTCTTATAATCATTTTTCCCTCCGACATCCTTGTATATAGAAGAGTCATGTCAATATTTTTCTTCTCCAAAAAAGAGGTTAGAATATACGGGCTATGGGTAGCAACAAATAAATTGTTGGATTGCTTACCTGTTGTCATAGCAAGTAACCATTCCACAACGTTGGACTGTGTGGGAGGGAAAAGATTGGCTTCGGGTTCTTCAAGGAAGATGTCACAGTGATCAGTAACAATGTATTGCGAAATAACATCCTCTATCTTTTGTATGTCGGATTTTTGTAAAATATTTGCCTCTCCATTTGCTTCCAACACAAATTGAGAACGCTTTTTCCCAATATCTTCACTCACTTTTCCCCTTGATGATCGGACAACATTGTCAAAAACCTTTTTAATCAAGTTTGTTATTTCATTGTGTCCTTTAACGCTTAATTCGGCATTTTTCCCAACTTGAACAGTAATCAAGTGATTCAAATGTACAAACATCGGTATCAACGATTGAAGTCCACTTGAAGTGTTCGTTAAATCAAGATATACGTCATCATCTACTTGTACTTTGTCTGATCCCGTATCTGCATCGTAGTGATACGATACGCCAAGATTCAATATAGATAAATTATTTGTAGATCTACGTGCGGTATTCCAATCGACAATGAAATTGAGGATGTTATCATCCGCAAACTTAACCTCAAACAAGTTGGGAATTACAGCAACAATATTACGTTCTGCTGGGATATATGTTACTTTTGAACGGCGATATTTCCATCGATTTTTCTTCCAATCGAAGCTGAATATTTTGGTGGCATTGTTATAGGAGAACATCATGTAGTCAGACTCGTATTGGATGAAAGTATCGTCTTTGATGTAACCTTTCAACTTATGAAATCGTTCTAGTTCATTAAGAAAATTATTGTCTTTCGCAAAAAAATCAGATGTCTGTGTCAGCTCAATACGTTTCTCTACCCATGTACAATAGCAGGCAGTCTTCAGCACACAACTCTTACCTGAACTTTGCGAACCAATAATGACATTGATACGCTTCAATTCAATATCGGATTCCTTCAGCGGCCCTAGATTACGAATTACAAGATGTTTCATAATAGCAAAGATACACTTTTTTGTGACATCATCTTCTATCTATTGGGGAAAATATTTTATTGCTCATCCAATAAGGTTGGAGATGTTCATCTACGATTGCAAGGAAATATATGTCGGTAGTGCCAACCTTACAAACGTAGGTGTCGGAATGGAAAACGCCAACAAAGGTAGCTGCATCCGACCCTTTATTAGGGAAGTATTATAAAGTTTTAATCAAACTAATTTTTGAACCCGCAAAATATTCCTTCATCCTCCCCCACTTTATACAGCAATTATTTTTTCCTATCTGACCCTATACACTTTCCCCAGCCCAAGAAACAATGGAATTACATGGAATGGAAAGTTGTACAGTTATATAACTTTATATATCTTTGCAAATTGAGTAATTATAACTAACAATCACTATTACAGTAGATTATGAAGGCGAAAGCACCCAAACGTGAAATCGACAAAGCAATAAGATTAAAGGGGGAATACTACGATGAAAAATAAAGAATCAATCTATGACGTAAGCGCGGAACTGGAACGCGAATTCGGTCCGAAAGGTTCTGATAGCAGAAAAGCCGCTGAGGATAAAGCGTGGGAGGAGTATAACGCCCAAATCCTTCTCGACGCAAGAAAGAATGCGGGACTGACACAACAGGAGCTTGCGGACAGAATCGGAGCCAATAAGGGCTACATATCCCGCTTGGAACGAGGACTCACCGTCCCTACCGTTTCAACCCTTTATCGTATTGCCGCCGCCATGGGATTGACCGTTGAGTTACGGCCTAAAGGGTGATTCCGCATACGCTTCGAAACGCATTTCCCGAGAGCTATTCCGCTTTCATTTAGATTATTTATTACATTTGCATCACTGTACCCAAATACATTCATCCATGAAAAAACACATTATCTTAGTCCTTCTTTCCCTTATGGGTGGGTCATTGTTCGCCCAATCACTTGACAAACAGGAGTCCGAGTTGGTAAAAAAACAGGTCATCGCGGAGTGGAAAGCTCGGATGTCCGAACTGTACGACGACGCATACAACGAGCATATCATCCGTCGTGACGGGTTGAGCCTGGCCTTGGGCTACATCATCCGAGGCGCGGAGCCTGATGGGGGACGTAGCCTATGGATCTCCATGCACGGCGGTGGAAACGCCCCCAAGGAGACCAACGACGAGCAATGGAGAAATCAAATATACCTATACGAACCACAAGGCATCTACGTGGCGCCGAGAGCTCCATGGGATGATTGGGACATGTGGTTCAAAGCGCCCATCGACTCCCTCTTCCAGGACTTGATCACCATGATGATCGTCAAGGAGAATATCAATCCTGATAAAGTATATATCATGGGCTATTCCGCCGGAGGGGACGGTGTCTGGCGATTGGCACCTCGCCTCGCCGACCATTGGGCCGCCGCCGCCATGATGGCCGGTCACCCGGGAGACGTGGGACTACGCAACTTGGTTAACACTCCTTTCACCATTTGGGTGGGCGCCCTCGACTCCGCCTACGACCGCAACAAGGAGGTGCAGAAGAGAGGGGAGGAAATGGATGAACTTAGCCAGTCTGTGCCAGGGAAATATATCCATGAGACCCATATCGTCGCGGGGAAAGGTCACTGGATGGACCAGGTGGACACTGCCGCCGTCAGCTGGATGCAACGCTACACCCGCGACGCCCATCCGCAACAGATCATCTGGACGCAGGAGGAATGCTTGCGGAACGCTTTCTATTGGGTCTCCTTGCCCCCTTCCGTGAAACCAGTGCGGGGCAACACCTTCGACGCGAGAATCGAGGGAAACACTATCACCATCGATAAGATGGATTATGATGAGGTGATCATCTGGCTGGACGATGACATGGTGGACCTCTCTCAGCCCGTCACCATCCAATACGACGGAAGGACGCTCTTCCGAAAAGTGGTGGAGAGAACCGAGGAGAGTATGCGGCAATCCATCTACGAACGCAAAGACCCATCCTTCTGTTTCCCTGCCAACGTCACTATCTCAAAAGATATGACAGCGGAAGACACTGGTGTAGAGGAGATTGAGGCCTCCCTGTTGTGGCGTGATGATATCCGACGGATCGAAGCCTATGACCTGCAAGGACATACGCTCTGCTCCACTACGCAGCGGGACGAATACCTGAGATTCGCACAAAAGTACGGATGCATCCACATCATAAGGTTGCATTTTGACAACTTCAGCAAGGTGGAAACACGGAAATAATAAGAATTTGGCTCAACTACATTTGCCACTCCGTTCATTTATCATAATTTTGCGGCATTAAAACCACACATGGGAGAACATGGGCAAGGAGAGCACGTTATTTAACCGGCTTACCCTTCTTTTGGGGAGGGAGACGATGGATGTCATCAGCAAGAAGAGAGTCATTATTTTTGGTGTTGGTGGCGTGGGTAGTTGGTGCGCCGAAAGTTTAGTGCGCAGTGGCATCAGCCATCTCACGATCGTCGATAGCGATAGGATATGCGTCACAAACGTCAATCGACAGTTACAAGCGACAAGCAAGACGGTCGGCCTTGTGAAGGTTAACGTACTGAAGGATAGATTATTGGATATCAATCCACAAGCTGAGATCGAGGCAATTCAGGAGATCTATTCCGCCGAGAACGACCCGATGTTCCATCTTGAGGAATATGACTACATCATTGATGCCATTGACAGTCTGGAGAACAAAGTTCACTTGATATTGCGCGCCACGGAGTGCCCAGGGAAGTTTTTTTCAGCGATGGGAGCCGCACTTAAGATTGACCCGACACAGGTTCAGGTGGCGGATTTCTGGAAGGTTCATGGATGTCCGTTGGCTCGGGCTATTCGGAAAAGATTTAAGCGCATAGACAAATATCCTCGGAAAAAATTCCTTTGCGTCTTCTCGCCGGAGTTGCTATCCAACAAAGGAGAAGCATCCACCTGCGGGACAAGCGCATGCATATGTCCCAAGTCGACCCTCATCACCGGCAACCCCAACCTCGTCAACCACGAGTGGTGTTCCTCAAAAGCGCAAATCAACGGGACCACGGCGCATATAACAGCCATCTTCGGATTTACCATAGCTGGATTGGTGATGCAGGATATCGCTCAAGTATAATTGTCTTCGGATATAATCGTAGGAGTAGTGTATCCTGCGAATCAGCAATTATCCGGATAGAACATCGTGTGGTAAAAACGAGGGGATATAGGACGAACGCAATATGATCCGCCTATTATACTGAAAGAACAAACAATTTTTTGCACATTTTCTAATATTAATAGAAAAAACACAATGAAATACAAAAAAATTTTTATTTTTGTACAAGAGAGACATTGTGCGCTTTCCTTACGGAAGGAAATCATGCGCAACTGCTTGTCAACGAAATGAATAACAACCGTCTGTATGAGGATAGAGAAGTATATAATCGGATGTATATGTGCGATATTTTTATCGTTGGGCGCCTATTCTCAGGAGATTCTCATCGACGGGAGGGTAAAGACGCTGACCAACTTCTCCTGTGGGGAGATGCACACCCTACGTCTATCTGACCCTTCGACATGGGTTTTAACTTTCCCTTCACCCTATTGCTTATGGCAACGTTCGGACAATGACGGAGCGTCGTGGCAGAACATCCTTGAGAGTGGTTCGGAAGTCTATTCCATCAATGTGGTGAATCATGACGGAACGAAACAGCTCTATCGCGCCATCATCGCGGACTCGGAAAGTGACGCCACCAATTTTGCCCTGAGCGGAAATGCGACGGGACAGTCGATATTGGTGTCGGACGAGGTCACCATACAATGTGACCTCACCATCTGCAATGAGAAGGAGAACCGTCTCGTGGTCTGGATGGAGGATTTCAAAAGCGTGCCGAGGGGCGAAAGAAGAGAGTGCGACAACCTCGTGGACAAACGTTTTGCGGGGAAATATAATGAATCGTATAGCACTAACATTGGTGACGGTAAATATGGTGTTGTCTCCCACTCCGAAGATGGTTCCACATCTGACTATAACTGGTTTTCAGGAGGAACAGACCATACGGGGAACAAAGACGGGGGCTTTTTGATTATCAACAACAAAGATGATCAAGCATCCGCTAATAAGCTGATGTTCGAGAAGAAAATCGATTTCGACTTATGTGCGGACACATGGTACTATTTCTCCATCTATGCGATGTGCATCACGGGTGGGGCTGCAGACAATCCAAACAGGGCTTATGCTCCATGTAATTTCACGTTTGAAATCATCGGTGAGGATGGAGTGACCATATTAGCAAAAGATCAATCGGGCGATGTCCCCGTTACCCCTCGAGGCATCTCGTCATGGTATAATTATGGGGTGAGCTTCAATTCCGGCAATAATAAGAATGTGCTCTTACGCATCTATGACAGCGCGATTAAAGATGTGTACGGAAACGACATGGCCGTTGACGACATCTCACTGATCGCCTGCGAAAAGCCTGTTCCGGAGACTAGCCTTGGCGTGGGTCTGGAAAAGGATAAGGAGGGAATCTGCGGAGAAACCACACAGCTGTCGTTATCAGACATGTCACAATGGGAGAGCGAGTTGCCAAGCGTCTATTGCACGTGGCAGACCTCCGATGATGGCGGGTTCACGTGGAGTGTCATGCCGGAGAGCGGCGAGAAGGTCTACTCAATCCAAGCGCCTTTCCAAAAGTCGGTCGAGGGCATACGCTACCGTGTGATCGTCTCGAAGGACCAAGCCTCCGGAGAGTTCATCGCGGAGCATGGTTACTCGGACGACGCCTGCTCCATCTACAAAATCAGCAACGTCTCCACGCTCACTTGCCGCTGCGAGACACCGGTGTTGTCCGTCTCCCCCGCGAATCCAGCCTTCTGCACGGACTCCATCACCTTGTCCGCCACGGTGGATAATGCGGCACCAGTGGATAGTTTCGTATGGAGCTTCCAGGATGACATTACAGGAGATTGGACCGCCATCACAGACCAGAGCGGAGCCTCCATCAGCGTCTTTAGCCAGACAGAGATGAAATACTGCGTTGTGGCTTGGAATGACACGTGCCATTCCGACACGTTTTTCGTGACGGTGCCCGTAAAGAGCCCTGACGTGATGAAGGTGAATATCGATGGCGCACAAACCATCTGCGAGAATGGTTCCGCCACGCTACAATTGGCTGGCGTTACCGGCAATAATATCACATGGAAAAAGATGGAAGAGGGGGAGACTGCCTTTTCCGACATCAGTGGATCTGACACGCAGGATATAGTGGTTAGCCCGAAGAAAAAGACTGCCTACTGCGCCGTGTCCGGTATTCTTCCCGGGCAATGCGTTCAAGTGCTCTCCGACACTGTCACGGTCGCTGTGGAGGATTCTGTGCGTTTCTCCTTGGACGCTTCAGCCAATGAAATTTGTGCGGGAGGCAACTTCTCTCTGAAGGTTTCCTCTTCCCAATCTTCCCTCACCTACACGTGGGAGGCAAAAGGAGATGACGAGGCCTCCTTCTCAGCCATTACCCCTACGACCGCGACTGAATTGAGCCTCCAGCCGACACAAAGCACCACCTATCAGGTGACGGGGAAATCCTCTGTCTGCCCTGATGTGAGCAACTCATTCCATGTTGTGGTGGACAAACCTGCCACACTTAGCCTGACAAGCTCAGCCGACGCAGTCTGTGTGAATGGGGAGGTGACCCTCAAGGCGGACTATGGCACGGCATCCTCTATCGCCTGGGACGAGAAGGCGGAGGGCGCGTCGGACTTCTCCGAATTTGCCACTGACCTCACTACCCAGAAGGCTGTTCACCCTGCAGGAAAAACATCCTACCGCATCCGCTCCACACAAGGTGGGGCATGCCCGGAGAGTGTTTCTGATGTGGTTACGATAGACACGGAAGACTCATTGAAGGTTTCCATTGCGGCTGTCAATCCAACTGTCTGCGCCGGCACAAATGTGAGCCTACAAGCCACTGTCGACGGGACGCCTGAATCGGTTCAGTGGGAGAAGAGTGTAGGTGGACAAACCAGCCTATTAGCCAATGCTTTAACTGCTAACGATGCCCCTGACCAAGCGAGCGAATACACGGTGACCGCCAGCGGGAAATACTGCCCGAGCGTGAGCCAAAGCGTTACGGTGGCAGTGGACACGAAGACGGTGCTTGCCCTAAGCGCCTCAGCCGAAGCCGTCTGTGTGAACGGGGAGGTGACTCTCACGGCGGACTATGGCACGGCATCCTCTATCGCCTGGGACGAGAAGGCGGAGGGCGCGTCGGACTTCTCCGAATTCGCCACTGACCTCACTACGCAGAAGGCTGTTCACCCTGCAGGAAAAACATCCTACCGCATCCGCTCCACACAGGGTGGGGCATGTCCGGAGAGTGTTTCTGATGTGATTACGATAGACACGGAAGATTCATTGAAGGTTTCCATTGCGACTGTTGACCCAACTATCTGCGCCGGCACAAACGTGAGCCTGCAGGCCACTGTCGACGGGACGCCTGAATCGGTTCAGTGGGAGAAGAGTGTAGGCGGACAAACCAGTCTATTAGCCAATGCTTTAACCGCCAACGATGCACCTGACCAAGCGAGCGAATACACGGTAACCGCCAGCGGAAAGTACTGCCCGAGCGTGAGCCAAAGCGTTACGGTGGCAGTGGACACGAAAGCGGTGCTTGCCCTAAGCGCCTCAGCCGAAGCAGTCTGCGTGAATGGGGAGGTGACCCTCACGGCGGCCTATGGCACAGCATCCGCTATCGCTTGGGACGAGAAGGCGGAGGGTGCTTCGGACTTCTCCGAATTTGCCACAGACCTCACCACCCAGAAGGCGGTTCACCCTTCAGGGAAAACATCCTACCGCATCCGCTCCACACAGGGTGGGGCATGCCCGGAGAGCGTTTCGGATGTGATCACGATAGACACGGAAGACTCATTGAAGGTATCCGTTGCGGCTGTCGACCCAACTATTTGCGCTGGTACAAATGTTAGCCTGCAGGCCACTGTCGACGGGACGCCTGAATCGGTTCAGTGGGAGAAGAGTGTAGGCGGACAAACCAGCCTATTAGCCAATAGCCTAACCGCCAACGACGCCCCTGACCAAGCGAGCGAATATACGGTGACCGCCAGCGGAAAGTACTGCCCGAGCGTGAGCCAAAGCGTTACGGTGGCAGTGGACACGAAAGCGGTGCTTGCCCTAAGTGCCTCAGCCGACGCAGTCTGCGTGAACGGGGAGGTGACCCTCACGGCGGACTATGGTACGGCATCCTCTATTGCTTGGGACGAGAAGGCGGAAGGCGCTTCGGACTTCTCCGAATTCGCCACTGACCTCACTACCCAAAAGGCTGTTCACCCCGCAGGGAAAACATCCTACCGCATCCGCTCCACACAAGGAGGGGTATGCCCGGAGAGCACTTCGGAAGTGGTTATCGTATCCACGGAAGACTCCCTGAAGATGACCCTACAACCTATTGCGGAGATAGTCAAGGTAGGGAATAGCGTTACCCTCAAGGCAACCATTGTTCAAGGCACCCCGACATCGTTCACGTGGGAGAAGGAAACAGCCTCCGGCAAGAGTACGTTAGGTACCCAATATACGTCGACCGACACGCCAAGCGAGAACAGCACCTACATCGCCACCGTTCGTGCGGCTCATTGCCCTGAGGTAACCCAAAGCCAAAGCATCATCTTCAAACCACTGATCATCCTTACCTTATCGTCCGCTGTGGATACGATATGTGAGGGCGAGGAGGTGTTGCTCACCGACAGTTACGGTGTGGCAGAGGGCATTGCTTGGGAAAAACAGGAGGAGGGTTCCTCCAATTACGAGGAATTCGCCACCGACCTGACCACGCAGAAGAATGTGAGTCCGATGGTGACGACCCGCTACAGAATACGCTCCACAGGAGACGATGTGGTCTACTCCAACGATGTCACCATCCATGTGGTGAAACCCGTTGAAATCGAGCTTGTAGGAGATGAGTCCACGTGCAAGGGTAGCGACTATACCATCAGCTTCCACGTGATGAACGGGCAGGACGTCACCTCCCTTACCCTATATGAAACAGTCGATGGGAACACAATCAACCGAGAGAAAATCGAAGGATACGCTTCAGGCGACTATAATGGATCCTCCCTCTATACACTCAAGGAGGAGACAACCTTCAACTTAAAAGCCACTGCCAAGTATTGTCCTGAGAAGGAGGCGACCCACACCGTAAAGATCGACACGGTCCCTGCCCACTACGAACTGACCGCCTCGGCAGACTCGATCTGTAGGGGCGAATATGTGGAGATCTCCACAGACTTCCCATTCTCGGCGAACAATCTGCTGTTATCCGCCTCATCCGCCTCACTAAATCAACCAGAAGAGATATACATGTCTTCCGACAAGGAGAGCCGCAATCCTGAGGAGACCACTAACTACACCCTCATTCCACGCACGGAGAAGGGGTGCATAGGGGAAAAGAAGGAACTTACCATCCATGTGTTTGAGCCAATTGAAGGCACGACGAGGGACACGACGGTCTGCGAAGGAGAACGTGCCTTCCTGCGTGTGAATGAGGGAGCTACTGACAACCGATACGTATGGTCCACCTCCCCTGACTTCACCGATACCATCGCTGTAGGAAATAGGCAAGTGGTACTTCCTGAGGAGACCACCACCTATTACGTGAAGGCTACAAACGGTACGTGTGAGAAGGTGTTGGAGCAGACGGTACACGTTGCGCCGAAGCCATCTATCCTCGTCAACCAAGAGGAGGCGCAAACCATCATCCTCGAAGGGGAAGGTGGCACGGGCCCTTATCTGTTCGACTTGGGGTCAGGTTTCGAGCAGAAGAACACAATAGACCATGTGGTGCCTAACTGGATATATACCGTCCAAATAGTAGATGAGGAGGGGTGCGTCAACGACACGACATTCATTTCCCAATTCTACGATCTAATTATCCCTGAATACTTCACGCCACAAAACGACGGAAGCAACGACACATGGAAGATCATTAACCTAAACAGGTATTCCAACGTGAAGGTATCCATATTCGACCGACATGGCAAGAAACTCTTCGAATCGACAGACCCGGAGCAGGAATGGGAAGGCACCTATAACGGATATGCCCTGCCATCGGAAGATTACTGGTATATCATCAATGTTTACGATATAAGAGCTATCTTTACGGGACATTTTACATTAATACGCTGATATAAGTAGAAGATCATTACTATGGAATATATTTTTGAATACGAATTTGAGGTGCGCGACTACGAGTGCGACGTGCAGGGGATTGTCAATAACGCTAATTATCAACACTACATGGAGCATGCGCGGCACCGCTACATCCAGACCATCGGTTTGGACTTCATGGAGCTGACCAATGCGGGTGTCATCCTGGTCGTGGCGAAGGCCGAACTGCAATACAAGCAACCGCTGAAGAGCAACGACAAGTTCGTTTGCCGCCTCAACGTGAAGAAGGAGGGTATCCGTTATGTTTTCTACGAAGATATATACCGTCTATCCGACAATAAGCTTTGCACACAAGGTAAATTCGACATCGTCTCCGTCATTAACGGACGCTTGAAGACATCCGAAATCGTCGACAAGGCACTCTTCGGAGAGTAGGCCGACAATCCATTCATAGGTTTCAGGGTTATTCCCTCTCCTTCTTCTGGGAAGGGGGATAACCGAAGTATTCCTTGTACTTACGGCTGAAGTAGTACGGGCTGCTGAAACCGGTCATGAACGCTACCTCCTTCACGGGGGTATTCATCGTCCGCAACATCTCGTCCGCCTTTTTCAAACGGTAGACACCGATCATCTCCACAGGCGTCTGGTCCGTCAAAGGCTTCAGCCTGCGGATGAGGGTGGATTTGCTGGTGGACATCTCCTTGGCCAACTCCTCCACGGAGAATTCAGGGTTCATATAATTGCGCTCTATGACCTCCATCACCTGCGTCATAAACGGGTCGACGGCTGGTTTCTGCGCCGCATCATCCTCTTGTCCTTGGGACTCCGTCGCACGCGCTGTGGCATCCTCAGAGGTACTTGCCACTGGGTTTTCCACATAGACAACTTTGTGCCTCTTCCTTCCATACAGCCAATAAAGGAGGGCCAATACGGCAAGCACCACAATGTTGATGAACCACCATGATCTCCACCATGCCGAAACGACAGTGATTGGTAGCGTCAGATAGGTGGCATGATCTTCGTTTCCTAACTCATGGACAGACAGTTCCAGTTCATATTCTCCTGCGGAAAGATGGTCCAGAACCACCTCCCTTTTGCCGTTCAAATTCTTCCAAGTGCTATCCACCCCCTTTAGGCGGTAAAGGCAAACAACGTCCAAGTCCGAGAGGGAAACCACGTCGAAGGCGATGTGCGTTTCCAGGTTGTTCTCCTTCAGGCGGAGTTTATCCCCCCGCATGGATAGTTTGTGGAGTTGCCCGTTTTCCACCTTCCCGGTCATGTCGGACCATGCCAAGAACCTGATGGTTCCGGAAGAGCCCATCTGATTAGGGTTCAGCATGACGAAGCCATTGGAGCACCCGAAGAATAGATTGCCCTTCGAACTCTCATAGATGGCGCGGGGTTGGAAAAAGAGTTTTCCGTACTTATCCATCGGGAGCGGAATGATCCTGGAGGTTCCCTCCTTCAGGTTGACCCTATAGATGCCCGCCGTACCGTCGCACCACAGGAATCCCTGCTTATCGAAGTAGACGGAGACATACTTCGCGGTGGGCAGGTAGTCCAAAAGGCTCATCGCCCCATCCTTCTTAGCGACACGAAAGACACCGTAGTTGGAGGCGACGTAGAGGTTCCCCTCCGCATCGCAGTGTCCGTCAACGAATATGCATGGTTCCGCCGTGTTAGGGGGGGTCTTCCATGAGAAGAAACTCATTCCTGTGCTGTCGCAACGCCAAACGTTATAAGGTGAAAGCACCCACATCATACCATCCGGTGCCTCCTCCATATCGTCGATCCAACGATCGATGATATCCTCATTCACCACGAAAGATTTCTTCTCCCATAAGCCGTTCGTGTGGCGCACATAGACACCGTCTCCTTGTGTGGCGACCCAGATCTCTCCATTACGCAAGTGGCGCACGCATTTAGAGCTATTGACCGTATTCTCCAATCCGTTGTACCTGAGGGGTGACACCCTTCCTTCCTCCGAGACGATACCGATGCCTCCGAACCAGGAGGAAACCAGCGATTCGTTCCCTCTCCAATGACAAAAGGAGAGGATGCTCCTTCCCATGCAAGAGAAGCCATCCAAGTATTGCATGAATTTGCCTTCGCCTGTCACCAGATAAGCGCCGGAGCCATCCGTCCCCACGAATATATTGCCGTCGGGACGTTCCATGAAACAGGAGGCGTCCACGTTCGGGTAACCCATTTCAGACGAATGGAAAATCTTAGAGCTGTTCTCCGCTTGATAACGGAACAGACCATTCACCTGTGTGCCGATCCAAATGCTATGGTCTGAATCCTCGAACAGGGCATGAACTTTCTTCAGGTCCTCATCCCCCCCATAGGATTTCACCTCGACAAATTTCCCGAAGTGGTCCATCCGCCACAAACCATCTCCCCACGTGCCCAACCAGACACGCTCCTTCGTGTCTTTCAGCATGATGGACACATTCTTGAATGGCGTATTCAGTTCTTTGGCGACAGGCAATCCTTCCCCAGGGATATCAAATAGCCAAACACCCCCCATGTTGGTGGAGACCAGAACGCGGGCAGAGTCCAGCTCTAGAATCGAGGAGACTGGCGCCTTGTCCTTGGAGAGCGAATAAAGCTTCAGTTCCTCCCCTTGGGAAGAGAAGAGATGAAGCCCGTCGAAAGAGCCCACCCAAAGATTACCTAACCTATCTTCATAAAAGGATTGTACGAGCAACTGACTCGTGGTGCCTGTCAAAAGCGAGTCCTCCGAAAAACGATTCCGCAACGTGTCATACGGGAAGATGCCGCTTGTGGTCAAGAGTAGACTCCTTCCATCCCGCAATCGGGAGAAACCTGTCACGGACTTCACGTACTTCTCCATCAATTCAGGGAAACGTCGGTTTAGGAACGTATCGGCAGCGATCTCGTAAGTCTGCAACATGCCATGATCCCCACCAAAAAGAATCTCTCCCGATATGGAGCTCGACAGGCAACTCACGCTATTCTGCATCAAACCTCCTCGTTTCTTGGAGTAGTTCTTGAAATATGTGCCGTCGAACCGGCTCACCCCGTCTTGCGTGGCGACCCATATGAATCCGTTGCTGTCTTGCCCAATGCCTAAGACAAAGTCACAGCACAACCCATCCTTTGTCCTATAATGGTCAAAACACAAATGCTCACTTGCCCACAGCATGTGACAAGAGAAAAGCACCGAAAAGACTATAAGCAACCTAAAACGCATAAACTAAAAGAAGTCTACAAAAATAATTTTTTTCTTTCTGAATTCAAAAATTCAAAAAATGAAGAAACACCCGTCATCAGTGGGGATGCGAGCGGTATGTGCGATAAATATATATCCTCATGCCACATAAACGCATCATAAGGCAAGGCGAATTGGCTAATGGTGCAACAAATGTATATCTTTTTGCCACACACAGATAACTGCCGAAACGCTTTATTTGACGATATTTGCGGTATAACATCATTGTAGCATATATGTATTAATAAATCAAAACGATCATGAAAACAATTAGACTTGTATTCCTATTTTGCGCACTGTTTTGGATCGTAGGAGAGTCGACAGCGGCGATTTCCACCCAACCTGTCACAAAGGACGCTACGGAGGGGGCTACACTATTGTATAAATTTCTGTATGATCATTTCAAGAAAAACACGATTTCAGGGGTTATGTGCGGCGACATGGACAATGGGGCAAGCTACAAGACCCAAGTGGATGTGGCTTACCTCTATTCCATCGACGGTAATAAGTACCCGGCATTGGTGGGCGTCGACCTCCTGAACGCCACGGGCGCGCAATCGGACGAGGCATGGTTCAAGACCTACACACAGTCGGGCATCAGCCTCGCCAAGGAGCTTTGGAAGGATGGCGGAATACCTTCCTTCAACTGGCACTGGAAGGTGGGCTCGGAGAATGCCTTCTACGCAAAGGGGGCGAACGACAGCTACACGGACTTCGACTATACCAAAGGCTTCAAGGCTGGCACCACCGAGTGGGACACCTCCTCGGAGACCTACCGACTGCTCATCGCGGACATCGACCATGTGGCTGACCTCTTCCTGGAACTGCAGGCATCGGGCGTGGCAGCTATCTGGAGACCGCTCCACGAGGCTTCCGGCGGATGGTTCTGGTGGGGCACGAAGGGTGCGAAGAGCTACGTGGCGCTCTATAGACTGGTGTACGACCGCATGGTGAACGTCAAGGGCGTCAAGAACCTGATATGGGTCTGGAACCTCGAAAAGGACCCTACCCAAGGCTATGCCTACAACGAGGCTTGGTACCCTGGCGATCAATATATCGACGTGATCGGTGTGGATATCTACAACGGAGCGAATAATACCCAGTCTAATATTAACACCTGGAACACCATCATATCCAAGATGGGTAGCGATAAGATCCTCGCCCTCACGGAGAACGGTCCGATCGTGGACCCTGCCGAAGCGCAGAAAAATGGTGACATATGGTCATGGTGGATGCCTTGGTACAACTCATGGAGCGGTGGTTTCATCGATCAAACCAGCGCTAGCCTCTGGAAGAGCGCCATGAGCAGCGACCTCATCATCACCCTCGACGAGATGCCGGGATGGGGCACTTACCAAGAGGTGGAGGATCCCTCCTGCGCAGAATCACTCAAGAAGAATATCTACGAGGCGGAATGCTCCGCGGACTATGTGGCGTCCGTTGAGTCGGTGAACAAGGTGTCCGGAAGCGGTGCGCTGAACCTCAAGGAGAGCACCGACTACATCAATATCAACATTCCCTTGGAGAAAAAGGGCTCTTATAAGGTATATGTGGGCTACAACTCCGTCTACGGATTCAAACAGATCGACTGCGCGGTGAACGGTGTGAGCGGAACCGCCAACCTAGGAGAAGACAAGGATGATGAGAGCGTGGACAAGATGGGGGAGACCCTCGTGGGCACGTTCGAATTCGCCGCTGGCGAGAACGTGGTGAAGCTCACGCCTATCTGGACATGGGCGGTGGTAGACTACGTACGCATAGAAAAGGACAATGACGCTCCTGTGTATGAGTTCAATGTTTCGGACGTGGACGGATTCAAGGTGAACGGTAATAAACTGCTCGACCGTTGCGACAACGAGTTCGTGATGAGGGGCGTCAACCTAGCCTACACCTGGTACAAAGAGTCCGCCTACGATCAGCTGAAGGCGATCTACGACAACAAGGCGAACACGGTCCGCATCGTCCTGACCAACGGCAACGCCTACGGTTCGCCAGCGGACGATGCGGCTTCCGTCAAGAAACTCATCGACGCTTGCAAGGCGTATGGCATGGTGGCCATCCTGGAGGTACACGATGTGACGGGAAGCGATAAGATCAGCGACCTCGAAGGTGCGGCGCAATACTTCGCCAACCTCGCCAGCACGCTGAAGGGAACGGAACCCTATGTGATCATTAACATCGCCAACGAGTGGCACAACTCCTCCTCCGCGGCCAACTGGAAGGATGGTTACGTGAAGGCCATCCCGATCATCCGTAACGCAGGCTTGCGCCACTGCATCATGGTCGACGCGGGCGGATACGGACAGAGCGCGGCCACCATCCACACCTACGGAAAGGATGTCTTGGCGGCAGACCCGGAGAACAACGTCCTCTTCTCTATCCACATGTACGGGACAGCGGGAAACAAGAACCGTGTGAAGAGCAATATCGACGGAGTCATCAACCAAGGACTCGCCCTCTGCATCGGAGAGTTCGGTTGGTACCATAGCGATGGGGATGTGGACGAGGACCAAATCCTCTCCTATTGCCAAGAGAAGAACGTGGGTTGGCTGGCATGGTCATGGTATGGCAACGGAAGCCCGGTGGAGTACCTCGACCTCGTGAAGGACGCTTCGTCCACCCCAACCCTAGCCACACAGTCTGCGGAAGGAAACTCCTGCGCATGGGGGAAGAAAGTTGTTGACGCATGGAAGGCGGAGAGTAAATACGCTATGTTAGATACATGTCCGGGAACAGGGCTCAATGATATCGCATCCTACGGAGAGAAATCGATGCTCTATTACGCACAGGCGGAGAATACCCTGTACGTGAATACGGAAGAGGGTGGTACCCTGCGGATCATCGACCTCAAGGGCACGACCATCGACACGAAGCACATCAGTCCGAAGGAGAGCGTCATCAGTTTGGAATGGCTCCCCAAGGGTCTATATATCGCCCATTTCGAGGGTTTAAGTGTGAAAATAGTACGATAGTAAGGATAATGATTGCGGATCACACGGAGACCTTGCCTGCGATGTGCGGGTGGGGGTCATAATTCTCCAGTGTGAAATCCTCGTAATCAAAGGAGAAGATATCCTTCTTCTCTGGGTTTATCAACATTTGTGGCAGCTGGCGAGGTTCCCTTGTCAGCTGCAATTTTACTTGCTCCAAGTGATTCGTGTAGATATGCGCGTCGCCTAATGTGTGGACAAAGTCGCCCGCCTTGAGGCCCGTCACCTGCGCCATCATCTGGAGGAGCAAGGCGTAGGAGGCGATGTTGAAAGGAACGCCCAAGAAGATATCCGCACTGCGTTGGTAGAGTTGGAGGCTTAGCCGGCCATCCGCCACGTAGAACTGGAAGAAGGCGTGGCAAGGCGGCAGGTTCATCCGCTTGAGGTCCGCCACGTTCCATGAGCTGACGATGATACGGCGCGAGTTCGGGTCCTCCTTGAGGGTCCGCACCACCTCCGCTATTTGGTCGATATGCCCGCCGTCATAGTCCGGCCAGGAGCGCCACTGGTATCCGTAGATATGTCCGAGGTCACCGTCCGGGTCTGCCCATTCGTTCCAGATACGCACACCATGCTCCTGCAGGTACTTCACGTTCGTGTCGCCCTTCAGGAACCAGAGCAGTTCATAGATGATGGATTTCAGGTGAAGCTTCTTCGTCGTGAGCAGGGGAAAACCCTCCTCCAGATTGAAGCGCATCTGATGTCCGAAAACGCTGATAGTACCCGTACCTGTGCGGTCGCCCTTCTGCGTGCCCTCGTCCAGCACACGCTGTAAAAGATCCAAATATTGTTTCATGCCAGTTCTGTCAAGTCTAGTCTTGTCAATTCGAAGACAAAGATAAAAAAATTTACTA
>JAGCWA010000024.1 GCA_017962085.1 Paludibacteraceae bacterium
AAACTGATTGCGGAGTACCTGGGCTCTAAGGAAGACGGATGGGACGGCACTTACAAAGGCCAACCGATGCCTTCCACCGACTACTGGTACGTGATCGACGTGGAGGAAATCGACCGCCAGTTCTTGGGCCACTTCACATTGATTAGGCAATAGTAAACAATATGTTCCATCGTTTTCAGCAGAACATTGATGGCATAGAACTGCCGAAGCAGTTTACTTATCCTTTTAGCTACGAACCTCATCCGTTGTCTGTTATGGCGGCGGATGAGGTTCGTGCTTATATCTCCTCCCAGCCCCAATGGTCAGAGGAGTTGGCGCAGGGAAAGATGTTCGGTGTGTTGGTCGTTCGGAACGGGCAAGGGGAACTGGGTTTCCTGGCTGCTTTCTCGGGCCAGTTGGCGGGCACCTACCAGCACGATTATTTCGTGCCCCCTGTGTACGATTTGTCTGAGCCGGACGGTTTCTTCAGGGATGAGGAGAGGTATATTTCCTCCCTCAATGATAAGGTGGAATCCATCGCCTCCTCTGCGGAGTACCTCTCTTTGCGTTCCTTGGTGAAAGAGCTGGAGGAACGCATGGAGCGCCTTGCGGAGGAGTGGCGGGTGCGCCTCGCCCAGGCGAAGGAGGAGCGGGATGCGCGTCGGTCAACAGCCCTCACCGAGGCGGAGGAACAGCAGCTGGTGAAGGAAAGCCAGTTCCTCAAGGCGGAGTGCAAGCGGGAGAAGAGCAAGCTGCAGGCGGAATTGTCGCAGGCGCAGGCTGGTCTGACCCGTTACGACGAGGAGATGGAGGCCTTGAAGCGGGAACGTAAACAACGTTCTGCGGCGCTACAGGGGCGTTTGTTCGACCAATTCGTGCTCTTGAACGCCAAGGGGGAGAATCGTTCGTTGTGCGGCATTTTTAGCCGTGTGGGGCATCCCATACCGCCCAGCGGGGCAGGGGAGTGCGCCGCACCCAAACTGTTGCAATACGCCTTCCTGAACCATTACGAACCCTTGTGCATGGCGGAGTTCTGGTGGGGTGCCTCCCCCAAGGCGATCGTCCGTCACCATGGTCATTTCTATCCCGCCTGCAAGAGCAAGTGCGAGCCGATCTTAGGGTTTATGTTGCAGGGGTTGGATGTGGAGGACTCTCCGATCCAGCCGTTGAGCCATGAGCTGGCGTTGGAGATCGTATGGGAGGACGATTACGTGGTGGTGGTGAACAAGCCGGCGGGAGTTTTGTCCGTTCCGGGGAAGTCCGATACCCAGTCCGTCTACTCCTTTGTGCGGAAGCGTTATCCGGAGGCCACGGGACCGTTGGTGGTCCATCGGCTGGATATGTCCACGTCGGGGTTGATGGTTGTGGCGAAGACGAAGGAGGTCCATCAGGCGTTGCAGAAGCAGTTCAATGACCATACGATACAGAAACGGTATGTGGCCTTGTTGCAGGGCGAATTATCCACGGAATCAGGCACTATTTGCCTGCCGATTTGTCCCGATGTGGAGCACCGTCCCTGCCAGATGGTGAGCGAGAGGTATGGCAAGTATGCGTTGACGGAGTATGAGGTGATTGGGCGGAAGGAAGGCGTGACCCGAGTCTATTTCTATCCGAAGACCGGTCGGACGCACCAGCTGCGGTTGCATGCGGCCCATGCCCAGGGGTTGGGGATGCCGATCGTGGGGGATGAGTTGTATGGAAAGAAGGCCGATCGTCTCTATCTGCAGGCGCAGCGCATCGAGTTCACCCATCCAGTCACGGGAGAGCGGATCACAGTGGAGGTCGCGTGTGAGTTTTAGCGGATGGATGCGCAAGGGGGACAAGTGCTTCCTTGGATTATAGGAACGATAAAAACAATAAAAAAATCTAATACGGGAAGACCCGTGTTAGATTTTTTTATTCTAATAACAGCCTTAAATAGTTGTGTGTTAATTAGTTGTGTAGGGTGCACTGTTTTAGACTACCCAAAAGTACAAAATTGAAAGCAATTCACAACAGCTCGGAGGTTATCACCTCGAATTCCCCGACTGTTTTAGACTACCCAAAAGTACAAAATTGAAAGCAATTCACAACGGCACATCCCGTATATATGCGACGAATTGCACTGTTTTAGACTACCCAAAAGTACAAAATTGAAAGCAATTCACAACCGCCAACGCGGGCGGTATCCCGTTCAGCATACTGTTTTAGACTACCCAAAAGTACAAAATTGAAAGCAATTCACAACCAATATTATCAAGCCTTGCAACCTTCTCCTACTGTTTTAGACTACCCAAAAGTACAAAATTGAAAGCAATTCACAACATACGGGTACGATAAACCTGTCGCTCGACAACTGTTTTAGACTACCCAAAAGTACAAAATTGAAAGCAATTCACAACGAGAGGCAACATTTTATTATAACTAACCAGACTGTTTTAGACTACCCAAAAGTACAAAATTGAAAGCAATTCACAACACTTAACATAGAAATAGTAGATTAACAACCACTGTTTTAGACTACCCAAAAGTACAAAATTGAAAGCAATTCACAACTGACATTGACATGTCGGAACATTGGGGAGACTGTTTTAGACTACCCAAAAGTACAAAATTGAAAGCAATTCACAACTGATAGTACGAGAACCTCCAAACGATTGCAACTGTTTTAGACTACCCAAAAGTACAAAATTGAAAGCAATTCACAACAAGATGGAAGAAAAGGAAATCATCGAGTCGACTGTTTTAGACTACCCAAAAGTACAAAATTGAAAGCAATTCACAACTGTCGAGGTACTCGATGTCGCTCATGTCCAACTGTTTTAGACTACCCAAAAGTACAAAATTGAAAGCAATTCACAACCGAGTTTTTTACGGGTATCAAAGAAACGAGACTGTTTTAGACTACCCAAAAGTACAAAATTGAAAGCAATTCACAACATACTTCTCGTCATAGTCTTCCTTCCTTTTACTGTTTTAGACTACCCAAAAGTACAAAATTGAAAGCAATTCACAACGTGCAGGCAATCAAAGAAGGAGACACGACCACTGTTTTAGACTACCCAAAAGTACAAAATTGAAAGCAATTCACAACATCACATTACTAAATCATTTAGTCCAAATGACTGTTTTAGACTACCCAAAAGTACAAAATTGAAAGCAATTCACAACACTGAAGAAATGGAATTAAATTTACCAATAACTGTTTTAGACTACCCAAAAGTACAAAATTGAAAGCAATTCACAACTTATTATTCAAAGAACTTGGATTTGTGCCACTGTTTTAGACTACCCAAAAGTACAAAATTGAAAGCAATTCACAACAGCCCTTCACGATGGCCTCGACCTTCATCGACTGTTTTAGACTACCCAAAAGTACAAAATTGAAAGCAATTCACAACAGACGCTGCTCTTTATCTTGAACTTGTAACACTGTTTTAGACTACCCAAAAGTACAAAATTGAAAGCAATTCACAACGGATGCTAATCCCGTTACGATTAACGAATTACTGTTTTAGACTACCCAAAAGTACAAAATTGAAAGCAATTCACAACGGAGACGCTGAAACGCTTCACGGGATTCGGACTGTTTTAGACTACCCAAAAGTACAAAATTGAAAGCAATTCACAACACAATCACTTGTCTCAAACGCTCGTCTGCAACTGTTTTAGACTACCCAAAAGTACAAAATTGAAAGCAATTCACAACTAACCAAACTCTTTCGTCTACCGCAATCGCACTGTTTTAGACTACCCAAAAGTACAAAATTGAAAGCAATTCACAACAAGCCGTCCACTCGGCCAACGGCATGCCCTACTGTTTTAGACTACCCAAAAGTACAAAATTTTAAAATAGTGTTAGCTGGATAGGTAGTTGTGCCTCATCCGTTTTCCGCTTTTGCTTTTTGGTTCCGATAAAGTTCTGCATGTTGCCGAACTGCTTGTCCGTCACCCGCAGAATACTGACTTGCCCCGTTTCCGGCAATAGGTTCTGCACTCGTTTGGTATGCACGTCCGCATTCTCCGAGCTGGGACAGTGCCGCACATAGACGGAGTATTGCATCATGGTGAAGCCATCTCCCTGCAATCGTTTGCGGAAGTCGGCATATGCCTGTCGATCCTTCTTGGTCTCCGTGGGAAGGTCGAAAAAAACAAATAGCCACATAATCCTATATTCACTGAGCCGTTCCATTTCCTGTTCACATTATTGGGTACTGTATCTTGCGCGATTCTCCGGCAAAACATTTGTAGAGAGAGGCTGTCGTTTGTCCCACGGCCACCATAAGCGGGCTTTGTTGTCCGTTGATGGTCACGTCGAGCATGGGGATGGTCAACAGTCTTTGTTTGTGTTCTATGGTGATGGCTTCCGGGTATCCGATTTGGTCGGTCAGGTCCACCACGAGTGCGTCCACGTAAGGGCGGTAGGGTTCCATGATATCATCTGCTAGACAATAGGCGTTGTAGCGGTTGTGGTGATGGATGCCCAAGGTGGGGAGCAGTCCGCTGGCCACCAAGGAACGTGCGACGATGGCGCGCAGGATAGCGTAGCCGTAGTTGAGGAGGAGATTGGGGGAGGAGCCTTCCCTGCCACGGGTGAAGTCGGGTATGGCGGGGAAGATGGTCTTCCAGTAGAAGGCGGCGGCTCGTCCCTCCACGTTTTCGGAGTCGCCGCTTTTCACTTCACCCACCCAACGTCTCATGTTCTCCACCTGTTCTCCACGTTTGGAGGCGAGGACCGCCGCTTGGTTGGCGATTTTCTGTTGCACGGTCTGTTGCCAGAGTTGTTTCTTCAAGGGTAGGGAAGCGTCGATTTGGCATCTGAACCGTTCGCTCTGGGTGGTGTTTCCCTCCAAGGGAAGCTGCAGACCGATGGGAAGGTGATGGCTGTCGCAGGTGATCACGGCGCAGTTGTTCTCCAGCATCTCCGCCAGCAAGCCTTGCGTCAAGGTGATTTGTTGGCAGTCCAGCACGACCACACCGATGTCTTCGATGGGGATGGTGGTGACGGTTTCCTTCTTCATTTCGTCCGTCAGGTTGCTTTTCTCCACCTCCGGCAGCTTGATGACCAATTGATGGTTGCGCAAAGATAGGTAGGCGGGATTGCTGAAACAGAGTGTACGTTTAATCATAGGCTAATCTATTTTTATTTCTTTGTTTACGGCCTCGAATTTCAGTTGTACGATTTTTTCGTACAACTGAAATTCCTCCTTTACAAGTTTCTTTTTCAGGTCGCTCCAATACCTTTAAGGTATTGAACTATCGGTTAACTCGGCGATTGTATCAACAACCGAAAAGTACCACTGGTCACGAATTTCATCGTGGTACGTTCTAATCTTCTTGTCTTGAAACAGTTTAATGTTACTCATAGATTTTTAATTTTACCTATAACAGAAATACGTACTTTCTGGGGATGAAGTTCATAGAACCCTTTTAAACTTTTTACCCTATAATATTTCTTCGCCAATTTTGCTGATGAAGTTTTGTCATTTTGAGTTTCAATGTGCAACCTAAACCAGTAGTCTGATTCTGAGACACTTTGTACACGATATAAATATTTGTTTATTGTCGCATAATCTTCATCTCTCATTGCATCTTCAAAAGTTTCATTCTCCATTCCCAAAACAAACATCTCATTCTGCTGTATACTAACTTCAAATATCCAATTTACATCAGGCAAATTTTCCAAGAACGACTCAGGCAATCGTTTGTCTAAAATACTGTCCCAAACTTCTTTTGGATTATCAATAATAGCAGGTATTCCATATTTCTTGCGTTCTACTGCATGCCAAAATGTTACAGAATGTTCATGTTTATTTCCGTCTTTATCTCGATATATAGCAATGTGATGGTTATTGCCAGGCTTAACAAACCCAATAGGTTCTCCTTGTTCATTGTGTTTTATTGGAGCAACAGCAGATAATCCCGTACGGCAACGAACAGTACGAATAGGTATGGTCTTATTATCGTCTGCGAATATCGGGTCTTTATCTAAGTTGTTTAGGTTTTCCAATGCTTTTTTCACATCGTCTTTATAATCCTTCCCATTTTCAAATCCCTGATTTAAACGTTGTAAAACCCTTGTGCGAATATTCTTGTCCACAATGGAGTCAAGAACATTCTTTATCTTATCATCTTCTATTAGTTGGACTGCACCTGTTTTTTTATCTTGTTTTACTTTCTTCTCATAGGTTTCCTTACCCGTGAAAACAAAACCTTGTGCTCCTTTACCCAATTTGTATTTTTTTACAATCTCCTTTTCCCCATTTATTTCAATTTGTCCATAAACACCCTCTTCGTGTAATGCACCGCGAGGTACGATAATTCTCTGTTGTAACACATGCTTTTTACCATTCACATATTTAATTCGTTTCCCAAATGAAGCAGATTTCTTGCCAGCTTTAAATGAAACTAGTATCTTGTTCACTTCATCAGCAACTATTCCAGTTGAAAATGGTGTAAGTGAAACAAGGTATTTGTCCAACAAAGCCTTCTTCTCTTCAAATTTGATGCGGGCTGATTCAATTTGTTTTTTCATAAGATCCTTTGTTTCATCTGCATTTAGAGTGTTTATACGTTGAATAAAGCCTTGTTGGGTGCATGCAACAACTAATGCGTCTATTGCATGGTGTCTGTGATCAAGACGCTTTGACCAATCTACAATTTGTTCTTTGGTATGCTTCTTCTTCCCATGGTCACTTTCCCATGTTACAAATTCCGTTAACCCTGCTTGTTTATACCTTGCAAAGTTAAGTTGATGTAAAATCTCGTCGTATCCCCAAAGATGACGTAATATGGCTGTAACTGTTCCGCTTGTTGCATTTACATTCCTACAACATTGTTTTAGTATCTTTATTGATTCTCTCGATATGTATTGTGTTTCTCCTGCTTGTCGAGAGATGAAATCTTCCCAATATTTTTTGTCCTCATCGGTTGTTTTACCATTCTTTTTCCGTTCCACATAATCCTCATGCGAAAGCAGAAGTCGTTCTCGCTTAGCTGGAGATATGATGCCATCCCTACTCCATGTGTCAATACGATTAATATATGCATTAAACGCATCCTCACCTTGGCTCCGCATAAAGTCAAATGCTGTTCGATTACTTTTTTTCGAATTACAATATTGACAAGATAAAACCTTGTTACTTTGTGAATTGTCACAGAGCAAATCTCGAGGGATAATGTGTTCTATCTCATATCCATCTCCATTGAGAGCTGTACTTAGTGAAAATGGTTGTCCACAATAAATACATTGATTTACAGTTGATAAACCGTCAAAATTCTTCGAGATAAACTTGCCAGTTCTTTTGTCAAAACAACCTTTGGAAGGAAATATGAATTTGTATTTTTCTATGATCCTTTTTGTTGGTTTTATCTCATATTCAGTTAAACGTTTTGCTATAGCTTCGTTAAGTTTCGTTGCTGCGTCATTTTGCAAAAAAGTTGTATTCCTTTCATCTTTACTTTGTTTTAGCTCTCTAGCCAATTCAACATGAATGGAATCAAAGCGTCCGTAGTCGGCCATTAATGCATTTACAACATTAATCATTTGATTAAGTATTTTTTCTACGACAGGTTGACGAAGTGTATTTTTCTGAATTGCAGGCAATTGGTCTAAAAGAGGTCGTGCTTCATTTTCCTCTTTGGTTAAGCTGTCTGAATGCTTGAATCCTGCGTATTCACAAGCGTCACTGTATTTCAATCCTTGCTGTAAATAAGGCAGGATTCTTCGAATAGCCTTAGCGGATTTGTTCCCAAATCCTGGCTTGACAAAATCAATAGCATAAAGTCTATTTATTATGTCTTTATCGTCGATGTTATATTTCTTTTTTAATGCATTTGCCAATTCTACTTTGTCTGAAATAGAATATATTGTATGCCATAAATCGTAAAGCGGCTCTTTCTCAAAATCTGGGTCAGTTATTTGTATTATTTCTCCGGAAATCTCGTCAAATAATCCGCTGTCAACATTTTTTAGTCTGAATTGCAACAATTTATCAGCATCTGGAAAATCACATAGTGCATTTTTTAGTGCTATTTTGGTTGTATTGCCTTGCAATCCTTTTCCTATGGCCTTTCCTCCCCACCAACCATCTTGTTTGCTTATTCCAAGGATAGAGTACATGTCGCTTATCGTCAATTTCTCATGTGTGTCTAAAAAATCGACCATTGCTTGGCGTTGTTCCTGTGATATATACAATTCGTCGTTTTTGCGATTTTTTAAAGTCAAATTATTTACTTCTTCCCATATTTTGCATAGTTGGAACAATGGTGAACTTTTGGGTGCAACTTTTGGCCCTCCAATAACGATTTTGCCTTCCTTGTTTTTATACTCTCTTTTTTCAAAATCACAAAGGGATACCAAATGTTTACAGGACTTTAATTTTCGTTGATAGAAGATGATTTCGTTACGTAGTTTGTTTATTTCATCTTTAGTTAAAATGTCTGGGTAAAAATCCTTTTGACATTCCATTATTTGATCAAATTCTGCTTCATAAGCATTTCGGGGAAATACTTGATCTTTAATTCTGTACGTGTAGAGTTTCCCTTCGGGGGTTTCTTTTTCACTCTCTTTTAATTTTTCTGTGAAATATTGTCCAATTGTTTGGTTCCGTTCTTTTATTAGTGCGTAACGAGCATTAACCTCTGCCACATATGCTTTTTGCTTGGTATCGGCATTTTCATCAGACTTTGCGTGTTTATATCCACGTTTTTGATTTATATGATATAATACACGCCCTATTTCGGGTAATGTTAGTCGAATCCCTTTTGTCGCAGCTTTCGCCCTTATCCCCCATAGTTCCAAAGCAGGAAGCTTTATTAGGTTTTCGTCTGGTAACATTTTTAGTTTACGTAATTCTTTTGTCAGATTCGCTCGTCGTAGTTGGTATCTATCATACCCTTTACGAGTAGTCCGTTTTTCTGTACGAGATTTGTTTTTCGATATAGCATTACCTGTAGTGAATTCATTTGCATCGTCTGGTGTAAGAGGAACAATTCTACTTCCCATTCTTTCTATTGATATGGGATTCCCATTCTCGTCTGCGTTTACCACCGCCCAACCAATACTGTTGGTGCCCAAGTCTAGTCCTAATATCTTCTTCATTTTTTTTATTTTTTGTTTGCAATATAGGAAATAATGTGTAATTTAGCAATACAAAATTGAAAGCAATTCACAATAAGGATTATTCCGTTGTGAAAACATTCAAAGCGGCTTTCCTTCGGGAGAGTCGTTTTTTTATTCTCCCCCAAAAAGAATTTGTTATCTTTGAGAAAAAAGTTGTGAAATGGAAGAACATATTTCTCCTCAAAATGGCGGCGATCAGCCGATCAGTAATTCTCTTAGGGGCACATTGCTCTTTTACATGGTGTCCATGGTGGGTAAATTATTTGTGTGGGGATTGGCCATCCTGAGCATTGTGTTTATGGCGGGAATCGGGGCGCAGAGGTACGGGTCGCCCAATTATGTCCCTTTGATTATCTTCTCTGTACTGCTGTTGGGGTTCAATGGGCTTGTTGCCTATCATATATACCGCGCACTGAAAGGGAACGTGGGTTCGGTGAAATTCCTGATCGCTGTGGCGGTGATTGATGCCATAATTGCCCTCGTTGTGAGTTTTTGCTTGATTGGCGTGTTCGGAATCGCCTCGTTTTTGGTTGGCCTCCTGATTTTCTTCTCTTATGTCGCTTTGGTTGTATACCTCGACAAAGGTATTTCCCGATAACATTGACCGTGTGTGCCTAATAGGATTTCTTCTTGTGTGTGAAACGCATTGGGTAGGGTGAATCTAATTGATCTAATCCGTAAATTATAGGGGCATAGCCTGTCAATCGTATCGAATTTATTCCTACTTTTGCGTTAGGCAATTATTGTAGTGGATTTAATAGTTTGGTGATTTGGAATCATTGTTAGATAAGATAGATTCTCCGTCCGATCTGAAGAAGTTGGACGAGTCTCAGTTACCTCAGGTTTGCGACGAACTGCGTCGTTTCATCATCGACGAGCTCTCGCATAATCCGGGACACTTGGCTTCGAGCCTCGGCGTCGTGGAGTTGACCGTCGCATTGCATTATGTGTATGACGTGCCGGAGGATAAGATCGTCTGGGACGTGGGCCATCAGGCTTACGGACATAAGATCCTCACGGGACGGAGAACCCGCTTCTCCACCAACCGTCAGTTCGGCGGTATCAGTGGTTTCCCGAATCCGCACGAGAGCGAGTATGACTCCTTCGTGGCGGGCCATGCCTCCAACTCCATCTCGGCTGCCTTGGGTATCTCCATCGCTGACGATAAGTTGGGTAAGCAACAAGCCCATACGGTGGCTGTCATCGGTGACGCCGCCATGTCGGGCGGTCTGGCTTTCGAGGGACTGAACAACGCTTCTGCCTATCCTAACAATCTATTGGTCGTGCTCAACGACAACCACATGGCCATCGATGCGCCTGTGGGGGGTATGAGCGAGTACCTTGTGCGTCTGACCACCTCCGCCACCTACAACAAATGGCGCTATAAGCTCTATCGTTTCTTCGCGAAACTGGGATGGGTGAAGGAGGACGAGAAGGCGAAGCATATCCGTTTCCACAACTCGGTCAAGGCGGCCATCGCCAATGAACATAACCTTTTCGAGGTGCTCAACCTCCGATACTTCGGTCCGGTGGACGGCCACGACGTGGTCAGCCTCGTGAAGATCCTTCGTTCGATCAAGGATTACAAGGGACCGAAGGTATTGCATATCAAGACGAAAAAAGGCAAGGGCTTCAAGCCTGCGGAGGAAGCCGCTGCGATCTGGCATGCGCCGGGCAAGTTCAACAAGGAGACGGGCGAGCGGGTCGTGGCACCTATCACGAAGGATACGCCGCCCCTGTTCCAGGACGTGTTCGGACATACCTTGGTCGAACTGGCGCGCATGAACGATAAGGTGGTGGGTATCACCCCAGCCATGCCTTCGGGCTGTTCCATGTCCTTCCTGATGCATGAGATGCCCGACCGTGTTTTCGACGTGGGTATCGCGGAGGGCCATGCGGTCACCTTCTCAGCCGGCTTGGCGAAGGAGGGCATGATGCCTTTCTGTAATATATATTCCTCCTTCATGCAACGCGCGTATGACAATGTGATCCATGATGTCTGCCTGCAGAATCTGGACATGGTCATGTGCCTGGACCGTGCGGGATTGGTAGGCTCTGATGGTGCGACCCACCACGGAGCGTTCGATCTGGCGGCCTTCCGTTGTGTGCCGAACCTCACGATCGCTTCTCCGATGAATGTGATAGAGCTTCGCAACCTGATGTACACGGCTTCCCTGCCGGGCCACGGACCTTTCATGATTCGCTATCCGCGTGGCAAGGGCGTCTTGTTGGATTGGCACAAGGAGATGGAGGAGATGCCGGTGGGCAAGGGCGTTTGCCTGAAGAAGGGAACCTCTTCCCTCGCAATTCTCTCGCTCGGTCCGTTGGGCCATGCCGCAGCCAGGGCAATCGCCAAGGCGGAGGAGAACGGCATGAGTGTGTCGCACTATAACATGCTCTTCCTGAAGCCGTTGGATGAGGAGCTGTTGAACGAGGTCGCCAAGACATACCAGTCCGTCATCACGGTCGAGGATGGTGTCGTGTCGGGCGGATTCGGCTCCGCCGTGCTGGAGTACTTCGCTGACCATGATGTGACGATGCACGTGAAGCGCATCGGTATTCCGAATATCTTCGCCACTCATGGCACACAAGAAGAGTTGTATCATTACTATGGAATGGACGATGAGGGCATCTATGCTGCCATCGAGTCTATTCTGAAAAAATAAGGGGAGTCTATGGACGAAAAGAAAGCATTAAAGATCTTGGCGTGCGTCGCTGGTGTCGTTGTGATAGCCTATTTGTTGCTCATCACGGTTTTTTCTGAGACGTGGGACTATTGGGCCGCCATTCATAAAAACACGGTACGAGGGTACGTGGAGTACCGTGAGAAGTATCCGCAAAGCAAGTACATGGAGGGCGTGAACGAGCGGAAAGGCTTGTTGGAGGAGCCTTATTTCCAGGATCGCAGGAAGAAGAATACGGTAGAGGCCTACGACGAGTTCCTCTTCGCCTATCCGCATGACAAATACACGGCGGAGGCCACCCGTCTGCGGGACAGCATCGTATATTGGCAGAGCGAGGTGGAGAAGTATGGCAAGAACTCGCTGGAGCAGGGTAGCCTGCCGTACCAAGACCAGTATGGGGTGCCTAAGAAGCCACGGAAAGACTCCAATTCGGACATTGTGGTGGTGGCGCCTATCTCGTTCGATGTGGTCGCCTTCATCAAGGAAAAGGATGAGAACGGCAAGGTGGTGAGCCATGCCTACATCAAGGCGGACAGCACCTATACCTTCCGCATAGACAACGGATCCTACCAGGCTTTCTTCTATATCGGTAGGGGATGGCATCCTGAGAAGACGATGCCGACGGGGCTGAAGGGCGGTTTCCTGCTCTTCGAGACCTATTCCAAGGATGATCCTGTTACGCTTACAGACGAGGTGATCACCTATCGTTTGAGTATGCGTCAGAAGAAATACAGTACGAGGAGGGAAGTGTTCGGGGCGGATAATTAATCCGCTCGGAGCGTTACTCCTCACTCCCTTTCAGTTTCAGCTCTGTGCGGTTGTTCAATTCACGACCGCCCTTTGTGTTGTTGGAGGCGACGGGTTGTGTCAGTCCCTTGCTGACGCATTCCATCCGTTCCTCCGGTATGCCCTTCCGTATCAGTGCCTGTTTGAACGCTTCAGCCCGTTTTTGGCCAATCGTGAAGCTTTTATCTTCTTTTATTGTATTGTCCGTATGTCCAACGATGAGGATGGATACGTCCGCATTCTTGGCCAAGTAGGTGTAGACGATGTCGAAGGAGCGCTCGATCTCCTCCGGGAAGGTCGGAATGCTGTTCGGGTAGGCATAGATGGCCTCGTCCGCAATTCGTTTGAGTGCGAAAATAGCCTCTTTCTTCTCTTTTAAGGCCGCTTTGTGGAAGGCTTCGATTCTTTCCCTATCCTTTTCCATTTGTTCGTCGTCCTCCTCCTTTTTGCGGAGGCGTTCCCTCTGTTCTTGCAGGATACGTTCCCTCTTCAGCTTTTCTGCGGTGGCGGCGATTTCCTTCTGCCGTTCTCTCTCTTCCCTTCTTTTCTCCATGATCTGTTCCGCTTCCTTCTCACGTTTCTTGTCCCTTAGATCGAAGCGGAAGCCTATTTTCATGCCTCCTTTGAGCAGGTGGATGTCAGTGAATTGTTCGCTGCCGAATGCGCCGATATACTCTTCCCCGTCATAGATGTTTTTATGAAGCGGGTTGGCGCTGTTGGTAATACCGTATTGGGCGTAAAGACCCATGTAGAGCGTGCATTTTTGTCCCATGGAACGGTTGAAACCCACATCCGCGAAAGCGCCTAAGCTTTTTGCTATGCCGCATATCTCTCCGGACTGTCCGTATTGGTCGGTATGGAATCCATGGTTTTGCAGGTCTTCGTATTCCACGTTGGTGGATTCGAACCATCCCGAGGTGGAGTAGTAGCCGTTTTGGGTTGAGTATTCATTTATTACAGGGATGGAGAGTGTGACGCCCAAGTCCATGAGGAATTTCCATTTGCTGTTGAGGGCGTTCTCATATTGTAAGGAGAGGGGGATTTCGATGGCGAGTATGTCTTGCCTCTCTTCCCAGTTCGAGAACTCGGTGTTCAGTTGGTATTCCAAGTTGTTGTCGTTGTGGGTGAATGTCTGCGCATAGCCGTAGTTGATGAGGATGCTGCTGCGGTAGGAGCAGAGTTGCATGCCTATCCCGAATCCCCAATGTTTAGGAATGATTTGGTATTTCAGTTCCAATAGGCCGCCGTATCCTTCCTTCGCTTGACCGGCATCCGATTCAATCAAGTGTGTGTGCATGCCGCCGCCCAGATTCAGGCTCAAGTAGTAGCGGGTGCCCAGGTAGGGGATGGAGTCCGATAGGGGGAACCCGTTCCCGAAGGAGAGCGTCGTTAAACATGTGAGAATCGTATATGTAATCAGTTTCTTCATCACTTCATTATTTGCGCGTTACCAGTTTCACCCTTATTCCTTGATTACTTTCAGGCTTATACCGTCCACGTTGATGATATAGTTGCCTGCGGGTAAAGGAGCGGTGTTCAGCTCGATCTGTTCCTCCGTGAAACGCTCGGTAAGGACTGTGGTGCCGAGTTGGTTGATGATGGACAATGTGTGTTGGGCCTCTTCAAAGTTGTGGAGGGTTACGGTGGCCTCCGTCTTGACAGGGTTCCGGGAGATGGAGAGACTCTTTGTCCTTCTCGCCAGCTCGTCCCACTTCTCCCTGCTGCAGGTACGCATCTCATTGTCCGTATCCGTGTTGACCTTGACGTAGTAGCTGCCTGTGAGACCTCCCATTTCTTGGTAATAGGGTTTTGTCGCCCCATAAATCATTTTACCGTTATGGAACCATTGATATGAGTTGAAGAGGTCGCTACGGTTGTCGATGCTCACCACATCCTCGAATATGGCCACCAAATAGTTCTTGCTCAGGTTGACGGTGAATGAGACGGGGTGAGGCTTTGTGACAGTCATGCCACCGTTCCGGAAGTATACATTGGCCTGGTAGAGGCCCGGTTGGCAGGTTTCAGGCGTTGAGATGGTGATTTTCGAGTCGGCCGATACGTTTGTCCAGTCCATATCCTCGAATCCCTGTTCCTTGGCCTGTTGCGAGTATTCCACTCTGAAGTCGACAGGAACACCCTCCAGCACGGTGTAGCTGATAGGGTCGTCGCTTCCCGGACAATAGCCTTCTCCCCTGACGATGAAGATGGAGCCGTCCGTGTTCTCTTTCATGATGATATCCTCGTAGAGCTTCTCCACCATTTCGTATCTGGTCTGGTGGCAGTTGTGGCAGGTGAAGACCTGTTTGCCCATGTTCCCTGTGGTAGGGGCGATGACATATTCGCCTTCGTCCCAGTCATGTCCGATGGCCGGGGTCGTGGAGGTGGATCTCCACAGCTCCGTCTGGCAGTCCTTGCAGAAGAGTGCGCGGGAGACCACACCCGGTTCCGTGCAGGTCGCGGGTATATTTCGGTCGATGATGGTATCTCCTGCGATATGCCCCTTTGCGGGGATTGTCATGCTTTCGATTCGCTCGCTGCATCTGATGCAATGTCTGGACATGGTTCCTTCCTTGGTGCAGGTCGCTTCGATGTCCACCGTGTGTTTTGCGGCGAACTCATGGCCTAATTTCTCCGTCGAGACGGTTCTTGTTTGTTGGCAATTCTCGTGGATGCAGGCATAGCTGACGAGTCCGGAGGTGGTGCAAGTGGAGGCGATTATGGTGTTTGGTTCTCCCCATGCGTGTCCGGTGGCAGGGATGAGCGTGTTGTTGATTGTCTCGCTACATCTTGTGCAGTGTTGGGATTTCTTGCCCGAGCGTGTGCAGGTGGCAGGGATTTCGATGGTGAATTCCTGGTCGAAGTCGTGTCCCAGCGCCTCGATATCCTCTGTGAGGGTGGCGTCGCAATCATTCCTTGTGCAGGTGTGGTAGAGTTCTCCCTTCTTGATGCAGGTAGGCTCCGTGGCTACGATCCCTTCGTCCCAAGCGTGTCCTAATGCAGGGATGTATGTTGTGTCGGTGGCTCCGCATCCTTGGACGATGCAGGTGCGCAGGATCATTCCGACCGTTTCGCAGGTAGGAGGCGCGATGGTGTCTCCCTGACCCCATTTGTGGCCTTTCGCAGGAATCTCCGTCACGTTGTCCACCGCCGTGCATCTTGAACAATGCCAGGACTTGCTGCCCGTCTTGGTGCAAGTCGGGAAAGTATCTGTGATGAATTCCTCTATGAAGTCATGTCCCAGCGCCTCTATTTCCTCCTCTTTGATTTTGCCGCAAGTGTCCACGGTGCAGCGGTATTTTTTTATTCCGACTGTTTCGCAGGTCGCTTTTCTCTCGACGCGTCCGTTGTCCCAGCTATGTCCGTGGGCAGGGATGATCCTGATGTCGGTTATTCCGTCGCATAGGGTGCAATGCCTTGACTCCTGGCCATCCTTTTCGCAGGAGGCGGGGAAGTCCAGGGTGTATTCATCTTCGAAAACATGTTCTGACGGTTCGGTCTCTTCCGTCCTTGTTGCTTGGCATGGATAGTTCATGCAGTAGTAAGTCAGTTCTCCGTTCTCCGTGCAGGTTGGGTCCTTGGTCAGATAGCCGTCGCTCCAATCATGACCTGTGGCGGGGATGATTGTGTTTTCGATCTTTTGGCCACATCGTAGGCAGTGCCTTGACATTGTCCCGGCCCTTTCGCAGGTTGCCGGCACGTCTGTTATGAATATTTCGGAGAAATCGTGGCCTAAGGCGGAGTCCGTGATGTGGATGCGTAGGCATTCGGCCTTGCACGCTTCGTAAAGGCAATAGTATACCTCATCGTGTGAACCCTCCTTTGCGCAGGATGGTGACACCTGATTTTCTATTACGATATTTTCCCCCATCTTGTATTGGTGGTTTTCGATTTTGAAGAGACCAATGGAGCTCAGGTCCAGTTGATAGTTAGGGTTGAGTCCCTCCTCATGTGCGGTTATGTGGTAGGTGCCGATCTCCTCGCCCGCTTCTCTTTCCACTGATATGCCCAGAAGGGAATCACCCTCCACAACGCCTTCGACCGAGAAGGATAGGGTAGGGTCGTCCATACCAATGTGTTTGGCGGTGTCTGTCGGTTTCACGATGACGGTTTTCCGTGCGATTGTCCAGCTTCTGGTGACGCTGAACGGGTTCTCGTCCGTTCCGTTGATCTCTATGGAGTAGGTGCCGGCCTCTTTGGCGCTACGGGTGCCGCTTATCGTGTAGTCCACGCCCTCGGTGAAAGTCTCGTCTCCTGATATTACGACGGAAGGGGATTGAACCTCTCCGTTGTAGGTGTATGATGTGTCGTTCAGTCCGAACATCTCTCCTGTGAGTGAAGAGGAGGATTCGTCGTCCGATGGTTCAGCCCATCTCTGTTGTCCGGTTATGGTGTCGAGGATTTCCGTAGAGTCATAGGAGGTGGTCTCCTTCGGGGAAGGGGCAGCCGATACGGTTATCGCCGTGGCAAACAGCGATATGAACACCGATGCTATTTTAACCGTTGAAGTTTTCATGTCTCCTTCCTCTTAGTAACATACCCATCTCATATACATTTTGTAGAAGTTTGTTTGCGTCTTAGGATCGGACGAGACGAAGCTCGAGTGATCCTTGTCGAGAATCTCCATTCTCCTACTGTTAATGGCGGCGAATTATTTATTCATCGTGCCTATAACAAATATAATAAATCTGATGAATAATATGAAATTTGAAACATCTGTTTCTATTGATTTTAGGCAATATAAAAATTAATTTTAAGAATGTAATTTATATCATTTGATGACTTGATTATTGTGGGTGTCTCAAATGATTTTTTACTGCATGTTTTGATGTGAAGGGTTTATGCTAGGGGATGGGAGCGGTTTGTTTTTTCGGGGAAACCTTTGTGGCATTTCGCTCGTTGGGGGAATGTCCTCAAAAAGAGGGAGGGCGTGCAAAATGATTTGCACGCCCTCCTGCAAGAATAGTATTAGATTTTATTTCTCAAATCTTACCTTGAACTCAACGCGGCGGTTCTTAGCGCGACCAGCCTTTGTCTTGTTGTCAGCTACTGGTTGGTCTTGGCCGAAGCCTGCAGAGCTCAAACGAGCTGCCTCTACGCCCTTGCTTTCCAAGTAAGCCTTAACAGCTGCCGCACGATCCTCAGAGAGTTTTTGGTTCTTCTCTGCCTTTCCTACGTTGTCAGTGTGACCGTTGATGGAGAGCTTGTAAGATGGGTTCTCCTTCATGATCTTAACCACGTCGTCCAAAATCTTGTTAGAAGACTTCTTGATCTTAGCGGAACCAGTCTCGAACTCGATACCGTTCAAAGCCTTCTCGAAGACTTTCTTAACCTCTTCCTTGATCTCAGGACATCCCTTGTTCTCCTTTACACCGACAACATCTGGACAAACGTCCTCGAAGTCAGCGACACCGTCACCGTCAGTATCCTTAGGGCAACCCTTCTCGTCAACCATGCCGTTTGCTAAGTTTGCGCCAGCAGGGGTGTCAGGACACTCGTCTTTGTAATCAGGCACACCGTCACCGTCGGAATCCTTAGGGCAACCCTTCTCGTCAACACCCTTAGCCAATTCCTCAGCCGTGTTGTTAGGGCACTCGTCTTTGTAGTCAGCGACACCGTCACCATCAGCATCCTTAGGACAACCAACAGAGTCGATACCAGCGCTACGCTCGTCAACAGAGTTGAACGGACATTGATCCAAATAATCAGGCACACCGTCTTCGTCGGAATCCTTAGGGCAACCCTTCTCGTTCACACCCTTTGAAATCTCCTCTGGAGTATTGTCAGGACAATCGTCCTTGCTGTTCTCTACACCATCGTTGTCTCTATCTTTGTTGAGGCAGAAGCTGTAGACGATACCCAAGTTGTGCAAGAGGTGTTGGTCAGCGTAGTTTCCGCATACCCTGTTGTCTGGCTTGTCACCATTTCCGATTGGGTAACCATAAGTTGCGAAGTAACGGATGGAGAATGCTTCGTTGATTCTCAAGTCGCATCCAAGACCTCCGCCCAATGCGAAGCTGATAGCTTTGTTGTCGTCAGTTGTAGTTTCGTAGCTGTTATCGTCCTTGTCAAGACCGTAGATAGCTCTTGCGCCCAAAGAAACGAATGCGAATGGGTGAAGAAGGCTCTCTTTGAATTTAGGAGCGTTGAGGAATTTGTACTTTCCTTGAACGGCACCGAATCCCAAACCAGCTTTGAATTCACCATCTGTTGGGTTGAAGTCACCGCCTTTGGTTCCGTAACGTCCCCATAATGCGTGAACGCCCACATCGAATTTCTCGTTCATGTAACGCTCAAATGACAATGAGGCTGATCCGTAAAAATCACTTGCTGGATGGAAGAAGTGGTTGCCCCAGTCATTCGCTGCTTCTACTTTACCTCCATAGAGACCTACGCTCCATGGCTTTTCTTTGTTTTGCGCCGCAACTGATAGAGTGGTCAAAGCGGCACAGACGAATACGAAAATTTTTTTCATCTTAGAAAAATTAGTTATGTTTTAATAATTTATTTGAATTTTATTTTTTTACAACTTTATGCAAATATAATCTAAATTATGTAAATGAAACTAAATTTGCTGGGATATTTTTTGCGCATCCGTCGATTTTATAACGCTTTTTTTGTGACTTTCTGTTTTGTGGTTAATTTCTGTAGTAGCGGGTATATTTTTTCCTGCTTCTTCCGTAGTTGGCGTAGCATCCTTTGCCTTTTTCACGGATTTTGAATTCAATTCCTATCTCGTGAGTGCCATAGTTGCCGTGCCTGAGGTTGGAGAAGTTGTAGTCGTAGGAGTAGTATGCTTGGAATATTCCGAAGGCGAATCCTGCGAGGAATCCCACCTCGTTGGGTATTCTGTAGGTCGCGCCCACGTAGAACAGGTCTGCCGGCATATTGTCGTATTCTGTGACGTAGTAGTAATAGAGTGACAATTGGTGCTTCATCACGTCCTTGGACTTCGTCTTTTCGTCTCCTTTGAAGTAGTAGAAGGCGTATGCGGGGGATAGTCTCCACCATTCCGATGTCTGCATGTTGTAGTTCATGAATCCGAAGAAGGTCTTGTTCATGGTGACCTCCTCCGTTCCCTTCAGCAGGTGCATGGCGGAGGCTCCGAACTCGAAGTTCTGGAGCAGTATCTCGAAGCCTGCGTCGACGTCCGCCGCATTGCCTTTTTCCAGGCATTCGACCACTTTGGCGATGTTCTGGCTTTCGTGTCGGGTGTCGTTGATGATCTCATTCGAATCGTACCCTTTGTTCATCATTCCCGCCGCCGCACCGAGGTTCAGGTAGGAGTCGTCGCCGATCGGTATGCAGAAGGAGTAGTCCACCTTGGGGTTGATCATGTGTTGGTAACCGATTTTGTCGGCAAGGATGTTGATGCCCACCTGGGAGTGGGCCCCCAAGAAGAAGTATTTGCCGGAAAAGAACAGGTCTTTGGGCATTCCGTCCAACTTCACCCATTGCAGCCTACCACCAACTTGTATGGTCGAATATTGCAGCTCTGGAATATATGCGGGATTGAAGAAACTATATTGTAGCTGTTTGTTCGTGAAGAAGGGCATCTCCTGTGCGGATAAGCCCATCATCATGAGCAATGAGGCTAAGGTGCATAATATCCTTCTTTTCATGTTCATCATCTTACAAGCGTTATGTATCCTGTCCTTAATTTCTTTTCTCCTTTCTCGAAGTAGGTGAGCGAGTAGAAGTATGTGTCTTCCGACGCCGGCTCTCCCTTGTATGTGCCGTCCCATCCGTTTCCTTGATAGATGAGCGTTCCTACTCTGTCGTATATTTGAACATCATAGTTCTCCATGAAGATGTAGGAACCGTCCGCGATCATCGTGTTCGGCACGAAGAGGAACGGATCTATCTTGAGGATGGTGCTGGTGCTCTTCTTACATCCGTATTGGTGCTCCACAATCAGTTCGACAGGGATGTCTCTTCTGCTGTGGATGAGCGTATCGTTGTAGACGTGGGAAACCTCGTTGCTGGTTGAGTCGATCCATGTGCGTCCGTCACCGAAGCTCCAGGTGAACTTGTAGAGATCGCTACCCGATGGGGTGGTGGTCTCCTTGAATTCAACCTCCTTCACATCGTCGCTCAGCGCGTACTCGGTGTCGTCGATAGTGCTGTAGGAGATGGCTGGGTCTTCGAGGTAAGCTACGTTTACGATGAAGGTTTCCGTCGTCAAACAACCGTTTTCATCAATTCCGGAGACTGATATTGAGTCGTTATGGTCAGCGATGAAACGGATGTTCTTCTCTGTCATGATGCTGTCTCCCAGTTTCCATCGAACGTCGATGAGCGCGTCTTCCACGCTGAGGATGACGAGAGAGTCTCTACATGCGTTCTTGTTGCCAGTGATGGTGAGTTCCTTTTTCGGGAATGCGTCCACTGAGAATTCGATGGTGTCCTTACATCCTAACTCTTTCTCCGTGGCGATGAGTCTGAACTCGCTCCTCTCGTAGATCGGCTCATTGTAGGTTGCCCCTGTCGTGACTGTATTATTGGTGAGGTCCTCCCACTCGTATTCGCGGGCGTTCTCTCCCGTGGCGGTGAAGTTGGCGAGGCTACCGTAGCAGTAGGTGCTCTCTTGCTTCTCGACCTTCAGGTTGTCCACTTGGTGCATGTTGATGGTCAACGTGTGGTGTGCGGCGCAACCTTCGTCGTTGTGTACCGCCACCTCATACTGCCCGCTCTTGCCGATGTTCTGGCTGAGGTTGCTGTAGCGGATGTTGTCCGTGATGTTCCAAATCGTGTCGATGTGTTCCGTCACGTTGTTCTTGCGCACGATGTCGTCGATTGTCACGATGTTCCTTGCGCAGGTGTCGAAGGTGAGTTCCCTAGGCTTCACTGCGTTGTGGAAGATGATTTCCACGCTGGTGTCCGCATAGCAGTAGATGTCGTGGAACGTGCTTCTTCCCTCTACGGAGAGAGTCCTTGAACCGGTCTCCTCAGATGTCAATGCGATGGATGGAGTCTTTTCTCCATTGCTCCATTCGTACTGCTCCGCACCTTCGACGGTCAAGGTGACTGCTTGTCCGGTGCAGGCGTCCCCACCACCCGCGATGCTCAGGATGATTGGTTGGTTCACGTCGATAATGAGTGACGCCGTGTCTTGACATACGTTCATGCTGTCGGAGAAGTAAGCGAAGTAGGTGTTGCTCTTGGTTACGTTCTCCGCATCGAAGCTCTGTCCGTCTTTGTTCTTGAAGTTGACGCTGTACTTCGGTGTTCCGCCTTGATAGCTGCTTTGTGCGAATAGGTTCAAGTCAACTGATTCTCCGTAGCATATCGCGGTGTCCTTGTCTAAGGCTGTGATGGCCGGATAGACAGTTACCATAGCGGAGTCTGCCTCGCTCACGCATCCGTTCAGCACATGGACTTGTCGTACCAGGAAGAGTTTCTGGGTGGCGATCTCCGTGGAGATGGTTGATTTGCCGGTGTCTTGTCTTGAAGGGTAGATGGAAAGGTCTTCCCACAAGAGTTGTACATCGGTGGTGTTGGTCTTTCCTTTCAACTCATAGTCGCCCGTGTTTTGGCAGAAGTTTTGGTCTGCGATGTTCGGACGGTTTGGTTGTCTGTTGAAGGTGAGCTGAACCACACCTGTCGACTGGCAGGTAAGTCCGTCGTCTTCGTATTGGAAGGTGATGCGGTATTGTCCACTCTCTGTGATGGCTTCCGCTTGGGATGTCTTGTCCAGAGCCGCCCCATTTTGCATGAGTTCATAAGCGGCTACGTTGATGTCGCTTGTGTGGTCTTTCGCTGTTCCGGCTTTCTCGCTGAGCTCTACTAGGTTGATGATGTTCGGCTCGCAAGTCGTGGTGTCTTTCAGACTCACACGGATCTGAGGAAGCACGGTCACGTCGATCGCCGCCTTTTCGCTGGTACAATGTGTCTTCGTATTCTTTTGGTATACGTAGTAGCGGGTCTCTCCGTTCTCTTTGATTGAGGTCAGAGCCCTTGCGCCTTCTTTGAAGATCGTCTCTCCCTGTTCGTCGGTCCATAACAGTTCTATGGTCTCGTTTCCTCTCTCGATTTTGTTAATAATCAATGGCTGGTCTACGCCTGCCGTGTCTTGACAGAATCGGAAGATTGTGTCGGATAGGGTGATAGGGTTCGCATTGACCTTGATGGTCACATCGATGCTGTCTTGGCAGTAGAGTGAACCGATCTTCTTCTCTCCGACGAGACGGAAGGTTTCTGTCTTGGTCACATCTTTCGAGTATGGGAATTTATTTCCTGTCGCATTGTCACCGTTCTCCCTGTACCATGTGTAGGAGTCCGCATTGGTTGCGGAAAGGGCGGATACCTCTTCGCCTTGGCAGATGAGGGTGCTACCCTCGGTCGCTATGGCAAGCGAATCGTATACAACCACTTCCGTGGTATCCATTCTCTCACAACGGGAGATGGCTTCGGTCGCTTTGGTCACATACTTTCCGGATGCGCCGATGTTGGCTGGGTCCGCAATGCTGGAGAGGTTGCCTGACTCGTTCACCTTGTAGTAGGAGATGACTTTCTCCTCAGGGCTACCGAAGTAGGCGGCTTCCGCTTTCTCCTTCAAATCCACTGTGGTGGCGTAGCAAGCTTCCATGAGTCCGATTGGCTTGAATCCGATGCTTTCCCTCACGTCGAAGTCGAAGGTGTCAGGCTCACTGAGACATTTTGTCTTCAGATCGATGGCGAACAGATTGTAACGTGTCTTGCCGTATTGGTTAGTGGAGAGTGTCAACGTGTCGGATGTAGTCTCTCCGTTGGCGTTCTTCCATACGAAGGATTGGTTCACACTGTTGACGCCCATCTTCTTGGCGGTGAGTTTCACGTCGCCGATGCCTTGGCAAAGGATCGTGTCTCCGATGAGTTGTGGAACTCCTGGCTGCTGGTGGAACTGGATGGAGATGGTCTTGCTTGCGTCGCAATGCTTGTCATCCGTGTAGTATACCTCGTACAGACCGCTCTCGCTGATGGCTGTCTCGTTGCTGATGACGGTTCCGTTCAGCTCTGTGCGGACGTAGGTCGGCTGTGTTCCGCCACTGATGCTCTTGGCGAGGTTCGTGATCAGGTCGTAGGTGAATGGCTGACAGATCGTGTCCGGATTGTCCAATCCGATGGTGATTTGTGGATTCACGTGGACGGTGACGTTGCTGCGTGGGCTGACGCATCCCGTGTTCCTGTTGGTGGTCTCCACCTCAAACTTGAAGGCGGTGGACTTGGTCTTCTCCACTTGGATGGTCTCATCGTTGGAGAAGAGGGTATTGTCGTCCTGATACCATTGGATGCTGTAGCTGCTGATGTCGCTGCTGCTACGTCCTAGATTGATTTCCTCCGTGCTTGTGGCGCTGGTGTCCTGGCAGATGGAGATGACGGTGTCGGCGAGCCTTGCTGGGTTCACGTTGACCGTTATCTTCTTGCTGACAGTGTCGGCGCAGGTGGTTCCGTTCAACTTCTCGATAAGGATGAAGGTAGTATCCTTCATGATTTCCTTGTAAGTGAAGGATGCCGTGGTGTTAAGCGTCTTTTCGTCGCCTGCTATCTTCCATGCGTAGGAAACAGGACGCTCGTCTCCGATTGCCTCCAACTTCACGTCATTGCCTTCGCAGTACACGTCATCTCCTTCAATGGAGAAGGTAGGCAATTGGTGATAGATGAGCTTCAGTGAGTTGCTTGCCGTACATTTGGACTGGTCATCCTCTATTGAGAATTGGTAGAGGGAGGTGTCTTGCTTGGTGCGGGTCACTTTGCTCAACTCGTTCTCTCCGACGACATATCCGTTTTCAGTAGCGTTGAAGATCAATGTCGTGTTTGGTGTTTGGTTAACCGTGAAGGAGGCCATCGCCTGTTCGTAGAGGTTGATCTCTTCGCCTGCGCACAATTCCATCGTTCCGTCATTGCCCAATGGAGTAACCTTGATGGCTTCTTTCACAATGACGATGATGGTGTCGTCTTCACTGACACAGCCCGTCAGGACGTTCTTGCTGAATGCGATGTACTGGGAGGTCGGTGGAGTGCTTGGTATGTCAATCGTGTCTCCGTATTGGGTAGACTTGTGGTCGCCCCAGAAGATGGAGGTGGTTCGTTTGTCGTTGCTGTGGGATGCTGTCAATTGCAGTTGCCCGTTGCTTTGACAGAAGTAGATAGTGTCCAGACCGTTCTCGATGATAGGGGTGGACGGTTTTTGGTTGATGGTTACGTATACCGAATCGGAAGCGGAGCATACTCCGTCTACTACGGTATAGGTGTAGAGCATGCTGTCGATGTTGCTCGTGTACTCTATCTGGCTTGCCTCCGCATCACTGATGGCGGTTTGAGCACCATTGATGACCTTTCCGTAGGTGATGTCGCAGCTACCGATGTTGGTGATGTTGGTGGTCGTTGATGCGGTGAGGTAATCCGTCACCTTGCTCTTGAAGTCGATGACTTCAGGCTGGCAGACTGCTGGAAGATCCTCCATGTTCAGCTTGATGGCCTTGTTGACCACGAACGGCACGACGGTATCCTTGTAGCAACCTGTGATCTTGTTGTACTGACGGATGGTGTACTTGATGGTGCGTGACTTGGCATTCACGATCGTCGTGTCTGTGTTAATCGGGTTAGCGATGGAGTCACCCTTCTCGTCGAACCATTGGATGGCGAGTTCGGCCATTGGGTTAGCGGCGGTCTCGTTCCTGGTCACAGGGATCAGGTGAGTGCCGGAGAGTTGGCAGAAGGTGTCGCTGAGCACGGTGGCTGCGACAGGGATCTCACGTACGTCCATGGAGACCATGAGGGAGTCGTAGCAAGCGAGTCCGACGGCAGGGAAGGTCTCCGTTGCCTTGAGGTAAATGGATTCGCTCTGCTCCGAGTTGAATCGGGTAGGGTCGTTGATGAGCCTGCCGTCCGTCTCCCTGAACCACTCGTATTGATATCCTCTGTTTGGAGTAGGGAGGGCGGTGTCTTGGAATTGACATACGGTGATCGGGTCGATTGGGTCGATGACCGGCAATCCATGGAATACGATGGTGGCGGTATCGGTGAGGCCACAACCGCTGACATAATCCTTGATTTGGATGAGGTAGCGTGTCGTGTCGGTCTCGTTCTTCGCCTTCGTGGAGGCTATTTTCTGCGAGATCGCTTGGCTGGCTGGCGTGACACCGTTCAGTTTGAAGATGCTGAAGCGGATGTCGCGTACGCTGTTCTTTGTGTTCTTGTCCACTTGCTCCTGAACCATTTGGATCAGGTCGATGGAGTCACGGAAGCAGAGGTCTTGTGTGCCGATTGCGGTGTACTCGATAGGGAAGGAGATGACCGCATGGATGGTGTCGATGTCGCTGACGCAACCGGTCTTCTCGTTCTTGGTGAAGGCCATGTAGTTGCCGTAGTTAGCGTTGATCTCAAGTTCGTCGCCCGTGACGGTGGAGGTGTACTCGCCCCAATAGATTTGGGTAGGGTACTTCGATTCGTTCTTGTTTTCTGCGTGGAGGATGATCGGAGCATCGTCTTGGCAGAAGTAGATGGTATCCTTGCCGCCCTCGATGATAGGCATGAGCGGTTTCTTGTTGATGGTGACATATACCGAATCGGAAGCGGAGCATACTCCGTCGACCACGGTGTAGGTGTAGAGTACGCTATCCTTGTCGTTGGTGTACTCTATCTGGCTAGCCTCCGCATCGCTGATGGCGGTTTGAGCACCATTGATGACCTTTCCGTAGGTGATGTCGCAGTTGCCGATGTTGGTGATGTTGGTGGTCGTCGATGCGGTGAGGTAATCCATCACCTTGCCTTTGAAGTCGATGACTTCAGGTTGGCAGACCGCTGGGAGATCCTCCATGTTCAACTTGATAGCCTTGTTGACCACGAATGGTACGGTGGTATCCTTGTAACAGCCAGTGACCTTGTTGAACTGACGGATGGTGTACTTGATGGTGCGTGACTTAGCGTTCACGATCGTCGTGTCAGTGTTGATTGGGTTGGCGATGGAGTCACCCTTCTCGTCGAACCATTGGATGGAGAGGTCAGCCATTGGGTTGGCGGCCGTCTCGTTGCGAGTCACAGGGATTAGGTGAGTGCCGGAGAATTGGCAGAAGGTGTCGCTGAGCACGGTGGCTGCGACTGGGATCTCACGCACGTCCATGGAGACCATGAGGGAATCGTAGCAAGCGAGTCCGACCGCAGGGAAGGTCTCCGTTGCCTTGAGGTAAATGGATTCGCTCTGCTCCGAGTTGAATCGGGTAGGGTCGTTGATGAGCCTGCCGTCCGTCTCCCTGAACCACTCGTATTGGTAACCTCTGTTTGGAGTAGGGAGTGCGGTGTCTTGGAATTGACATACGGTGATTGGATCGATTGGATCGATCACCGGCAATCCATGGAACACGATGGTGGCGGTGTCTTGGAACTCGCAACCACTGACATAATCCTTGATTTGGATGAGGTAGCGTGTCGTGTCGGTCTCGTTCTTCGCCTTTGTAGAGGCTATTTTCTGCGAGATCGCTTGGCTGGCAGGGGTGACACCGTTCAGTCTGAATATGCTGAAACGGATATCCCTCTTGCTATTCTTTGTATTCTTATCCACTTGCTCCTGAACCATTTGGATGAGGTCGATGGAGTCACGGAAACAGAGGTCTTGTGTGCCGATTGCTGAGAATTCGATAGGAACGGAGATGACCGCATGGATGGTGTCGACGTCGCTGACACACCCAGTCTTCTCGTTCTTAGTGAAGGCCATGTAGTTGCCGTAGTTGGCTGTGATCTCAAGCTCGTCGCCCGTGACGGTGGAGGTGTACTCGCCCCAATAGATTTGGGTTGGGTACTTCGATTCGTTCTTGTTTTCTGCGTGGAGGATGATCGGAGCATCGTCCTGACAGAAGTAGATGGTGTCCTTGCCGCCTTCGATGATAGGCATGAGCGGTTTCTTGTTGATGGTGACGAAGACAGAGTCGGAAGCGGAGCATACGTTGTCCGCATCCGTCACGGTGTAGGCATAGAGCACGCTGTCCTTGTCATTGATGTATGCCAGTTGGTTCGCTTCAGTCTCGCTGAGGAGGGTGGACGATCCGTTGAGGACTCTGCTGTATTGGAATTGCAGTCCCGCCGTGTTGGCGAAGTGTGTGGAACCGATGTTCTTTGTGATGTAATCCTCGACAGACAAGGCGAGGGATACAACATCAGGTTCGCAGACGGCTGGCAAATCAGGCATGTTCAGCACAGGAGTTTGCTTGAGGGTCACGTAGATGGACGTATCCTTGAAGCAAGAGGTGCTGGTGTTGGTTTGTCTTACCGTATATTTCAGTCTCTTGGTGAGATCATTCATAACGACCGTATCAGTTACGATAGGGTTGTTGATGGAGTCTCCGTTAGGGGAGAACCACTGCAACTTCAGATGCGCCGCCGTATTGTATGAGTCGTTAGACGGACGTATGGCGACGTTGATTGTCTTGTCAGGATTGTTCTGACAGAAAGCCGTGTCGTTTACAAGCGCATTGTCCGGGGTAGGGTAGACGGTCACGTGCACGTCGAAGGTGTCTGTACAACCGTATGTTTTGTCCTTTTCAGCCAATCGGATAGTCTCGTCCGCAACGAGGGACAAGCGTGCTGGGTTGCCATTGATTGTTGTGCCATCGGCCCTCAACCATTGGTAAATATAGGTTGGGTCGGTTGGTGTAGGCAGTTCCGCCTCCACGTTTTGGCAGGCGTACAGGTCATTGTTGACGGATGCGTTCGGCAATCCGTGGAAGATGACCGTGGCCGTGTCTATGCGGGAACATCCGCTGATGGTATCCAATATCTCTATAAGGTAGCGGGTGGTGTCGTCCTCCGTTTTTATTTTGGAGGAACGCACTTCGCTTGTTATCTCTATGCCTTTGGAGTTGTTGTTGAGCAGGAACACTTTGAATCCTAGCGCTTTCTCCAAGATGATGTCATTGACACTGCTTAATAGTCTCTGAACGGTGTCTCTAAGGGAAACCTCTTCACCGTAGCAGAATTCCTTCGTTCCGAACTCCTTGTATTTGATGGTGTTCTCCACTCGGATGTTGATCTCCACCTTGTCGCTGACGCAGGCCGTTACCGTGTCTTTTTGGTAGATGGTGTACTTTGCGCTTCTGTTTTGGGAGGTGATGATGGATTCTTCAGGCTCCCAAATGACGGCAGTGTTTTGGTCTAAGTTGTTGATCTTGGAGTCTATCTTTTCCGATAGGCTGACCGTGTCTCCGACTGCGCATAGATAGATCGTGTCCTTGCTGAATAGCGGGGTGTGTGGTTTCGGGTTGACGATAGCGTTCGCGCCCACCAACTCTCCGAAGCATCCTGTTACCTTATCCTTGTATTGTGCGAAGTACAAGTTGCTGTTCATCGTTTGGAGGTATCTGCCCGCTGTGGTGTCCACAATCATTCCAGAGGTTGTAATCTCTGTAGTGTCCGATTGGTATGCATACAGCGTGTATTTCGGGTCGATGGAGAGTTTGAACTTCCGGGCCATGTCACCTTCACACATGACGATGGTGTCTATCGTCGGCTTGTCTTTCACGTTGTCGTGGACATACACGCTGACGGTCAGCCAAGGACCTTTACATCCCATGGATGTGGCTTGGCGCATACAGTAGTAGAGCGTGTCTGGCTGATCGAAGTCTATGTCGATGTATGCTTCCTTACGGTTGGCGAGGTACTTCTCTGTTGTGTCGCAGTCATCTTGTAGGTTATCCTTTCTATACCATTCCATGATGTAGTCTTTGGACGGGTAACCGACGGTTGGAAGTCTTTTGCTGGTGTAAGGATTAGTTCCGGCGCAATAGTTCAACGCTATCTGATTCTCATTGGCGTTGATGGTTTTTGTTGTGTCACCAATCATGGCATAGCTGTTGATGGCGTCGGCCACGACGATCTTGAAGGTGTCTGGTTCGCTCACGCAGCTGTTGCTGTCGATTCGTACGACAACGAACAGGTTGGCGTTTGAGTTGGAAGTGTTCGTCATAGGGTCACCTCCGTTGGCGACAACGTTGTAGGCAGCGCTTTTGTATCGGTTGACAGGCAATGTGCTTGTCACATAATCGATGTGTGACCATACCCATTTGTATCCGTTGGTGCCGAATGAATCTATCTCGCTAATGAATTCGTTAAATTCGTTGATTGGTGTATCTCCTGTACAATAGAGGATTGAGTCCACTTTGTTGGCGAACTTAGGTTGGGCCCTGTCGTAGCAGTTCACTTTGATGGTCATGATGCTTCCTGCGCCCAAACAACCTTTCTTCGACTTTCCTTGAACCACGAAGTCGAGGAGTCTGTAGCCATCTGTTCCGCAAGGTGAATCGGTGTCCAGAGCGTCTAGCAGATCGTCCAACAGAATGGAATCTTTTTCTATCGCATGTCTGATTTTCCCGTCCACATCGCTTGGGAATGTCTTGTCGTAGGTGTAGAACAGCAAGTTGTTCAGATCATAATCTGTGCCGTTGAGTGTTTGTATGGCATCTATTATGTCGTCTGTGGTTGGACGGTAGTGCTGGCAGATGGAGATTGTGTCAGTCTTCAGTGTGTCCGCTGCCGGGTTGATGGTGATCTCGATGGTGGACGGATTGCTTTCGCAATGGTCCTTGTAGAAGGTCACGTCGTAGCGGAAGGAAGTTGTCTGCTTGTCGTAGACGGAGTCTTTCGGCACATAGATGGTGTCGCCCACTCCGATCTTTGTCCGATAGAGGTTGTCTGCCGCATCCTTCGTTATGTTGTACCAATAGACGTCATAGTCTGCTTGTAGAGGCGTCTTGGTAACGAACAATTTGATGGAGTCCTTCGGATTCAGCGATTGGCAGAACGTTGTTTCCGTGTTTTTGGTCAGGTCTGGCAACTGGTCTATTTTCAGGTCCAGCACTTTGATGAAGAACTCGAACGAGTCACCTTTGCAACTCTGCGCCAAGTCTTTTTGCCAGAGGCTAACCTCCCTCAATCCAGGTTTGTCCGTGTCGAGGAACCCATCCTTTTTGATGTTCCATATCGCCACCTTGTTGAAGGTCTGGTCAACAATGCTATCGAAGGTTGTGTGCGTTGCCTCGGCGGTGTCGTTCACTGTCGCATAGACATTGTAGTCCCTGAAAGACTTATGGATTTCCAGATTGTCCGGTTCGTTCCCTAGACAGAGGAATATGGTGTCTTTTTGTTGGATTGTATCTCCGTTATAGATGATGACAGGATCTTCCAAATCGTGCTTGGTGAACTTGATAGGAATATAGTCACTGCAGCTCTTTTTGTTGATCTCCCAAGGGGATTTGTAGTACACTTGGAGTGTCGTGCTCTGGTTGATTGTGTATTCCTCCAATTCCTTGGCACGGTCGGTCAAAGAGATGTAATAATTCTTTTCGTAATAATTTGCAGGTGAGGTGTCTTTTATTTTGAATAAGACAAGCACATCGCTGAAATCCTTCTTCATGTTGATGATGGAGTCGATGGAATCAGCCTCCAGTTTAGCTTCGCAATCAAGGAAGTCTTTGAATTCTTGGCTCTTCGCTCCAGTTGAGGAGATGGATGGCAGTCCTCCATCCAGGTTGCTGAGCAATTGCTCCATCCTTGATTTGTTTACGCCGTTTTCCGCCGCGAAGTTGATCAGTTTGTTTCGTTTTGCTTGTTCCCAAATGCAGGAGTCGACTTTCCTGATGGAATCTATCTCGAAGTCCATTTTCGCCAATTGTCTCCTGATCATGGCTGGTGTCAGTTTAATTGGGTCGCAGAAGTGGACGATGATGGAGTCAGGCATCTCTCTGCAGGCACCTGTTGCATCGATGTTGATCTCCACTTGCTTGGTGTGGTTCTTCTGGAAAACGCCGTTTTGTGTCTTAGAATATCCGTTGAGGCCTTTGCAGCCGCCGCCACCGCCGCCGTTGCCTTCACATTTCAACTGATTCCAGTCGATTTTATGTTTATAGGAACTCTCGATGATGGAGGTGTCGTTAGAGACAGGGTCTGTGACATTCATTTCTGCTTGTGGCACAACAACAGGTTTTTCGCCCAAGTAGAGAGTCTTATTGTAGACAGGGTCGCTGTCTTTCTTTGTGTGTAGCGTAAGAGATATGGTGATAGCATCGGTGTCTTGGATAGAGCTTGGAATGATGAGGTTAGGGAAAGAGAATATCAGTTCCCTCGTTTTCACAAGCGTCGGTTTGGTCGTGGCGTAGTTGTCATTTTCCTTATCTATCGTCTCCAAATATGTGTTCAAATCGGTGAGATGTTTTTTCCGGAAATTTGAACTTTTGGTGGCATTCCAACCATACACCCTGTCGTCAGCTGTGTAATCTGTTTTAGTGGTTCCTTTCACTGTGGTTATGGTCGGTTTGGTGTAAGTGTCGTTGTTGTGTGTTCCATTGTTGGTGTAATCTGACAAAGTGGAGTGGAAGGAGATATCGAAGCTGGTGATGGAGTCCACATACTCGGAGATAGGCACTCTCACTTCGATATTGGTCAGACCATTCTTGTTGTTTCCTGTCTTCACGTAGAGTTTGCAGGTGAAGTCTTTATCTGGTTCAATGTCCGTTTTGTCCACCTCTATTGGCAGTGCGGCTTCCGGAGCGTCCGGAGCACCGATGTAAAGTAAGGTGTTGGTGTAGAAGTGGTACTCTGATGCAGGGGTGAGGACGATGTTAAAGCTATTCCCTCCCTGTTTGATGTAGGTGAAGTTCCCTGGCGCGAGTGTGGTCTTCCATAAGTCATATCCCCTTCTATAATTATCGAAATCACCAATATCGCAAGCGGATTTCCCTCTGTATGAATAGTTGGTCATTCCGCAAAATACGTTTGATGTACGTGTGGCGGCACCTTGATTGGCGCTGTTTTCGAATGGGAAAGGAATGTAATCTGTTTTGTAATCGTAGTAGTCGGTGCTGGTAGGGTCATTGTTCAGTTTCCCTTCTTTGTTGTATATAATCCTATCTTGGGTTTGCGTTTGCATACCTCCAAAGATGGCGATAGCGAAGGAAATAGTATCGCTAATGCTGTATTTGTTAGCTTTGTCGAATCCCAAGTAGCTGAAGATAGGTTTAGCTATGGCACTTGCACCTGGGGAAATCGGCTCTCCAAATTGGTCGTTCTCATACAGCATGACGCTTCGGTTAGGCAATAGAGGATGTTGGTAAACCAAAGCGAAATTCCAACCCGTGAATAGTCCGGCGGATTCGTCAAAGGATGTGTTCTCTAGTTTTGCAGGCACGTTAGCGACGTAGATACGGAAATTCCCACCGTTGAAGCCAGGATCATTTATTAACGCATTTATGATGTCTTGTATGTCTGTGTGAACCACATAAAAACCATTGTTGTTCGAGTTTATGATGGATGATTTCACCAATGGATTCCCTGTGACTTTGATGTAGTTTTTAAGTGCTGGATTGCTGTAGTTCGTCAGGGATTGTCCTCCAGCGTCTGTGATTTTAATATACACCTCATTAGGCAGCGTTTGGGTTACATCGTACCGTCCTCCCCATGTGAGTCTTGCACATTTGATGCTGATGTCGCCGCAAAGTCCAGGATTAACAATACAGAAATCCGCACAGTTCACATTTTTCACAACGAACGAGTTGGATGATGTTGATGAGACGGAATTGTAGTACACTTCGTTCCCTCCCGGTCTATTGAGGATGTTCCTTATGTTTGTTCTCGTCTGAGACTGCGGATCCGCACCTTTTTCGATGGATTCTGTTGGCGTAAATGGACCAGGCAAATCAACTTCTGTGTTTGTGTTTCCCACCATGAAGCAGTTGCCATGTATAGTTCCGGAATATTTCGGTTTGATGCTGTCTTCGGGTTGGCCTTGCGCATAACCATTCCCTATGGACAATATTAATACCCCTACTATTACTGATAATATTTTTAATCCCTTTGTTTTCATCCGTCTAATATTTGTTGCTAAAATCGTGCTAAGTTACTCATTATTTTTCATAGAGTTATGCTCTTTGACCCTGAAAATTCAGAGTTGGGCATATTCTCTCCTTATCGCATTTGTTTTTTGGAAAAATGCTCGAATTATTGATTGTTTTCGTTGTTGATTTCTATAAATTTTACAAGAAAAAATTGACTGCATTTTAGGACGAGTGTTCGGCGTTGAATCTCCCTTGTTGACCCCGTGCAATGTCCGTCGGGCAAAGTGTGGAATCCCATGTCCCTCTTTTTTGCCTTTTGTCTATGGAATGATATGAAAATATGTGCGGAAAATGTAGGCGGACGAGAAAAAATGTCGTATCTTTGCGCAGTTTTTCCTACGTGGTACAATAAGCGGTCGAAGGACCCACCACCGGATGTAATTTAAAAGTTTTTATTACAATGTACGCAATTGTAGAAATTCAAGGACAACAGTTCAAAGTTGAACAAGACATGAAGTTGTTCGTCCACCACATCGCTGACTCTGAGCGCGGCGCAGAAGTGGAATTCGAGAAAGTGTTGTTGATCGACAATGATGGTAACATCACCATCGGCGCTCCTGTTATTTCAGGCGCTAAGGTTGTCGCTGAGGTTGTTTCTCCTCTCGTTAAGGGTGACAAGGTTTTGGTCTTCCACAAGAAGAGAAGAAAAGGTTACCGTAAGTTGAACGGTCACCGTCAACAGTTCACTGAGTTGAAAATTAAAAACGTAGTCGCTTAACTTTAAAGATTTAGGAAAATGGCACACAAAAAAGGAGTCGGAAGTTCCAAGAACGGTCGTGAGTCAGCAAGTAAGCGACTCGGTGTTAAGATTTTCGGTGGTCAGTTCGCTAAGGCTGGTAACATTTTGATTCGTCAACGTGGTACCGTACACCACCCAGGTGAGAATGTTGGTATGGGTAAGGATCACACACTGTTCGCTTTGGTGGACGGTATCGTGGTTTTCAGAAAGAAAAAGGACAATCGTTCTTATGTTTCTGTAAGCCCAGTTGAAACGCAAGAGTAAATTTGTTTCATATTTGTTGTTTTTTTTTCGGGGATTCGATTTGATATCGCGTCCCCGTTTTCTTTTTATAGCTGTCGCCTGTTTGCTCGTGTGAATGTCCCTTCCCCCGCTAGTAAATATTCTCTTTTCTTATGAATTAAGGTGTGTTGTTCCCCAATCATTAGTTCTTGATTCGTCGAACTAACGTTTCTTATTTCTTAATCTTAGCTAGTTTCTGCTCGATCTTCACGATCTCGTCCCTGTATTGCGCCGCCTCCAGGAACTCCAACCTCTTGGCGCATTCCTTCATCATCTTTTTCGCCTGCTCCAATGCTCTTTCCAAGTCTGCGGTAGATTGGTATTCGGCACGTTCTTCCGCCGCATATCGGGCGGTACTGCTTGCCTTGTATTCTTTTCGCTCGGCAGGTTCTTCCTTTGTCAGAATGGCTTTGCTGTTCTTGCCGACGGCCTTAGGCGTTATGTTATGCTCTATGTTGTACTGCATCTGCTTCTCCCGCCTGCGGTTGGTCTCGTCAATAGTCAGCTGCATGCTCCGCGTGATCTTGTCGGCGTACATGATGACGAGTCCGTTCAGGTTCCTGGCTGCTCTTCCGGCGGTTTGGGTGAGCGCTCTGTGCGAACGTAGCATTCCCTCCTTGTCGGCATCCAGGATGGCTACCAACGACACTTGCGGCAGGTCGAGTCCCTCCCTGAGCAGGTTCACGCCCACGAGCACGTCGAAGAGTCCGTTCCGCAGGTCTTCCATGATCTTCACGCGTTCGAGCGTCTCCACGTCGGAGTGGATGTAGTTGCTTCGTATGCCCATCTTGCAGAGGTAGGCCTGCAGCTCTTCCGCCATGCGTTTCGTGAGGGTGGTGACGAGCACCCGTTCGTCCTTCTCCGTGCGGGTGTGGATCTCCTCGATGAGGTCATCTATTTGGTTGAGCGTCGGACGGACCTCGATGACTGGGTCGAGCAGGCCCGTCGGACGGATGATCTGCTCCACGAATATTCCTTCCGATTTCTCCAGCTCATAGTCCGCAGGTGTGGCGCTGACGTATATCGCTTGTCCCACCATGCTCTCGAACTCTTCGAACTTGAGTGGGCGGTTGTCCAATGCGGAAGGTAGCCTGAACCCGAAGTCCACGAGCGTGCGCTTCCTGGAGTAGTCGCCTCCGTACATGGCGTGTATCTGCGGTATGGTCACGTGGCTCTCGTCGATGACGAGCAGGAAGTCTTTCGGGAAGTAGTCCAGCAGGCAGAATGGACGGGTGCCTGGCGCTCGTCCGTCGAAGTAGCGGGAGTAGTTCTCAATGCCGGAGCAGTGTCCCAACTCACGAATCATCTCCATGTCGTAATTGACCCTCTCGTAGAGGCGTTTCGCCTCGAAGACCTTGCCGATGCTCTGGAAATACTCCACCTGTGTGGTGAGGTCGTCCCCGATCTCTATGAGCGCCTTGTTGATCCTTTCGGGTGTGGTCACGAAGAGGTTGGCGGCATAGATGTTGATCTCCTCGAACGATTCGATGTGCATGCCGTTGACCGGGTCTATGGATTCTATCTCTTCCACCTCGTCGCCCCAGAAATGGATGCGTATGATGTAGTCCGCATAGGCGAGGAAGATGTCTATCGTGTCCCCCTTCACCCTGAACCGTCCGTGGTCGAGCTCTATTTCGTTGCGCACGTACAGGCTCTCCACCAGTTTGCGCATGAGCACGGTCATGCTGATGAGCTGGCCACGCTTCACGTTGATCATGGTGTCATGGAAGTCGTCGGGGTTGCCTATGCCGTAGAGGCAGGAGACGGACGATACGATGATGACGTCTCTTCGTCCGGACAGCAATGCCGAGGTGGCGGAGAGACGGAGCTTCTCCAGCTCGTCGTTGATGGAGAGGTCCTTCTCGATGTAGGTGTCGGTGTTGGGCAGGTAGGCTTCCGGTTGGAAGTAGTCGTAGTAGGAGACAAAGTACTCCACGGCGTTCTCCGGGAAGAATGCTTTAAACTCTCCGTACAGCTGTGCCGCCAAGGTCTTGTTGTGGCTGAGGACCAGGGTGGGCCGTTTCAGCTCTTTGATGACATTGGCGATGGTGAACGTCTTGCCCGAACCGGTGACTCCAAGCAGTGTTTGATGCTTCGTGCCGGCGGCCGCCTCCCTCACCAGTTCATTGATGGCTTGGGGCTGATCGCCTGTCGGGGCGAATTCAGATACTAACTTGAAGTCCATGCGATTAGTTGTTTTTCATAATGACATAGCAAATCAGGTAGGCGACGATCCCGCCTATGCCTGCGCTCATGATCATGATGAGGGCCCAGATGATTCTGGCGAGTGTCACATCCACATCAAAGTATTGGGCGAATCCGCCAGCCACACCAAGAAACACCTTGTCTTTTGATAATCCAAACTTTTTCATTCCTTTTCGTTTATCGTTTATGTAATAGTTCCTGTTTATTCCCTGTTATATCTTTTCCAGCACGTCGATTAGGTGTTTCCAGAACTTCTCGACGGTTGGTATTTCGCATCGCTCGGCAGGCGAGTGGTTGCCAATGATGGTAGGACCGATGGAGATCATATCCATGTCCGGATACTTCTCGATGATGAGCCCGCACTCCAATCCGGCGTGGATGGCGCCCACTACCGGTTTCTCTCCGAAGAGTCTCTCGTAGGAGCTTGCCACGATGTTCTTCAGTTCGGAGTTCATGTTCGGTTTCCACCCTGGGTATCCGTCGCTATGTTTCACGTTTGCCCCTGCCAATGAGAAGACGGCCTCCACACGATCTTTGATGTCGTGCTTCTTGCTGTTGGTCGAGCTTCGTTGGCTGGTGGCCACGACGATTTTACCTTCCTTCTCCTTGATGGAGGCGAGGTTGGTGGAGGTCTCCGGTAACCCTTCAATCTCCGTGCTCATCTCGATTACACCGTGTGGACATGCGTAGAGTGCGCTGATGAGCCTGTTGGCCCCTTCCTGCTCGTATACCTGCTCTTGCGGGTCTGTGGATTCGAGGTCGATGACCAGCTCCTTCTCTGTCGGGTATTCGTTCTCAATCGTGTGGATGTAGTGGTTCAGGTCCACACGGATCTCCTCCTTCTTGTCCCATCCGATGCAGAGGGTAGCGTGCGCCTCTCTTGGGATAGCGTTGTGGAGGTTACCTCCCTCGATTTCGCAGAGGTGGATCGGAAATTTCTTCGATTCGTTCCAGAGGAATCTGGACAATATCTTGATGGCGTTGCCTCTCCCTTTGTTGATGTCGTCGCCGGAGTGTCCGCCCTGCAGCCCTTTGACGAAGATGTTGAGGAAGAATGCGCCTTGAGGTGCGGCCACTCTCTTCAGGTCGAACGTGGCGACGGTGTCGATACCGCCCGCGCATCCGATGCAGAACCTGCCGTCCTCTTCAGAGTCCAGGTTGATGAGTCTCTTTGATTGGAGCCAACCCGCCTTGACGTGTTGCGCACCGGTCAGGCCACGCTCCTCGTCCACCGTGATGAGGCATTCGAGCGGACCGTGTTGGATGGTATTGGACTCAAGTACCGCTAGCATGGCGGCCACGCCGATTCCGTCGTCCGCTCCGAGGGTGGTGCCTTGCGCCTTCAGCCAATCCCCCTCCACGATGGTGCGGATAGGATCGTTGTCGAAGTCATGCTCCGTGCCTGCGTTCTTCTCGCAGACCATGTCCATGTGCGCCTGCAGCAGTACGGAAGGAGCAGACTCTCTTCCCTTCGCGGCCTTCTTGCGGATGAGCACGTTGCCCACTTCATCCATTTCGGCTTGCAACCCATGTTTCTGTGCGAAATCCATGAGGAACGCACCAATCTTTCCCTCTTTCCCTGATGGATGGGGGATGTCGCATATATCCTTGAATCTTGCCCAAAGTTCTTGGGGCTTCAAATCATTTATCGTCTTCATCTTTTTATGTTTTTTACTTTGTAAAGATACGCTTTTATGGTGATGTTGCCAATAGATTATTTGTATAAAAAAAGTAAGCTTGAGACTAATCCTAGCCCCAAGCCCCACTACACTGATACTTTAAACAACCTATATAGACACAGGGGCTTTCGCCTGCTGTGGCAAATTCTTTTCTTCAAGAGAGTACCCCAAAGGTGTTTGCTCTTCATATAGAGTAAGGCAAAAATCGTGCCATTGGCTCTCTTTTTCCGTGCCAAAATTCCAATTACCCAATTTATATTGACCATATCGTAGAATATTTCTGTTGTATTGACGTCTTTTTTCGGTAAAAAAGCTAACAATTCCACACTTTTTTCTTGAAGCTTCCCGACTTTGGACCATCGGATGACTCCGAAGAATCCGTTGAACTCACCTTTGTTTCATGGAAATGGTCTCTTTTCTTTTCTTTTTTGTAATTTTGTATAGACGAGAGACAGGAATATTAAGGATATGCCCGATTTTTTGGAGAAAGAGATAACCTATTTGCCTGGGGTGGGCCCCAAGAAGGCGGATGTGCTGAAGAAGGAATTGAACGTTTCCTCCTATGGCGACTTGTTGTACTGTTTCCCGTACAGGTATATCGACCGTAGTAAATTCTATCGGATACGCGATGTCTCTCCGGCCTCCATGTATGTTCAGATACGTGGCATTATCCTGAAGGTGAACACGCAGGGAGAGGGGCGCAAGCAGCGGGTCGTGATACTCTTCTCTGACGGGGAGTCGACCATTGAGTTGTTGTTCTTCAAAGGGGTGAAGTATATTCTTGAGAAGTATAAGCCTGGGCATGAATACGTTGTCTTCGGTAAGGTCTCCGAGTTTAATGGACAATATAATCTAGTCCATCCTGACATGGAGACCATCAACGAGGCGATGTCCAAACAGGCCTTGGGAGGTGTGCAGGGAATGTACAACACCTCCGAAAAGATGAAGAACGCCTTCCTGACCTCCCGCGTTCTGCAGAAGTTCATCTCCGAGATCTTCAATTCGTTGGGGGAAGCTCGCATCCCCGAGTCGCTCCCTTCCTACATCGTGGAGCAACATCACATGATGTCCCGGCATGATGCGTTGAAGAACGTCCATTTCCCGCAGACACCCGATGCGTTGCGTTTGGCACAGTTTAGACTGAAGTTCGAGGAACTGTTTGTCATTCAATTGAATATGCTTCGCCAACGGAACTATCGGAGGCTTCGCTTTGTGGGTTTTAAGTTCACGAAGATCGGTGACACTTTCAATTCATTCTATAAGCATAATCTTCCGTTCGAGCTCACCAATGCGCAGAAGAAGGTGATCAAGGAGATTTATGGAGACCTTTCCAGCGGCAAGCAGATGAATCGCCTCCTGCAGGGTGATGTCGGTAGCGGAAAGACCATGGTGGCGCTGATGTCCATGCTGATGGCTTTGGACAATGGATTCCAGGCCTCGATGATGGCACCGACGGAGATCTTGGCGCAGCAGCATTTCTCCTCCATTTCGCAGATGTTGGGGGGAATGGACGTGCGGGTAGCGTTGTTGACCGGTTCGTCGAAGAAGAAGGAGCGGGAGGCTATTCTGCAGGGAGTGCGTGATGGCTCCGTGCAGATCTTGATAGGGACCCATGCCTTGCTGGAGGATGATGTCGTCTTTTCACGCCTTGGCTTGGTGGTCATTGATGAGCAACATCGCTTTGGTGTCGCCCAGCGCGCTAAGTTGTGGGGCAAGAGCGAGCAGCCTCCCCATGTTCTGGTGATGACCGCGACCCCAATCCCTCGCACCTTGGCGATGACGCTTTACGGCGACTTGGATGTCTCCGTCATAGATGAGTTGCCTCCCGGACGTAAGCCGGTACAGACGATCCACCGTCTCGACAATGCCCGGGGCATGTTGTATGACTTTATCAAGAAGCAGATTGCCATGGGCAGGCAGGCATATATTGTCTATCCGATGATACAGGAGTCCGAGCGCTCCGACTATGCGAATATAGAGGCAGGCTACGAGGCCCTTCAGCAGGTCTTCCCTGAGCCACAGTACCACTTAGGCATGGTGCATGGGAAGATGAAGTCGGAGGAGAAGGATGCGCAGATGAAACTCTTCGCCTCGGGCGAATTGAACATACTGGTGGCCACCACCGTGATTGAGGTGGGGGTTAATGTGCCCAACGCCTCCGTCATGCTGATCGAGAGCGCCGAGCGGTTCGGTTTGTCCCAGTTGCATCAGTTGCGGGGCAGGGTAGGACGTGGCGCCGACCAATCGTATTGTATGCTACTCACATCTCCGAAACTCTCCAACGAGGGACGGCAGCGCATGGAGGTGATGACCCGCACGAACAATGGGTTTGAGATTTCCGAGGTTGATTTGAAGATGCGCGGGCCAGGTGATTTGGAGGGGACGCAGCAGAGCGGTGTCGCCCTGAGCCTTAAGATCGCCAATCTGGCGACGGACGGTCCCATCATACAGTTCGCCCGAGAGGTGGCTGAGAAGGTGCTGGACGAGGACCCGGATTTGTTGGAGGAGAAGAATTTCCTGTTGAACCAGCGACTTGACCGGATGGCGAAGGAAAGTCTGAATTGGGGCGTTATTTCATGATTATTAATTGATATGTGTATGGAAGATCGTAAGAGTGTCGATGAGGGCGTCTTCGTCGATTTAGACGATAGGATAGAGCCCTTGCTGGAGAAACCATATTGCCTTGTGGATATGCTTCCGAAGCAGGTCCCCGCGCAATCCTCCGGACAGTATTTCAGGGTTGAGGCCTATTTCTGGCAAGACGTTGAGCGCAAGAGGGCTTTGTATGCGAAATTCGCCCGTGTCATGCTCAAACTGAACTGTTATGTGGGGATTGACGTGCGATGCTCGGAGAGTCGGTGGGTGAGCAATCCGTCCCCTGATTCTCTTTCAGGCATGTTCCTCTTCAAGGAGGAGGGGGAACGTTCCGTTTATGTCCTATTCGATAATCGGGAATCGTTGGTGGTATTGCATGACGAGGATACCTATATGACCGTCTATAATGTTCGTGCGGACCTGTTGGATTTGCTTCGGGCGCTTGCCGGTTCCGAAGGTTTGTTTGTCTGGGCACCTCCTGTTCAGTAGGGGATAGTTCGCACTGTTGTTTGCTTTTACGAGGAGGGCGTTCTTCCTCCATTCCAATATTCAGTCAAGATTGGATATCTCGGACTTGAGCAGGTTGTTCAGGCGTTGGGCTTTGTCGTCTATTCCTCCATGGGGTAGGATCTTTCCGAGATATAGGCAAAAAAAAAGAGCCATCCCGAAGGACAGCTCTTTTTTATTTTTCAGCTTATAATTATTTAGAGAACAAGCTAACCTCTACACGACGGTTCTTTGCTCTACCTGCAGCGGTGTTGTTAGAAGCGATTGGCTTGCTGCTACCGAAGCCCTCAGACTCGATGTTAGCTGCGTCAACGCCCTTGTTAACCAAGTAAGTGCGAACTGAAGTTGCGCGATCCTTAGAAAGTTGCAAGTTCTTAGCGGCCTTACCTACGTTGTCAGTGTGACCAGACAACTTAACAGACCACTCAGGGTGCTTAACGAGCAACTCAGCCAAACCATTCAAGTATTGGAATGAACCCTCCTTGATGATAGCCTTGCCAGACTCGAATTCCAAGTTAGACATTGCAGTTTCGATGATCTTAGCCTCCTCAACAGTTGGCTTGTAAGCAACTTTAGGTCTAGTAGCTCTGATGTGGCGATCCAAAGAGTCTTGAGTGAACTTGATATCGCTTTGCAACTTCTTGATTTGAGCGTTTTGATCGTCGATCTTCTGCTCCATCTTAGCAACTGCCTCTTCGCAAGCCTTCTTTTGAGCGTCGAATACGTTGCTGAAGTCAGGCAACTCAACTTGAGGGATGTAATCAGCCCAAGCGATGTTGCGGATGTTGCTTTCGCCAGCGAATTTAACGCGAACACCGGCAACAGCAGTTCCGTAAGAACGGCCAGCTGAGTTGTTAGTGAACTCAGAGTTAGAGTGCAGACGGTAGTGAGCACCCAAGAAGATTCCGATCCACTTGCTTACGTTGTACTCCAATTTAGAACCAGCAACGAACAACATCTTAGCGCCGTTGTCATCTTTTGAGTTCTCGAACTCGTAGTCATAGATAGTAGCACCCAAACCGGCTGTTCCGAACCAGTTCAATTTCTGCCATCCTGCAGAACGATAAGGAGCGATGATGTTAGAAAGGTTCACCGATCCGAAGATGTCGATGTCGTGGAACTTAGCGTCCATCTCAGGGAATCCCTTGATAGCGTCTTGGTTCTTCTTGATGAACATGTACTCAAGACCCAATCCCCAACGAGGATTGAAAGTTCTCTCTACGATACCACCGATTGCCAAACCAACTTTTTGATCTGATGCTCTCAGGTAGTTGATACCACCATCTACTGCTACTGACCAGTGGTTGAATGACTCTGATGCTGATGCTTCTGCTTGCTCTGCATCTGTTGCGGCGTCTTGTGCGTTAGCAGTAAATGCTAAGCCCATTGCGGCGATTAAAGCCAAAAAACTCTTTTTCATACTCTCTTGTTATAAAATTAATTGTTTAAAATTTCTAATTCAACACAAATATCTGAATTTTTTTTCATATATAAAAATTATTCGAATATTTTGCGTTTATTTTTTTTCGTTGGCGTCCAACTGATTTTTCAAGGCTGCAAGCTCTTCGATGTCGCCCAATGTAGCTTTCTCCACTGCGATGATTGGTTCAGCCTTCTTGGATGACTTCTTCTTGCGAGTATCCTTCTTCTCCTCAGTCTCCTCTCCGTTAGCTGCCTTTTGAGCATCTTCGAAGATACGGCTGTGGGACAAGATGATTCTCTTAGAGTCTTTGTTGAACTCGATAACCTTGAATGGAAGCTTCTCGTCCACCTTCGCCATGCTCTTGTCTTCCTTCACCAAGTGCTTAGGTGTAGCGAAACCTTCCACGCCGTAAGGCAATGCGATAACAGCGCCCTTGTCCATCATCTCGATGATGGTACCCTCGTGGATGGAGTCTACTGTGAAGATGTTCTCGAATACGTCCCAAGGGTTGTCCTCCAATTGCTTGTGGCCCAAGCTCAAGCGGCGGTTCTCCTTGTCGATCTCCAATACTTGAACCTCGATGTCCGCACCGATCTGAGTGAACTCTGATGGGTGTTTGATCTTCTTCGTCCAAGAAAGGTCAGAGATGTGGATCAATCCGTCTACGCCCTCAGCGATCTCAACGAATACGCCGAAGTTGGTGAAGTTACGAACCTTTGCGGTGTGCTTCGTGCCGACAGCATAGTCAGTATCGATGGTATCCCATGGATCTGGTTTCAATTGCTTGATGCCCAAAGACATCTTTCTCTCCTCACGGTCCAAAGTCAAAACGACTGCCTCTACCTCGTCACCGACCTTCATGAAGTCTTGCGCGCTGCGCAGGTGCTGAGACCAAGACATCTCGGATACGTGGATCAAGCCCTCTACGCCTGGAGCGATCTCTACGAACGCACCGTAGTCAGCCATCACAACTACCTTACCCTTCACCTTGTCACCTACCTTCAAGTTAGGATCCAAAGCATCCCATGGATGAGGAGTCAATTGCTTCAAACCAAGGGCGATTCTCTTCTTGTCGTCGTCGAAGTCGAGGATTACGACGTTCAACTTCTGATCCAAAGAGACGATCTCCTCTGGGTGCGTTACGCGGCCCCAAGACAAGTCTGTGATGTGGATCAAACCGTCTACGCCACCCAAATCGATGAATACACCGTAAGAGGTGATGTTCTTGACAGTTCCTTCCAATACTTGTCCCTTCTCGAGCTTCGAGATGATATCTTTCTTCTGTTGCTCCAACTCCGCCTCGATGAGCGCTTTGTGGGAAACAACGACGTTCTTGAATTCGTGGTTGATTTTTACGACTTTGAATTCCATTGTCTTGCCTACGAACACATCGTAATCACGGATAGGCTTAACATCGATCTGTGAACCTGGCAAGAATGCCTCGATACCGAATACGTCCACAATCATACCACCCTTCGTGCGGCACTTGATGTAACCAGTGATAACTTTGTCGTTCTCCAAAGCCTCGTTGACGCAATCCCAAGAGCGGGCTGCACGGGCTTTCTTGTGTGAAAGGATCAATTGTCCCTTCTTGTCCTCTTGGCTCTCGATGTATACCTCTACTTCGTCGCCAATCTTCAAATCAGGGTTGTAACGGAACTCGTTCATTGAAACGATACCGTCTGACTTGTAGCCTACATTGACTACAACTTCCCTCTTGTTCATTGAGATTACCTTTCCGATAACTACGTCCTTGTCCTTTACGACGTTCAATGTGTCATCGTACTTCTTGGTCAGTTCTTCGCGACTTACATTCGTCTGCACGTCGCCATTTTCGTAAGCGTCCCAATCAAAACCTTCTACAGGCGCTACGTTTTTTGTTAATTCACTCATTTTAATTAATTTAATAATACTTAGTCGTTAGACATTATAATTATGCAAAAAAATCGGTGCAAAGTTACTCTTTTTTCTTTAATTAGAAAGGATTGTGGCTTTTTTTTCACGGTAGATGCTCTCTTCTCTTCCTTTAATATTTATACGTTTTTGTGGTTATTTTTCTTAGTGATTGATTATTAGGTGTTTATGTATTTCTCTTTTTCCTCCTGCGTTGCCGGCCGGACATGGAAAAAGCCGCACCGAAATTAATTAAACTCCTTAAGATAGGAATTAGACGTGTTCCATTCTTTGTAATCCACCGTGCCATGTAGGCAACCCGAAGGTGTGGCCCGCCATTGAAATGGAAGTTTACGCCCGTTGTTTGTTGTAATTGTTAAGTTTAACCATAATATACGGTGCGGCGTTCCTTAATCTTTATTTTCTACCTCAAAGATAACTCTTTTTTTCTGTTTCTGCAAGGGGTTTTGCTATGGTCTTTTTGCATATTATTTCGTAAATTTGCGGTGATTTTTGTTTTTCGGGCGCTTCAGTCCCCTTTTTATTCTCTAAAACAATGGCTGGTATTATATATTTGATTCCTAACACATTGGGCGACTGCGATGTGAACCATGTCTTGCCTTCCTATAACCGGGAGGTCATCCTTCGCCTTAAGCATTATATCGTGGAGGACGTGCGCACCGCCAGACGTTTCTTGAAAAAGGTGGACGCCTCGATTAACATTGACGAGCTCACATTCTATACGCTGAACAACCATACTTCCCCCGAGGAGATCTCTTCGTACCTGTTGCCGGCCATCTCTGGTCTGGATATGGGCATCATCTCGGAGGCGGGTTGCCCTGCCATCGCGGACCCAGGTGCGGATATCGCCCGCCTGGCGCAGGAGAGCGATGTGCGTGTGGTCCCGTTGGTCGGACCATCCTCGATCCTGCTGGCCTTGATGGCTTCGGGCTTCAACGGGCAGAGCTTCGCCTTCGTGGGCTATCTGCCGATCAAGCCGAACGAGCGTGACCAACGTATCCGCCAACTGGAGAAGCGGGCGCATGTGGAGCTCCAGTCCCAGATATTCATCGAGACGCCTTACCGTAACGATAAAATGTTCGAGAATCTTTTGTCTGTTTGCCAGTCCGGCACGAAGATCTGCGTCGCCTGCGACATCACGCTCGAGACGGAGTACATCAAGACGAAGAGCGTCGCCCAGTGGAAATCCGCCAAGCGTCCTAGTCTGGACAAACGTCCTTGTATCTTTATATTGTATTAGTGCTGTCTGCCTCCTCGTCGATGCTTGCGAGGTGCTCCGTGTCGTTCCATGACATCACGTTCCAGATGCCGTCCCTTTTCTCCACGACCGCTATGGCTGTGGATTGTGGGTGCACCGCGTGTGCTATTTCCGATATGGGCTGGTACTTGAAGTAGGTGTAGAGTGTTTTCAGTAAGGCGCCGTGGGTGACGACGAGGATGGTTTTCCCTGGGTTTTCGGCGGCGGTTCTCTCCATGAACTGGCCGGCCCGTCGCCTCACCTCGTCGTAGGTTTCGCACCCCTCTCGCTTGTATTGCTCGGGGTGGTGCCAAAAGAGGTCGATCTCTTCCGGATACTTTTCCATGAGGTCCTCGATGAGTATGCCTTGCCAATCGCCCATCAGGATCTCCTTCAGCGCGTTGTCGGGGATGATGGGCAGGCTCCGTTTCCCTAGTATGAGCTGGGTGGTCTTCATGGCTCTCCGCTGCGGACTGGAAAAGACGAGGTCGAAATCAACATCCTCGAGCCTTTCCCCTAGGGCGATCGCTTGCCTCTCGCCGAGGGGGGTGAGGTCCGTCTCATGCTGCCCTTGCATCCTCTTCTCCTGGTTCCAGTCTGTCTGACCGTGCCTGACTAGGTAAAAACGTGTCATGTCTCGTTCAAGTAAAAAGAAAGGAGTCGCACACGATGGCGGACTCCTTCCGATTCGTTTTTATTGTAAGGCGATGATTAAACAGCTTCCTGTTTAACGATAGCCTCCATGCCGCGGTAGTATCCACAAGAACCGCATACTCTGTGATATAAGTGGAGCGCGCCGCATTTAGGACATACTGCCAATGTTGGAGCTACTGCCGTGTAATGGGTTCTTCTCTTCGCTCCTCTTGATTTACCTTGTCTTCGTTTAGGATGTGCCATTTTGTTTATAATTTAAATTAGTTATTGTCTTTTATTTTCTTCAGGGCGTCCCAACGAGGGTCCGTTTCCTTCTCGGCTTCGTTGTCCGCGTCTCCTGATTCGTTCTCTTCCTCTCCTTCTCCTCGCATCACGGAGAGATGTTTTCTGAGCGCTTGGTAGGTCTCCTCGTCGCATTCGCCCTCCGGGTGAACGTGGCGGATCGGGATGTGGAGGGCGACGAATTCGTAGAGATACCATGATAGGTCTATCTCTCCCTCCTCCTCGGAGACGATCACCAGTTGGTCATCCTCCTCCGTCTTGTCCTCGCCGAACTTCACCATGAGGTGCTCCTCGCAGGAAATCGGTTGGTCCATCTCTTCCAAACACCTGTCGCACAATACTTTTATCGTGCCATCCAATCGGAAGGTCAGAAGGAAAGAGTGCTCGCTCTTCTGTATGGTCACGTTCGCTTGTAGGTTGCCTTTCTGCACCTCCGGACCGTTAACCTCCTCGAAAAATTTGTCGTCCAATGTGTATTGGTATTGGTGTGTGCCGACCTCCAAATCTTTCAGCGGAATAATGTATGTCTCTTCTCTTCCCACTTTCGTATGGATTCTAAAAACTCCGCAAAATTACAAAAAATAGTGATATTTTGGACTCCCTCCGTGTCCATTTTTGTATTTTTTTGTAATAATTAATTTAACTATTTGATATTCAATTTTTTATATCCTTGTTCAGGATAATTCTGAAGGTGGTTCCCTTGTCTATTTCGGAGTGTTTGACGAATATTTTCCCTTTGTGGTACTCCTCTATAATCCTTTTCACGAGCGAAAGTCCTAATCCCCAGCCCCTTTTCTTGGTGGTGAAGCCAGGGGAGAAGACCGCGTCGAACTTGGACTTCGGAATGCCTTTGCCTGTGTCGCTCACGTCGATGATCACTTTCTCCTTTTCTTGTGACACTTCCACGTTGATGTGTCCCTCTCCCTCCATGGCGTCGATGGCGTTCTTGCATAGGTTCTCGATGACCCATTCGAAGAGGGGTTGGTTGAGGGCGACGACGATAGGTTCCTCGCTCTTGGATTGGTAGGTGATCTGCACCTTGTTGGAGGTGCGTTTCCGCATGTAGGACAATGAGTTCTGCAGGATAGGTTCTATGCTGATCGGGGAGAGCTCCGGCTTGGAACCGATCTTGGAGAATCGCTCCGCGATGGTGCGCAGTCGGTTGACGTCCTTCTCCATCTCCGACATGAGGTCTGGGTTGACCTTCTCCTCCTTCAGTATCTCGACCCAGGCGAGTAGGGAAGAGATCGGGGTTCCCAATTGGTGGGCTGTCTCCTTGGAGAGTCCGACCCACACCCTGTTCTGCTCGGAGCGTTTGGCGCTGGCGAACACGAAGAAGATGATGGCGAAGAAGGCGAGGATGATGCCCCATTGGATGTAGGGGTAGTACTCCAGCTTGTTCAGCATGGTCGAGTTGCCGTAATAGAGATGGTGTTGGATGTTTTCGTCGATGGTGATCTCAATGGGTTGGTTTTCCCGCTGGAACTTCTTGGCCATCTCCCGCAGGAACTCTTCGCTGTTCTCTTCCGGCACCTCTATGTTGCGGTGGACGGTCACGTTCCCTGTCTCGTCGACGACAAGCACGGGGATGTTGGTGTTGCCCTCAATGACCTTCATGAGGAAGGCGAGGTCTGACTCGTCGGTGTCTGTCACGAGCCTATGGGTGGCCTCCGCCCAGAGGCTGATCCTTTGGCGTTCCTCTTGGGCCATCTCCTTGGTCAACAGGTGGGTGTAGTACATGGAGAGCCCCACGATCAGCAGGGCGATCGAGGAGAAGATGTACTTTATCTTTTTCAGGTTGTCGAAGGAGGTTTTCATGGCTCTATCTGTATTTCCCCTCGTCGCAGTCTTCCATGATGCTGAGGTAACTGTTGTAGCGGGATATGCTGATGGTGTGCTCCTCTATCGCGCGGAGCACGGAGCATCCCGGCTCGTGTATGTGGGTGCAGTTGCCGAACCGGCAGTTGCTGGATTCCCTGAAGATTTCGGGGAAGTAGTGCCCGACCTCCTCTTTCTTGAAGTCGATGGTGCCGAACCCCTTGATGCCTGGGGTGTCGATGAGGCTGGTCGCCTCGTCCAGTTCGAACATCTCGGAGAAGGTGGTGGTGTGCATGCCTTTGTTGTGCACGTCCGATATCTCCCCTGTCTTGGCGCTGAAGGTGGGGCAGATGGCGTTGATGAGCGATGATTTGCCCACGCCCGAGTTGCCGGAAAGGAGTGATGTCTTGCCTTGTATCATCTCCTTGAGCCGCTCGATGTTTTCCCCCGTCTGCGCGGATACGGCTATGCAGGGGTATCCGATGGTCTCGTAGAGGTTGATGAGGGCGTTCATGTACTCTTTCTCGCCCTCGTCGTAGAGGTCCGTCTTGTTGATGACGAGGATGGAGGGCACCTGGTAGGCCTCGCTTGTCGCCAGGGCGCGGTCTATGAATGTGGTGGAGGTCTCCGGGTGGTTGATGGTGACCGTCAGCAGCAGCTGGTCGACGTTGGCCGCGATGATGTGCAGCTGCTTGGAGAGGTTCGTGGGTTTGCGCACGATGTAGTTCTTGCGGTCCTCGATTCCGTGGATCCAACCGATGCCGGAGTCGGGCATTTCGAAAGAAACCCGATCGCCGACGGCAACCGGGTTAGTGCTTTTGATACCCTTGATTCGGAAGTTACCCTTGATTTTGCATTCGTAGAGTTGGCCGTCGGAATCGTTTTTGACCCAATAGCCGCTTCCTGTGTTTTTGACCACAAGTCCGATCATACTGTCATCACCTCTTTCTCTTTGGCGGCGAGGATATCCTCGACTTTCTTGATGAACTTGTCGTGGATCTTCTGTACTTCAGCCTCGGCGTCCTTCTCGGCGTCCTCGGCCAAGCCGTTCTTGATCTCCTTCTTCAGGCCGTCGATGGCGTCTCTTCTGGCGTTGCGGATGCTGATCTTAGCCTCCTCACCCTCGGCGCGGGTTTGCTTCACCAAAGTCTTACGGCGCTCCTCCGTCAACGGTGGGATGCCCAAGCGGATGATCTCTCCGTTGTTCTCAGGGGTGATGCCCACCTCGGAAGCCATGATGGCCTTCTCGATCTCAGGGATCAGTTTCTTCTCCCAAGGCTGGATCGCGATGGTGTGGGCGTCTGGAGTGGTGATGGTCGCCACGTTGGAAAGAGGCACGACGCTACCGTAGTAGTCCACGCGCACACCGTCCAGGATGCGCACGTTCGCCTTGCCAGCCCTGATGCGCGCCAATGCGTCGTCCAAAAAGAGTAGGGACTGCTCCATCTTCTCCTCCGCTGCCTTCAGATATTCTTTTATTTCTGCCATAATAATCTATAATTAGTGTTTCGTTTGTGATATTAATTGCGCGAAAATAGGAAAAAAAACGAAATCCGTATTGTTTCGTTGCGAATAATGTATTTTGCCCACGGAAAATTCATTTTTACTCGCTAAAACGTACAAGGGGAATGGCGACATAAACTGGGTGTTTGACATGATAGAGTTAATCCCTAAATCCTTTAATACATATCTAAAAATCCTCAGTTAACGTCGATAACATATCTTTATGCTTTATTTTTGAAAAATACTTTCTGGCAGTTTCTCTATCTCCCCTGCCTGCATATAAGAGTCCTATCATATAGTAGTTAGAATCCTCATGTACGGGATCAGTAAAATCAATTCCTTTGCTTTTAAAGTACTCAAAAGCCTCCGGGCCGCCCCACCGCATAAGCTCTTCATCGGTAGGGTTATGGTCGAATATTGTTTCAATTTTTGCCATAGCCGTAATATTTATTAGTTAATACTTCTTCCGCTAAATCCATGGCGTTTCTTGTGGGCTATATTTGTCAGAGCCTTTCAGACTTATTCACACACTTCTATGAAAGGAAAGCCCCTAAGGCGTAATGTGCATCGTTAAATCGTAAATACCTAGTAGTAAATCGTAAATGTCTAAATAGTAAATAGTTATTGTTTTGCCCGCAAATGGTGGCGTACGTGTCCCGCGCGGTCTATCTCCTTCAGGATTGTCGGGCTGTTCCTCTCCTTGAGGGCTTCCTGTGCCTCGTCCCAATCCTTGTAGGCGCGCAGGAACCTGCCCGTGATGTCGTAGGCCTCTATGCGTAGGAGGTCCTGGAGGGGTTCCTCCTTCATGGTCACCTCAATGCTCGTAGGTTTCTCCTCTCCGCAGTTGTGGAAGGGGAACTGCACGCCCGTGTTGATCTCCACGCCAGCCTCGTATTCGATCGGGGCGGTCGTGACGGTGTCCCCTTCGCATGATATGAGACGGAAGACGTAGGGACCGATCTTCGTCTTGTCCTCGTCTATGCCAGCGTTCTCGACGTAGAAGTTGTACATCTCGCGGTGGATGGGCACGAAGGTGCCGTCGCTGCGTTGGTACTCCAATTGGCTGATCCTGTAGCGGATATCGTAGAATATCGCCTTGAAGTAGAATTGGCTGGTGCCCTTCTCGAACTTGACTTTGATGTCCTCCTCCTCGCAGGGGATGAATTGCCAGCGGATGGGTATCCTGCCCGCTTCCATCGTGCCTATTTTGACGAAGGAGCCCGTGCTGAAGTCGATGTCGCCCGGCTTGCATTCCGGGCAGCGGTCCACCACCTTCACGGTGACTTCCCCCAGCGGACCGAACGCCCTCACGCAGGCGCCGCAGGCGAAGCTGCTGTCGTATTGGGAGTGGTTCATCGCGCAGTGGAAGATGTCGTCCTCTTCCACGTATATGCCGCAGTTTCCGCCGTTGCTGCCGGCCACGCCGCCGTACTGCGTGCCTTCGCCGGTGTACCATGTGGTGTCGCATGCCTGGATGGGGAATGCGTTCGCGGTGAGCCTGGTGAGCAGGCACAGCGCGAGGAGGGTTAGGGTTTGGGTGCTTTTCATAATCCGTGAGTGTTATAGTTTTATCGGATAAGGGTTGTTTTTTTGATTCAAATTCCTCATTTTTAGCATAGTATGAATGCTATACTTGTCGGGCCATCATTCGGTGACGTTGCCGGTTCTGCGCTATCGAATCATCTCCTACACATCATAATGGTATGTAACCGAACAACTTAAACCGACAAAAAGACAAATTATCCGTAAAAATAGAAATTATATAAGGGAAAGAAAACTTTATGGACATATTTTTTGGAATTTGTGTAATTTTTTTTTTTTTTTTTGTATAACTAAGCATTATGTCTCACCCATAAATCTAAAGCTTATGAGAAAGACCTTTACCACATTATTTTTGTTGCTGATCACCTGCTGTGTTGCGTCCGCAGCCAACTATCTCACCTTTACGGCGATGGTAGACGGAGCCTATTTCTCCAAATCTGTCACAGGGTCAGCAAATCCGAACATTGAATACTCTTTGGATGATGGGCAGACATGGACCGAACTCGCAAAAAAAGCAGTCACTTTGGAAAAGGTGGGCGACAAGGCCCTGCTAAGAGGCTTCAATCCGGAGGGTTTTTCCTTTGGAATCAATAGTTACACATCTTTTGTCTTAAATAGTCCCATCGCCGCAAGTGGTAGTGTGATGAGTCTGATTGACGGAGTGGGTGAAACCGATACGATCCCCAATGCTGGGTGTTTTTACAGATTGTTTTACAAATGCCCCGGCCTGACGTTTGTGCCAGAACTCCCCGCTACAACATTGGCTGAGAGCTGTTATGCGGAAATGTTTAATAATTGCGAGATATCGTATGCGCCCGCACTCCCTGCCACGAAGTTGGCTAAGGATTGCTACAACGGTATGTTTGATGGTTGCAGTTACTTGAAACAGGCGCCAGAACTTCCTGCGACAACATTGGCTGAGGGTTGCTATCAAAACATGTTTAGGAAATGTAGAAATATAACGAGTGCACCCGCACTCCCCGCCATGGAATTGGCTAATAAATGCTACAGCGGAATGTTTAATGGATGCACTGGCCTGAAACAGGCTCCTGAACTGCCCGCCACCACAATGGGCAATGCTTGCTACAAGGAAATGTTTTATGGTTGCACTGGCCTGACGCAGACTCCTGAACTCCCTGCCACCACATTGGATATTGGGTGCTACAATGGGATGTTTTATGGTTGTACCGGCCTGACGCAAGCTCCTGAGCTATCCGTCACGGAACTGGCTGATGGATGCTATAGCAGAATGTTTTATGGATGTACTGGCCTGACGCAGGCACCGGAACTGCCGGCCACCACGCTAAGCAGCTATTGCTACGATGGAATGTTTTACGGTTGTACTAATCTGACGCAGGCTCCTGCACTGCCCGCCACCACGCTAAGTGCAAGTTGCTACGCATATATGTTTAGAGGATGTGCCGGCCTGACGCAGGCTCCTGAACTGCCCGCCACGGAATTGACCGAGGCCTGCTACATGTATATGTTCTATGGTTGTACAGGTCTGACGCAAGCGCCTGAACTGCCCGCCGCCACACTGGTCAAGGATTGTTATGCGTATATGTTCGACTATTGCAAAAACATCTCCCAAATCAAGGTCAACTTCACCGAATGGATGGCGTGGGATCCCGAACGTCGCTACGGAGATGCGGGTTCTTGGGTCTATTCAGTCGCCAGAAACGGAACATTCATCTGCCCGAAAGCGTTGCCTCAACAATACGATGAATACGGCAGAAAAATACCTGCGAGATGGACGGCGCAATATATCGACGCCGAGGAACCCGATACGACGAGTTGCATCGCTTGGATGGACAACCTCACCATTCACGTGACCAGAGCCGAGGGCCTGGTCGAAGTTTACAACCTTGACGGTGAACTGGTGCATAGCGCCCAAGCCAGCACCACCGACACGACCAGCTTCACAATGCCCGATTATGGTGCCTATTTCGTCAAGAACGATACGAATACCGTGGAAGTTTGCCTATACAATTATCTCACTTTCACGGCAGGAGTGGACAGCTGCCGTTTCGCCATAAGACGTAAATCGTCATTGCCATGTAATATCACATACTCTTTGGACCACGGACAGACATGGTCCATATACTTCTTCAGCGACACGATCACGTTGGCAAAAAAGGGAGACAAAGTTTTATTGCGAGGAAACAATCCGAATGGAGTCTCCTATAGCAACTACAATAATGCCACCAGTCCTGATCAATATATCCACTTCGACATCATCGATTCCATCGCCGCGAGTGGTAGCGTGATGAGCCTGATAGACAGTACGGGGCGTAAGGATACGATACCATCTCAATGGTGCTTCTACGGATTGTTTGCTGGCTGCGACAAGCTGACGCAGGCCCCCGAGCTTCCTGCCACCACACTGGCCGGCCATTGTTACCAGAATATGTTCCAAGGATGCAGTAGCCTGAAACAAGCTCCTGTACTCCCCGCCACCTCGCTGACTGACTATTGCTACCAAAATATGTTTTATGGATGCAGTAGCCTGACACAGGCGCCTGCACTTCCTGCCATCGCATTGGCTCTCAGTTGCTACTCCGGTATGTTCTACAATTGCGTCGGTTTGACGAATGCACCCGAACTGCCCGCCACCACGCTGGCCATTTCCTGTTACTCGTCCATGTTTATGGGCTGCACCAGTCTGACGCAAGCGCCTGAACTCCCCGCCACCACAATGGTTCAAAATTGCTACGTCTCCATGTTCGCAGATTGTGTGAATCTATCGCAGGCCCCTGAACTCCCCGCCACCACGCTATCCAATTATTGTTACCAGCGTATGTTTGCGGGATGCACCAGCCTGACACAGGCGCCCGCACTGCCCGCCACCACAATGGCCTACTATTGCTACTGCAGAATGTTCGAACGTTGTAAGGGATTAACGCAAGCGCCTGAACTGCCTGCCCTCAAATTGAATGAGGGATGCTACAATGGTATGTTCAGCAGTTGTACCAGCCTGACGCAGGCGCCCGCACTGCCCGCCACCACGTTGGTCCGTGAGTGCTACAAATACATGTTCAGTGGCTGTACGAGTCTGACGCAGGCGCCTGAATTGCCCGCCACGAAACTCGTTACGGCTTGTTACGGACACATGTTTGATGGATGTAGTAATTTATCTTTCATCAAGGTTAACTTTTGGAATTGGGTCCCATGGTATTCCGATACGGATGATGAAGATGCCTGGGTCAAAAACGTAGCTCCTACCGGCACATTCATCTGTCCGAAGGATTTGACTGTACAATATGGCGTCAATAGAATTCCGGAGGGATGGAATGTGCAGTTCATCAAGGAGGAGGTGGTCTTCTCCGCTTGGGGTGAGGATCTTACCCTCCGCGTGGTCGGTGCCGATGGTCTCGTCGAGGTCTATGACGCCAACGGAGAACTGTTGCACAACGCACAGGCCAGCTTCGAAGACACAACCAGCTTCTTAATGCCCGACTACGGAGTCTACGCCGTCAAGACAGACTCTGACAGCGTGCGGGTTAGTTTATACAACTACCTTACCCTTACCCCGGAGCGGGTAGGATTGGGTTTCTCCGTGGAACCCAACACCTGGCCGACAAGTATGGATTTCCCTACTATCCAATACTCGTTGGACAATGGACGGACATGGGATACGCTCTCTGTCGGACATGAAATCTCTTTGGAAAAGAAAGGAACCAAAGTCCTCTTGAGGGGATATAATCCCGATGGATTCTCACAGAGTAGCAATGCCTATGTGTACTTTAAGTTGCGAGGATCCTTCTCCGCGAGCGGTAGCGTGATGAGCCTCGTCGACAGTACGGCTACAAGTATGGTGGTTCCAACCGCTGGTTGCTTCTACGGCTTGTTCCAGAATTGCACCAGTCTGACGCAAGCGCCTGAACTCCCTGCCACCACATTGGCGGATAGTTGTTATGCGAAGATGTTTAGCGGTTGCACCGGCCTGACGCAGGCTCCTGAACTGCCCGCCACGACGCTGGCCAAGTATTGCTATGACGGAATCTTCAGCGGTTGCACCAGCTTGACGCAAGCGCCTGAGCTCTCCGCTACCACATTGGCCGATTATTGTTACCGCAATATGTTCAGCGGTTGTACCAGCCTGACGCAAGCGCCCGTGCTGGCGGTCACGTCACTGGTTGCCGGTTGCTACTATGGAATGTTTAGTGGATGCACCGGCCTGACGCAAACGCCTGAATTGCCCGCCACCACGCTGGCTAACAGTTGCTACTATGAAATGTTCAAGGGCTGCGCGAACCTGACACAGGCACCTGAACTCTCCGCCACGAAGCTGGCTACCAGCTGTTACGCCAGAATGTTTGAGGAATGCCGCATCTTGCCCCAGGCGCCGGTACTGCCTGCCACCACACTGGCTGCCGGTTGCTACAGCCGCATGTTCTATAATTGCGATAGCCTGACGCAGACGCCTGAACTGCCTGCCACCACATTGGCTGGTAGTTGCTACGAAGCTATGTTCTCTGCGTGCAATAAACTGACGCAGGCACCGGTACTGCCCGCCACCACGATGGAGCCTTCTTGCTATAAATACATGTTCTCGGATTGTGTCTCTTTCTTGCAAGCGCCTGAACTCCCATCCACCTCATTGGCTAATTATTGCTACTACGGGATGTTCAATCATTGCCCGAAACTGACGCAAGCGCCGGATCTTCCGGCCACTAAGCTGGCTGAATACTGCTATGCGTTCATGTTCTCTCGTTGCTCCACCCTCACACAGGCGCCAGTGATGTCCGCTACCGATTTTGCGGAGCTCAGCTGCTACAACATGTTCAACTCCTGCACTAGCCTGACGCAGGCGCCTGAACTGCTCGCCACCACGCTACCAGACTATAGCTGCACACTCATGTTCAATGACTGTGAGAGCCTTTCCTACATCAAGGTCCACTTCACCGAATGGCCAAAGTGGGAGGATGGGGCCTTGTACAACAAATGGGTTGCCGGCGTCGCTCCTGCCGGTACATTCGTCTGCCCGAGAGAATTGCCCGTGAAATATGGAGAGGGCAAGATTCCTGTGGGGTGGGAGGTGCGATATATCGGTGAGGGAGAGGTGCCCGATTCGGTCTCTTTCTCCGTTTGGACGGAGGACCGTACCATCCATGTGATCGGTGCCGAGGGACTCGTCGAGGTCTATGACGCCAACGGGGAACTGTTGCAAAACGCGCAGGCTACCACCGACACGACCAGCTTCTTCATGTCCGACTACGGAGTCTACGTCGTCAAGTCCGACACTGACAGCGTGAGAGTTGTCTTGTGCGACTACCTCACCTTCACAGCCGAACAGAACGGAGCTAGTTTCACGATAAACTTTAAGAATACGCAAACAGATGTGGAAATGCCTAATGCCGTGTACTCTTTGGATGGAGGACGGACATGGTATAGACTTTCGTACGGAGAGTATGTTGTTTTGAAGAATAAAGGCGACAAGGCGCTGCTAAAGGGAATTAACCCTGACGGGTTTTCCCAAGGCAGCGACGCCTACGCATACTTCGAAATGCGAGGCTCCATCGCGGCGAGCGGTAGCGTGATGAGCCTGTTAGGTGACACTGCGGACAGTGATAAGATACCGAACAACGGTTGTTTCCACGGCTTGTTCTATAACTGCACCGGTCTGACGCAGGCGCCTGCACTTCCCGCCACGACGTTGACCAACAACTGTTATGTGATTATGTTTAGCGGCTGCACGAAACTGACGCAGGCGCCGGTACTCCCCGCTACTACACTGGCCAAGAATTGCTACTATGGAATGTTTAGGGGATGTAGTGGACTGCCCCAAGCACCTGAACTCCCTGCCACCACGTTGGCTAATAGTTGTTACTATGAGATGTTCAAGGGTTGCACTAGCCTGACGCAGGCGCCGGCACTTCCTGCCACCGCGCTGGACACCAAGTGCTACCATGGAATGTTTAATGGTTGCACCGGCCTGACGCAAACGCCTGAATTGCCTGCCACCACGCTGGCTAACAGTTGCTACTATGAAATGTTCAAGGGTTGTGCGAACCTGACACAGGCACCTGAACTCTCCGCCACGAAGCTGGCTACCTGCTGTTACGCCGGAATGTTTGAGGAATGCCGCATCTTGCCCCAGGCGCCGGTACTGCCTGCCACCACACTGGCTGCCGGTTGCTACAGCCGCATGTTCTATAATTGCGATAGCCTGACGCAGACGCCTGAACTGCCTGCCACCACATTGGCTAGTAGTTGCTACGAAGCTATGTTCTCTGCGTGCAATAAACTGACGCAGGCACCGGTACTGCCCGCCACCACGCTGGCGCCTTCCTGCTATAAAAATATGTTCTCGGGCTGCCTCTCTGTCACGCAAGCGCCCGAACTTCCTGCCACCACGATGGAACATTCTTGCTACTATGGGATGTTCGATAATTGCCCGAAACTGACGCAAGCGCCGGATCTTCCGGCCACTAAGCTGGCTGAATACTGCTATGCGTTCATGTTCTCTCGTTGCTCCACCCTCACACAGGCGCCAGTGATGTCCGCTACCGATTTTGTGGAGTTCAGTTGCCAATACATGTTCAACTCCTGCACCAGCCTGACGCAGGCGCCTGAACTGCTCGCCACCACAATGCCAGACTATAGCCTCACACTCATGTTCAATGACTGTGAGAACCTTTCTTACATCAAGGTCCACTTCACCGAGTGGGCTATGTGGGACGAAGATGCCCTTTATGACAAATGGGTTGCCGGCGTTGCCTCTACCGGCACATTCGTTTGCCCGAAGGAATTGGACTTGATATATGGAGAGGGTAGGATCCCGGAGGGATGGGAGGTGCAATTCTTCGAGCCGGAGATGGTGGACGCTAACTATCTTACATTCACGGCGCTGGAGGATAGTTCCTCCATTACGGCGACGGATGTCAAGGGGGAGAATGCCGGTAAGTTGAGAAGCCTGTCGCTAAAGGATACTGATCTGCGCTATTCCATCGATGGCGGCAAAACGTGGAACGTGATGGAAAACGGTGTGCCGGTTCTCTTGCCGAAGGCGGGGGATAGCGTCATGCTCAAGGGATATAACCCTGATGGACTATCGAACTATACCGACCGTATACGCTTCGAGATGAGGGGCAAGCTGGCCGCGAGCGGTAGCGTGATGAGTCTGATAGACAATTCGGGGAAAACGACGGATATACCGAACGACTACTGCTTCGCCAACCTTTTCGACGGATGCGGAAGCCTGACGCAGGCGCCTGAACTGCCTTCCACTGTGCTGAAGCCGCACTGCTATTTCGCGATGTTCCGCAACTGTACGGCTTTGCAGTCGGTTTCCCTGCTTCCTGCACCGGAACTGACGGAAGGTTGCTACGAGGAGATGTTCTATGGCTGTGAAAACCTCTCCGAGATTGAGGTCGCCTTCACTGATTGGGCGGACGGCACCACGGATTGGATGTACGGAGTCTCTCCGTCCGGCACCTTCACCTGCCCTGACGCCCTCGCCGAGAAGATGAGCGCCAGCAACATTCCGGAAGGATGGTTGCTCCCTTCCGGCGAAGAGGTCACCAACGGGGAGGACACCGCTTCCTGTGGCATCTCTGTTTGGACGGAAAATGGAACCATCTGCGTGTGCGGGACGGAGGAGACTATTGAGGTGTTCGGCGCCAAAGGCGAATTGCTACGTACCTTGCGCGGTAACGCTTCTGGAATTGTGCGCTTCACCATGCCTGCGGGCAGAGTCTATATCCTCAGGATCGGCGCACAGCGTGTGAAGGTGTTATTGTGAGGCTTGGGGTATTGTAGGACTTAAAGGAAAGGCAGACAACGCACAATGTTGTCTGCCTTTCTTATTTCTTCAGGTACGCCTTCCGCTCCTCTTCGGGGAATTTCTCGATGGCGTATCTCAGGGTGGTCCTTGGCATTGTTTGGTAGCGGGTGGAGAGGTACTCTTTTAGCTTCCCGACATCCTTCTTCCCCGCCTCCCGTAGGAGCCAGCCCGTCGCTTTCTGGATGAGGTCGTGCGGGTGGTGGAGCAGTATGTCCGCTATTCGGAAGGTGTCGTCGGTCTCCCCGTTACGGATGAACTTCATGGTGCTGACGATGCCGATGCGTTGCTCCCAGATGGTCTTGCCCCTCTCCGCCAGCTGGTAGAGTAGGGCGCGGTCTTTGTCGAGGAGCCACGTGCCGATGATCTCGTAGCAGGTGAGGTCGACGAGGTCCCAGTTGTTGATGTGGGCGGTGTGGCTCAAATAGAAGTCCACGCATCTTTTTTGCGTGTCAGTGTCGCCCTTCGCGTGGCTGAAGATCTGTATGAGTGTCAGCAGGGCGGCTAAGCGTATCTCGTGGTAGGGGGAGGCGACGCACTCCTCCAACTCGTCGAAGCTGGTGCTCTTCCATTGTTGCTTGACGATCTCCCTGGTCGTGGGCACTTTAATTCCTAGGAAGAGGTCTCCCTCCCCGTACTGCCCCGGTCCTGTCTTGAAGAAGCGGGAGAGGTGGCGGGCTTGCGCCTCGTCCTTGTGCGCCATCAGTATCTTCGCTAACTCGCTCATATGCGCTGCGGGTCGTGTTTATTGGTTCTCCTTGAAGAATTCCTGCATCTTCTGGCACAGGACGTCCATCTTCCCTTTATTCCCCTTGGCGTAGTAGATTTTGGTGAACTCCTCGTGGAACTCGATGAACGTCAGTTTGCCGCATTTCTTGTTCTTGCCGTTGTAGCTGCAAAGACGGTTCTCCAGCTCGATTTGGTATAGTTCGTTGCCCCCTTTCTCCTTGCAGTAGGCCAAGTATAGGGAGGAGCAGAGGAAGTCCCTGAAACATTCATCCTTCTTGCCCGATCCTTTCAGGAAATGGTCGATGAAGGGTTGGCAGAGGGATTGGAAGAACGGGTGCTCGCATTTGGCGTTCGCGTGGCAGCTCCAGCTGTCGTATACCATGCCGCATCCAGTCTGGAACAGCGTGCTCGATTTCTTTTTGTTTTCGTAGGTGCGGATGGTGTGCCGGAAGTCGAATGGAGAGACTTTGGCGGTGATATACGCGTACGGTTTCTTCGTCTTGTTGTTCAGCCAAGTGAATTGCTCGTTGATGACCTGGTCCACCCAAGTGAGGTAGGAGGTGATGAGCGGAGAGAGTTCCGCTATGTTGTTGTCGTAGCGGATGACGCTGGCGAACTCTTCCAGCATGGGCAAGGCGACTTTCATGAGGGAGTCTCCTTTGTGGCTGACGCCTGTGTATCGTGGGTCCTTCTCGATGTGCCCTGATTTGTAGCGGTAGAAGTAGGAGGCGGCGCTCAGTTCGCTCAAGTCATCCTCCACCGTGTTCAGCCATTCCACGAGCTTGTAGCTGGTGTATTTGGCGGTGTTGATGGTGCCGATCGTGGAATTGTATAGGTTGGAGAAGTCCCAAGGGGAGGTGAAGTTCAGCGCGTCGTTGCTTCCCTTGACGTTCTTCTTCTGGCTCTCGTTCTGGTAGGTGCGGATGGAGTTCGCCAACAGGAGGAATCCGTTCACGTTCGAGAATTCGACGTTGGAATAGTTGCTTTTGAAGAATTCGTCCTCGCGCCAGTATTTGTTCGTCTCGTTCGTTTTGCCTTGCGCCATTATGCCTTGGCATCCGATGACCACTAACGCCGCGACGAGAAATGCCTTTTTCACCCTTGATGTTTGTTTGACTCTATTCATGATATTGGACTCTTATTTGTTTGTGAAATATACTATACGCTTACTTTCAAGATGCAATATTCGCTATTTTTATCGATTTTTCCAACTCCATTTGCTTATTTTACCCTATTGATTGATATTTTTATATGAATCTTAATAAAAATATATTCCGCGAAAAAATAAAATAAAAAAGGCTTTTCGTTTTGTCAAGTGAGAAAACGGACTTATCTTTGTAACGCAAACAAAACAGGTAGATTTTTTCATAGTTAAGGTGGGTGTGCAGAAGTCGGGAGATTTTTGCACACTATTTTTTTATTTACTATTTAGCTATTTACAATTTACTATTTGGCATTGGGGATTTACTATTTAGCCATTTACAATTTACTATTTGTGATGATGCGATGATTTTGCATCCTTTCCTGTGGACTCTTCCTCTCCGAGAGGAATTCTATCCCTTTCTCCTTTGATATTTTATATTTTTATAGCTTATACCGCTAAAGATTTGTTAACTTTGCTTCGTAATCGATTGGAAGGATATGGATAAGTGTGATTTTATAGGAATTATTCCGGCAAGATATGCCTCCACCCGTTTTCCGGGCAAGCCCTTGGTGGAGATTGGCGGGAAGAGTATGATCCAACGTGTGTATGAGCAGGTCTCCAAGGTGCTGGACTGCGTCTATGTGGCGACGGACGACACCCGCATCTCCGAGGCGGTCACCGCTTTCGGCGGCAAGGTGATGATGACCTCCGACCAGCACAAGAGTGGTACGGACCGTTGCTTCGAGGCTTATGTCAAGTCGGGGACGGGTAGGAGAGTGATCGTGAATATCCAAGGCGATGAACCCTTCATCCAACCGAAGCAGATAGAGCGTCTGTGCGCTTGCTTTGATGACCCGGAAACGCAGCTGGCGACGCTCGTCAAGCCCTTCAAGGCGGAGGATGGCGTCGAGGCGCTGTTCAACCCTAACACCCCGAAGGTGGTGCTGAACAAGAACAGCGAGGCGATCTATTTCAGCCGCTCGGTCATCCCGTACAAGCGTGGGGCGGAGGAGAAGGAGTGGCTCTCCCGCCATCAGTATTACAAGCATATCGGACTCTACGCTTACCGTAGCGATGTGCTGGCCGAGATCACGAAGCTGCCTCAGTCTTCGCTGGAGCTGGCGGAGTCGCTGGAGCAGTTGCGCTGGATCGAGAACGGCTACAAGATCAAGGTGGGCATCACCGAGATGGAGACCATAGGCATCGACACGCCTGACGATCTGTTGCGCGCGGAGCAGTTCCTCCGTAGCCGTGAACAACAGGGCTAGTCGTTGTGATTGTTTTTTGAATGGATATAAAAAACAGGGTTGAGATGGATTGTTGGAACCCTCATAAATTTGTGAAGGCATATGGATCGTAGTGTTTGCCCTGAAATGGGTCGTGTCACGGGTGTTTCTTTCCCCAAGGCTTCGCTTGCCCGCTTGCGGAACGGGGCGAGGTTGCATGAACTGCCGTTCGGTGACGGGGATATCGTCCGTGTGGATTGCGTATTCAAGGCGGGTGCGTTCTTCCAGCCTCAGTTGCTGGTGGCGAGTTTCGCGGGACAGATGATGCGGGAGGGAACCCGTACCCATTCGTCGTCCGAAATAGCGGAGGCCCTGGACTCGCATGGCGCATCGCTCGCCATCAATGTCTCGTACGAGTCGGCCTGCGTCACGTTGTATGCGTTGACGAGGCATCTGGAGCCTATGTTGAGGCTGCTGACGGAGATCGTCACGGAGCCCGCATATCCCGAGAAGGAGTTCACGACATACCTGAACAAACGCAAACAGCAGTTCCTGATACAGAACGAGCGGGTTTCGACGCTCGCCTCCCGCAACCTGAGCGCGGCGCTGTTCGGACCGAAAAGCCTTTATGGTTCGGCGGGCGAGTTGGAGGATTTCGACCGCTTGGATGTGGAGATGCTCAAGCGTTTCCATCAGGCTAATTATACCTTCGGTGATTGCGACGTCATCGTTTCCGGCAAGGTGGACGACAAGGTGCGCGGCCTGATCGACGCAACCCTCGGAACGGTTCCCGCGACCACGCATGACGTGCCGGCGACCTCCATTTACGTGAGTGACGAACTGAATGCCACCTACCGCTTCGTCGAGAAGGCGGATAGCGTACAGTCTGCTATCCTCATGGGTAGCATCTGCATGTCGGCGAAAGACCCTGACTACCATGCGTTCTCGGTCCTCAATACGGTTCTGGGAGGTTATTTCGGCAGTAGGCTGATGTCGAACGTGCGGGAGGAGAAGGGCTTCACCTATGGCATCGGTTCGTATGTCTGGTCGCTCCCCGAGATGGGACGATTCACCATCTCCACGCAGACGGCCACCGAGTTTGTGGAGCCTGCGATCGGGGAGATCAAGAAAGAGATGAACCGTCTGTGCGAGTCGCTGATACCGGCGGACGAGCTGGATTCGGTCCGTAGTTACATGCTGGGGGAGAACGCCAGGGTTCTGGACGGTTCCTTCTCCTTCGTGGACGCCTACCTCTCCTTCTTGTCGCAAGGGGTGGCCGGCACTGATTTTTACAGGAAGAGTGAGGAAACCATATTGTCCGTCACGGCGGACGAACTTATCGGCCTGGCGCGGAAGTACTTCGACATGGAACGCTTCTGCATCTCTGTGGCCGGCCAAAAAACGAAGTGATGGAAGCGACGGAACAGGCAAGTCTGAAATTTAGGGATCAAGGGATCGCGCCTTCGCATACGGCGGAGCATCTGCTCAACCAGACCATGGTGCGGATGTTTGGTTGCGGAAGGGCGGTCTCCGCTCATGTGGAACGCAAGAAATCAAAGTGCGATTACCTCCTGCCGGCGGACCTGACGGAGCAGCAGGTGGCGGAGCTGGAGCGGCGCATGAACGAGGTCATCGGCCAGCATCTGCAGGTCTATTGCGAATATATGCCCAAGGAGGAGGCGGAGCGGCAGTTCGATCTCTCCAAGCTCCCGGAGCATACGGACGGTGACCTGCGCATTGTCCGGATAGGCACGTACGACGCGTGTCCGTGCGTGGGCGCCCATGTCGAGAACACGAGCGAATTGGGCCGTTTCAAGGTGCTCTCCTCCTCGTTTGAGGGTGGTGTCTGCAGGATCCGTTGGAGGCTGGAATGAGCGGCCGGCGAGGAGGCCCCGAACCATTTCTTCGGATAGTGTTTGGGGTTTCTTGTGAAATATTATATATTCGTTGAAAATAATAGTTCGTTATGCGGCTTTATATATACTTTAGTTTTCGTAGTATTCTTTGTAGTATTCTCAGATTAGTATGAACTTAGTTACTGGAATGATAGTAAACGATTCTGGGTATGTGTTCAATTCCATGACGGGTGAGAGCTTCTCCATAAACCAGACGGCGAGGTTGGTTCTAACCTTGCTAGGGGAGGGATGCTCCAAAACGGATATATATAACCGCCTCTTGTCGGAGTATGATGTAGAGGCTTCCTCGCTGGAGGCTGACGTGGATGATTTCTTTTATTTGTTGAAGAAATATAGAATCTTGGTGGACTGATGAGAAACTTGGTGGTGGCGATAAGTGGAATGAATGCGACGGACAACCCGGGGCCGGGGGTCGGGGTCGCCAGAAGCCTGAGACAATCTGGTTTCGCCGAATTCCGTGTCGTGGGCTTTTGCTACGGTTCCTTGGAGCCGGGCGCCTACATGCAGGACATCACGGACGTGTCGTATCTGCTGCCTTTCCCTAGCGAGGGTATGGTGACATTCCTGGATAGGCTGCGTTACATCCATGAGCGGGAACATATAGACCTCATCATCCCGAACTTGGACGCCGAACTGTTCATCTACATCAAGATCAAGGATAAACTGGAGGAGATGGGTATCCGCCTCTGCTTGCCCACTATCGAGCAGTTCGACTCCAGGCAGAAATACCGCTTGCCGGACTTCGGGGAGAAGATGGGCTTCAGTGTCCCGAAGAGCTTCCGGTGCAATACGGTGGAGGACCTCCTCTCGGCGGAGAACGAGTTGCGGTACCCCATCATGATGAAGGGCAACTTCTATGAGGCCTATTATGCGGGTTACAGGGAACAGGCGGTCACCTATTTCTGGAACCTCCTGGCCAAATGGGGCGCCCCGGTCATCGCCCAACAATACATCTCCGGTGGAGAGTTCAATGTCGTGGGCGTGGGGGACGGAAAGGGCAACCTCATCTCTTGCGTGCCGATGCACAAGCAGTTCATCACCGACAAGGGAAAGGCTTGGGCAGGTGTCACCATCAAGGACGACCAGCTGATGGATTCGGCCCGTCGCTTCGTCGAGACCACCCGCTGGATGGGCGCTTTTGAGTTGGAACTATTGAGGGGGGACGATGGTGTCCTCTATCTTATCGAGATAAACCCTAGGATGCCGGCTTGGGTCTATTTGGCCACTGCGGCGGGGGAGAACATACCGGAACAGATCGTCCAATTGGCTTTGGGGGAGACGCCTAGCCGGTTCGACCATTACGATGTGGGGAAGATGTTCATCCGCTATTCTTGGGACATGGTGGTTAACCAATCTGAGTTCGGACAGTTCTCAGTGAAAGGAGAGAAGTGATATGGAAAAGAAGAAATACGAAAGACCGATGTTGAAACGGATCGTTCCGACGATGCCGGGCAAGACGGGCCAGAACGTGGCGGTGGTCGCTCAGACCGAGATTGACGGTGTGGGCCTGGACTGCCTGCGTAGCCGGTTCGGCTCTCCTCTGTTCGTCTTTTCCGAGCGGACGCTGCGGAAGAACATGCGCGAGGCCGTGAGGGCTTTCTCCACACGCTATCCCGAGGTGCGTTTCGCATGGTCCTACAAGACGAATTACCTGAACACGATCTGCCGCATCTTCCACGAGGAGGGTGCCATGGCGGAGGTGGTCTCCGGCTTCGAATATGACAAGGCCCTCGCGAACGGGGTGCCTTCCAACCTCATCATCTTCAACGGCCCCGCCAAGAGCGAACAGGACTTGCTCAGGGCCATCGAGGGGGATAGCCTGATCCATATCGACAATACGGAGGAACTCCGCATATTGACCAATCTCTCCATAGAGAAAAACATAAAACCGAGGGTGGCCCTCCGCGTGAACATGGACGTGGGGATCTATCCTCCGTGGAACCGCTTCGGCTTCAATCTGGAGTCGGGGCAGGCGTGGGACGCCCTGGAGAAAATCGCTTCGGAGGGCAAACTGAACTGCGTGGGCTTGCATTGCCACATCGGCACGTTCATCCAGACGGCCGACGCCTACCGCATCGAGGCGGAAAAACTGGCCCTCTTGGCGAAGGATTCGATGGAGAAACTGGGCTTGCCGATCTCCTATGTGGACATGGGTGGCGGCTTTGCCTCCAAGAATACGTTGAAGTCGTCTTACCTGACGGGCGAGGACCTTTGCCCGACGTTCGACGACTATGCGGAGACCATCACCAGCGTCTTCCGCACCATGAAATTCCCTGACGGTAAACGGCTGCGCATCGTGCTGGAGACAGGACGGGCGTTGGTCGATAACGCAGGCTTTCTGCTCACCTCCGTCATCACGAACAAACGCATGGCGGACGGTCGCCTGAACACGGTGATCGATGCGGGCGTGAACCTGCTCTTCACCTCCTTCTGGTACAACCATAAGGTGACCGCCACCTACGAGAGCACCTCGCAGGTGGAGCCTACGATGTTGTGCGGACCGTTGTGCATGAACATAGACGTGATCCGCGACAATGTGATGCTCCCTCCGTTGAAGAGGAATGACCTGCTGCTGATCCATAACGTGGGCGCCTATAACGTGACGCAGTGGATGCAGTTCATCACCATGCGCCCTAAGGTGGTGATGGTGAAGGAGAACGGTGAGGTCATCTTGCTGCGTGACGCTGAATGCTTGAACGATGTCAATGGAGTGGAGGATAGATGCACGGTGAACTGAAGACATTCCTCAGAAGTGTGCGGAACAGCTACTCCGCATTGGTCTTCTCCCGCGATTCGTGGGTGGGGATTGCCTTGCTGTTGGTGACCTTCCTCTATCCGATGTCTGGCCTGTGCGGTTTGCTTTGCTGCTTGCTCGTGAATGGGCTCGCTATGCTCTTGTCCCTCAATCGATTCAAGATGGTGAACGGCCTTTATGGCTTCAATGCGGTCATCGTGGGTGTCGCGGTCGGAACGCTTTATCCGTGCGGTGTCTCGTTGTTCGTCATGCTCTTCGCCCTTTCGATCATGGTGCTCCTGCTCATAGCGGGTTTGGACGGTATCCTGGAGAAATATCACCTGCCTTATTTGGTCTTCCCTTTCCTCTTCTGCCTATGGACGGTTCTACTGTTGACGCAGCAAATGGACGGGGAGATCGTCTTCGATTGTGTCTTTGGCGAGCATGACAGTATGCTCTCGCTGGGGGGCTTCTCGATGTCGACCCTTTCCGACCACCTCGTTTGGGTCTCTCTTCCGAAGTGGCTGACCAGCTATTTCTTAGGCTTGAGCTGCATCCTTTTCCGCCAGGATGTCATGGTGGGGTTCCTCTTGGCGGTGATCTTGTTGTGCTATTCCAGAATAGCCTTCCTCTATACCTTCGTCAGCCATCTCCTTGCCTATTTCCTCTACGTTTTCATGGGCGGGGAGCTCTTCCATATCCCTTATGTATGCTTCGGCTTCAATTTCATCCTGACGTCGCTCGCCTTGGGCTGTAGTTACTTGGTGCCTTCCAAGAGTTCCTTCTTGTGGTCTTTGCTGTTGGTGCCGGTGCAGTTCATCGTGGTGTATGCCTCGACCAGACTGCTGACGTATCTCTATTTGCCTACATTCTCCCTCTCCTTCTGCTTGGTGAGCCTTCTTTTCCTCACCCTGCTGAAGATGCGGGGAACTACTTCATCCCCTACGCTCTCTTATTTCCTGGAGCGTACGCCGGAGGAGAACCTGTACCAACATCGTACGGGTGTGAATCGCTTCAAATGGTATGGCTATCAAGCCTTTGACTTGCCTTTCTGCGGGGTGTGGAGCGTCTCGCAGGGCTCTCACGGAGCCTATACCCACAAGGACCAATGGGCGGATGCCTGGGACTTCGTCGTGGAGGTGGAGGGTCGCCAGTTCCGTGGGGATGGTACCCGCTTGGAGGATTACTACTGTTACGGCAAACCTGTGATGTCGCCTGGCGAGGGTGTTGTGGTCGCTGTCGAGAACAGTGTCGATGACAATCCTGTGGGGGTGAGCAACGAGGTGCAGAATTGGGGCAACTATGTGATCATCAAGCATGGTGAGGAGCTCTATTCCTTGCTGGCACACCTGAAGAGGGATTCGTTTCGGTGCGTGGTGGGGCAACAGGTCGCTAAGGGCGAGGAGTTGGCGCTATGCGGCAATACGGGGCTCTCTCCGTATCCGCATCTGCACTTCCAGTTCCAGGCTTTACCGTATGCTGGTGCGCCTACGCTCTCGTATCCTTTGGTCAATTACATGGAGGTGGGGGCGGACGGTTCCCGTCTGTGCTCTTGCGGAATGCCTAGCGAGGGCAGTTCCCTCTTCAACCTGAATGGTAAGAATGCGCGGCCTTTCGGGTTCCTCTTCGTGAAGGGGGCGAGGTTCCTCTCTTCGTCCGATAGGTTCGGCGAGGCGGAGTGGGTCGTTTGTGAGGAGTATGGCTATTCCTTCCTCTATGACGAGCGGAACGATTCCAAGGCATGGTTCTCCTGCAAGGAGGGCGTGTTCGAGTTCCAGCGATATGAGGGCGACCGCAAATGTGCGCTCTACTATTTCTTCCTCTCTCATTTCAAGACGATAGTGGGGAATGTGGAGAACTGGAAGTTGACGGACGAGGTTCCGCTCTCCATCCGAAGGGCAGGGTTCATGGGCTATCTGCAGGACCTGGTCGCACCATTTTGTTCTTTCGTGGAGAACACCTTCCAAGCCGATGGCACCTCTGCCGGTGGCGGGATGCGCTCGTCGGTCTCCACCTCCGTGAAGGGTAGGGTGGTTAGCTCGTTGAGCTTCCGCACGGTATGCAAACCAGGCAATTCGCTCGAGATAGAGGTGGAAGGCACTGAACCGTTTAGGGTGACGGTGAAGGGAAGGTGAGGAATTTGGATTGGTAACTTGTTTTGCGTTTGTCCTCTTTTTTATTTTCAAAGATTTGGTGGTTTGTGGGGCATGATTTAAATTTGTGCAAGTGCGAACTTAGTCGACAGACCTATGAATACGAATGTTAGAAATATTATCGTCAACTATTTCAAGAACCAACCGGTGGAAAAGGCTTGGCTCTTTGGCTCCTATTCCCGTGGGGAAGAGACGGAAGATAGTGATGTTGATATACTGGTCACATTCAAAAGTGGGGAAAGAATAGGATTGAAGTATGCCGCTATGATCTGTGATTTGGAAGACCTTTTGCATAAGAAAGTGGATATGGTCGTGGAAGGGACGCTACTGCCATTTGCTCAAAAAAGTGCGGATTCCGATAAAGTGTTGATATATGAAAGAGGAATGTAGGGACAAAGGAAGGTTGGAGCATATGATGAAATCCATTGAGAAAGTGTATGATTACACTAATGGATTGGAATATGAATCTTTTTCTGCGGATTCCTTACGTCTGCATGCAACGATGTATAATGTCCAAATCATAGGTGAGGCTGTTTGCAAACTGACCAACGAGTTTAAGGCAAATCACCCGAATACGAATTGGCGTGTCATTGAAAAAATGAGACATATCCTAGTCCATGATTATTATCAGATTGACACTGCGATCCTTTGGGATGTCATCAAAGTGGATTTGCCTGAGTTGGAAAGGCAATTAAATGAATATATTAGCGAATATCCCACCAAATGATATTATCTTTGTAGCCGATGCCGGGCGGAAGATTTAGGCTCGGTGTGATTGGGACGTGGATGTTACTGCGCCTGTTTTTATGAATAAATTCTAATTGTTTTTGTTATAATCGATGAAGGAAGAATTGATACCTCACAGAGGTGATTACAAAAAATTGCTTTCGTACCAGAAAACGGATGTGATTTATTGTCTGACTTACTACTTTGTGGAGCATTATCTGCGGCGTAATGACCGTACTTGTGACCAGATGATTCAGGCTGCTCGATCTGGCAAGCAGAACATCATAGAGGGGTGTGCCGCCAGTAGCACAAGTGCTAAGACGGAGATTAAATTGGTAAACGTGGCGAAAGCCAGTCTGCAGGAATTGCTTGAGGATTACGAGGATTACCTAAAGACTCGTTGCCACAGGCAATGGGAAGAGGATTCCGTGGAGTTGCTGAAAATGCGTGAGCTGGGCACCAAACACAACGACACTGCCTTTTTCATGAATATTGCCCAAACTCGTCCCCCTGAGACAATCGCCAACATGTGCATCGTGCTGATAAAGCAAGCTGACTACCTGCTTTTTAAACAGTTGAAACGCCTGGAACAGGATTTCTTGGCTAATGGCGGTTTTAACGAAAGGATGTACCGTTTACGCTCAAAGCGAAGGGAATAGTCCACTATTCCCTTCCCTCCTTACAGTCCTTACTGACCTTATCGACCTTACTGACCTTATCGACCTTATCGACCTTATCGACCTTATTGACCTTATTCCCTTCCCCCCCCCACTTTCCAAATTATTTACTACCTTTGTACTCCCAAGAACAAAATTATGGACGAATTTTTCATGTATGACGAGGAAATGGAGCAGCAGGTGAATCAAGTGAAACGCATGCTTCATCTCTCTATGAATGGTGTGGTCTCCGAGTGCATGTCCGCTGCTGGATTGGACTACAAGACGATCTATGGCGTGCAGTTGCCTCGCCTCAAGGAGATGGCTGCTGGCATGGAGAAGCGCAAACCCTTGGCTCGACGCTTGTGGGTGTCGAACTGTAGGGAGATGATGCTGCTGGCCACGATGCTCTGTCCCGCCGATTCCTTCAGCGCCGAGGAGGCGGTGAAGTGGCTCTCCGAATGTTATAACATGGAGTTGGTGGAGCAACTCTGCCTGAACCTCCTGCGTGATATGGAGGGGGCTGACGCACTGATTCCCTCTTTGTTGGGGATGCAAGGGAAATACATGAGGGCGGGCGCCTATGTGCTGGCCTCTTTCTTGTATATGCGCGGCACGTTGACCTGTGAGGCGGAGGATGCCTGCAAGACGGCGCTGAAGAGTGACCTCTCCGCTGACGATTATGCGGTCTATGCCTCTGTCGCCCGCTTCCTGCGTGTGCTCTCCGATAGGGAGCGCAAGTACGTGGAGGACCTTGTCGGCGAACTGGAGGATGCTACCGGTAAGGGCGCTTCCTTCGTGCGGGAGAATGTGCGTATGATGTTAATGTGATGATGTGGTAATATATGTTTGATAAAGAAAAAGCTGAATTTGCGAATACGTGGACGCATGCTGTTGCCTTGCTCCTTTTTTGCCTGATGGCGATTCCCCTTTTGATGAGGGCCTTCAGCCATGGCTCCGCAGCGTTGGATTTGGGTATGATTCTTTTTGTGGTGGGTGAGGTGATGATGTTCGGCTCCTCCACGCTGTACCATTGGTTCAGGGATCCCGAAAAGAAACGCATGATGCGTTACTTCGACCATAGCGCGATCTATGTTTCCATTGCGGGCTCCTATTCCCCTATATTGTTGCATGCGATCGGTGGCACGTTGGGCAACGTCTGCTTCTTCGTCATTTGGAGCCTGACGCTGTTGGGCATTGTCTATAAGATTTTCTTCCTGGGCAAGTATCCTAAGTTCTCCTTGGGCCTCTATCTGGTGATGGGCTGGCTGATCATCATCCTTATCAAACCTGTATTCGAGACGTTCCCTGCCAGCAGCCTGTGGATGATGTTGGGCGAGGGGATCGCTTTCACGCTGGGCACCTATTTCTTCTGGAAGGACGATTCCCGCACCTACTACCATTCCATTTGGCATGCGTTCGTCTTCATGGGGTGCCTTTTCCACTGCCTACTCCTCTGGTTCCTCCTCTAGCCAGGTCTTGTATTTCTGTGCGAGGACGGCCATCAATTGGCTAATCTGCTTCACGGCGGTCATCGTCTCTGCCGTAACCTCCTTTTTCTGTAGCTTGAGCATTAGAACACCATACAATGCCTGCAGCGAGAGCTCCACGTCGTTGGTCTCTTCTCCCGCCTTCGCCTTCCCCCTGAATTCGACGAGGAAGGGTAGGGTCTTGAAGAACAAGGCGTTGTACTGAATCTCCTTAGGCTTCTGCAACAGCTCCATGTGCAGGTCGTTGAGGTCCTCCACGGTGTTCTTGATGAATTGCAGATGTCCCTTCTCCTCCACATGCTCCAGTTTCATCATCTGGATGAGGTTCTCGTACCAATCCCTCATCTCCTTCTTGGTGCCTTCGTCCACCGGGTAGGGGTCGATGATGAGTTGTTGGATCTTCTCGATGTCCAGCTGGTTGGCTCTCAGCAAATCCTCCAGCTGCCACATGTAGATGATGTATTCGGCGATGTTCTCCTCTTTCTTTTGCCTTGCGATTAGCATGATTTTCTACTGATGATTATTTCTTTTTCGTGGTTGATATGAGCTTGCCCTTCTTGGTGAACTCGAAGCCTTTCGTACCGTTGTGGTAGATGTAGGTGTTTCTCTCCTCGTCCCAGACCTTATGGTATCCGCAAGGCATCACAACTTTCCCTTTTTTGTCGATGACACCCCACAGTCCGCCTTGTGCGTTGCCGTCCGCGCCTTCAGCTTGTGCGCCTTTGTTGACGAGGCAGTTGTTGCCGGCGAATTGCTCCGCTAGGTCGTATTGTGGAACGATCACGATCACACCCTTCTTGTCGATGAAACCGATCTTACCATCCTTCACGATGCGTTGCAGACCGCTGACGAACTTGTCCGGCGTGCCGTTGTCCGTATAGACGGAGCAGTAATCCTCCCCGTCCTCTGTTTGGTAGGTGTAGACGTAGGTTTTGCCTACTTTCTCCTTGTGGAGCTGCAGGCTTTGTGCGTTGGCCATTCCGATGAATGTGAATGCCAGCATGAGTGTGAACGCTAATTTTTTCATGATCTTATTGTTTTTTTAGTTATTCATTATCGTCGTCATCGTCGGAGAAATCGAAGAGGAAATCATCGTCCAACCCATAGCTTGGTTCGATGTACTCTTCCAGGTCGCGCCTTTCCTTCTTGGTAGGCCTGCCGGTTCCCCTGTCTCTTCTTCCGCTGATGTTATATTTGCTTAACTCTAATATCTGAAGCTGTTCCGGACTGGTCACGTTCTCCATGAATTCGGGCACGAGCTTGGCGCCCATCCTGTTTTCGCTCAGTCCGATTACCTTGAAGGAGTAAACGACAGGTGGCCGCTTGATCTGTATCACGTCGTTGATCCTAATCATCTTGGAGGCCTTCACGTTGGTGCCACCCATCATGACCCTCCCTTTTTTGCAGGCGTCCGCCGCTATGGTGCGGGTCTTGAATAGGCGTACCGCCCACATCCATTTGTCTATGCGTACTTCTTCTTTCTCTTCTTTCGCCATTATTTGAATCCTTTCTCTATATCGTCTGTAGGCAAAATCTTTAGGATCGCCTTGTTGTCGGGGGTGAAGTTAGGCTCCGGAAGCCTGAGTAGGTTATTGACCAATGACATCATCTCCTTGTCGCTGAGTTCCCTTCCGTATGGTGTGGCGGATAGTTTCGCCATGGAGAGCGCCACCTGCTCCGCGATCTGGGTCTTGAAGTCGATGCGTGACTCCTTGAGGGATGCGATGATGTTGGTGATGTATTCCTTGGCTGAACCGTTCTCCATGTTGGCGGGTGTGCCGTTGATGCTGTAGGTGTTTTTTCCTAACGGGGAGAGGTCGAACCCGATGTACTGTAGGTCTTCCAAGGCATCTCCCAAGATCATATTCTCCGACTCTGTCAGCTCGATGATTTCAGGGAATAGCATCTGTTGGGAGGCGTTCTGCTTGCGGGATATGAGGCTCATGTACTGGTCGTACAGAATCCTCACGTGTGCCCTGTGCTGGTCGATGCACATCAGTCCGGACTTGACGGGCGTGATGATGTATTTGTTCTTGAACTGCATGTATTCCACATGCGTCTCTTCCGTGTCGGCTTGCGTGTCTGCCTCCCTTTGCGGATCCTCTTCGTCTGGCTCCATGTTGGCGTACAGACTGGTCTCTGTCTCGTCCGGAGTGTAGTTCTGCGCGTCGGAAGGGGTCCATTTGCTGGACTCGAACCCTTCGTAGAGGTTTTCCCAGCCTATTGTGCTCTTGCGGTTGTAGGAGCTGTGGCTCTGTTCCCGCTCGAACGGGTTGTAGTTCGGGTCGATTGTCACCTCCGGCGCATTGACGGAGGTGCTGCTTCTGTGCGAGAAGGCGGGCAGTTCCGACGCTCCCTCGCTGTCGAAGTCGATGCTTGGCGCGATGTTGAATTTGCCCAATCCTTCCCTGACGCCTGACATGACGAGCGGCCAGATGGCGCTTTCGTTCTCGAACTTGATCTCTGTCTTGGTTGGGTGGATGTTCACGTCGATGCTCTCAGGGTCTATCTCGAAGTAGATGAAATAGTCGGGCGACGTGCCTGGCTGCAGCATCGTGCCGTAGGCTTGCACCACTGCGCTATGGAAATAGCTATGCTTCATGAACCTGCCGTTCACGAAGAAGAATTGCCTGTCGTTTTTCTTCTTGGCGGTCTCTGGTTTTCCCACGTAGCCGTGGATGCGTGCCAACGTGGAGTCCACATGGATGGTGAAAAGCTGTGAAGTGATGCCTTTGACGCTCTTGAAGACGTTGCCGATGCGTTCCTTGTGGTTGCCTTTCTTCAGGGAGGCGCACATCTGGTCGTTGTGGATGAGCTGGAACTCTATCTGAGGGTATACCAGCGCTATGCGGTTGAATTCCCGCTCTATCTGGGAGAATTCGTATGCGTTCGATTTGAGGAATTTACGACGGGCGGGTACGTTGTAGAAGATGTTCTTCACCGCGAAATTGGTTCCCACGGGGCAAGAAACGGAGGTTTGGTTCTCCACCTTGCACCCAGCCACTTCGATGAGGGTGCCCACTTCGTCCTCCGGCCTTCTGGTACGGAGCTCCACTTGCGCGATGGAGGCGATGGAGGCCAACGCTTCCCCACGGAAACCCATGGTGTGCAGGGAGAAGAGGTCTTCCGCCGATTGTATCTTGGAGGTGGCGTGCCGCTCGAAGGCGATGCGCGCGTCTGTCTCGCTCATGCCCTTGCCGTTGTCGATTACTTGTATGAGGGTTCGTCCGGCATCTTTGATCACGACCTGTATGCTGTCCGCACCTGCGTCGATGGAGTTCTCCACCAATTCTTTGATGACGGAGGCAGGCCGTTGGATCACTTCTCCTGCCGCTATCTGGTTGGCTACGGAATCGGGTAGTACGTGTATGATGTCGCTCATGAATCTGCTGTTTTTAAGGTGGGCTAAAGATTGGGTTGTACAAACAATGAATGGTCGGAGCTTACTTGAGCCAATAGATGAGGGCTACAATGACAATCGCCATGATGATGTAATGGACATTGTTCCCTTTCCGCTTCTTGTTTCGCTCTTCCCGCTGTGCGCTGAAGGCGTTTCTGATGTTGTCGGCATATAGCAATCCATTTTCCTTCGCCTCTTTTTTCTTACGGATACGCTCGATGCGTTTCTCACGCTCCTCCTTCTGGGGATCGTAGTAGATGTACTCGTGGTGGTATCGTCTGATATTGGGTGTTTTTGTGAAATTGAAAATTGCCATGCTTTTTCCTCCTTCAATTAAATATTCGTGAGTCCTTTATTTAGGGACGATTTGTGTGCCCTTCTGATCCTCAGTTGACTTGTCCTCAATGTGTTCGTAGTCAGTATCTGAAATCTTGACCTTCTTTTGGGGACGAGCATATTCCATATCCCTTTTTTCTCTCTCTCTTTCTTTTTGACGTGGAGTTTCCGAGGATTTCTTGTCGCGGAAGAAATTGTGAGCTTCCTTGATCTCCTTGTATAGGTTGGATGCGAAGATGAACTCCTCCAATGGTTCGCAGCCTGTGTCGAATATTTCGTCCTTCGTGCCTTGCCAAGCCTTCTCTCCCTTGCTGATGAACACGATGTTCTCACCGATCTCCATAACGGAGTTCATGTCGTGGGTGTTGACGATGGTGGTGATATTGAACTCGTGCGTGATGTCTTGGATCAACTGGTCTATCAGCAGGGAGGTCTTCGGGTCCAATCCTGAGTTAGGCTCATCGCAGAATAGGTATTTTGGGTTGAGCACGATGGCTCTGGCGATGGCGGCTCTCTTCTGCATACCTCCACTGATCTCCGCAGGGGATAAGTCCAACGCATGGGATAGTTCCACACGCGCTAAACAGAATTTGGCACGTTCTATTTTCTCCTCTTCGGTCATCTCCGTGAACATGTCCAGCGGGAATTTCACGTTCTCCAACACGCTCATGGAGTCGAATAGGGCGGAACCCTGGAAGAGCATACCGATCTCACGCCTGAGCGTGTTGAGCTCTTTCCTCTTCATGCTGGTGATGTTCCTCCCGTCGTAAAGTATCTCGCCCGAGTCGATTCTGTGGATGCCCACGACGCTCTTCATCAGCACGGTCTTACCCGAACCGCTCTGTCCGATGATGAGGTTGGTCTTCCCAGTCTCGAAGATGGTGGATACGTCTTTGAGGACGGTGTTCCCGTCGAATGATTTTATGGCGTGTTTTACTTCAATCATAGCAATAGCTTGGTTAACATGATGTCGAACAAGAGGATGAGCACGCTACTGTTCACCACCGCATCCGTACTTGCCTTACCCACTTCCAACGCGCCGCCCCTGACGGTGTAGCCGTAGAAGGAGGAGACTGAAGTGATGATGAAGGCGAAGATGACGCTCTTGATGATGGAGTAGGTGATGTAGTAGGGGGTGAACGCGTATTGAATACCCGATTCGTAGGCCTTCACGGTGATCATGTCTGTGAAGATGGCCACTCCGTAGCCTCCGATGATGCCGACGAACATGCTCGTCAGAACGAGGAAAGGCATGATGGTCACGAATGCGGTGATCTTTGGCAATATCAGGAAGTTGGAGGAGTTGACGCCCATGATGTCCAGTGCGTCTATCTGCTCCGTGATGCGCATGGTGCCTATCTCGGAGGCGATGTTCGAACCGACCTTGCCCGCTAAGATCAGGCATAGGATGGCGGACGAGAACTCCAACAGCAATATGTCGCGCGTCGCCAATCCGATGAGGGTGTTCGGCAACAACGGGTTCTCCATGTTCTTGATCATCTGGATGGTGATGACCGCTCCGATGAAGATGGATATGATGACAACGATGGCCAAGGAGTCGATGCCTTGCTTCTTCAACTCCTCCTTGTATTGCCGGAAAAACATGCTCCATTTGTCCGGCTTGGCGAAAACCCTGTACATCAACTGCGTGTACGCACCGACTTTCTCTATTTCCTTGATGGCAAACATTTTTTTATCTCTTCTTGATTGGTTCGCAGGTGACGTCCACCCCTAACTTCTTGAATATCTTCCTATCCACCTCGCTGATCATCACGGTCGTATGTACTTGACATCCTTCCAGTTGCGGCAATTGGTCCATCGCCTTCTCGCAGTTCGGATCGACCTTGCTGAGGATGGCCAATGCGACCAGCACCTCGTCGGTGTGCAGACGTGGGTTCTTCCCTTTCAGGAAGGAGACCTTCATGGTCTGTATCGGCTCGATCATGTCCGCTGGAATCAGTTTCACCTTGTGGTCGATGCCCGCCAGATGCTTCGTCGCGTTGAGAAGCAGTGCGGCGCATGTGCCTAACAGGGCGGTCGTCTCGGAGGTGATGATGGTGCCGTCCGCTAATTCGATGGCGGCTGTCGGTACCTTGGACTTCTCTCCTCTGGCTTTGGCGGCGACGGTCACCTTGCGGTCGTCTGTCGTCACCTTCACTTGCTGCATGAGGAGCGCGATCTTGTTCACTTCGCTTTCGTCGCACTTTCCTTCCGCCAAGTTGCCTAATGCGGTGTAGTAGCGGCGGATGATCTCCTGCTTGGAGGCCTCCTGACAGATTTCGTCGTTGACGATGCAGTTGCCTGCCATGTTCACGCCCATGTCGGTAGGCGACTTGTATGGATTCTCCTTGTAGATGCCTTCGAAGATAGCGTTCAATACAGGGAATATCTCGATGTCACGGTTGTAGTTGACCGTGGTCTTGCCGTATGCCTCCAAGTGGAACGGGTCTATCATGTTCACATCGTTCAGGTCGGCTGTGGCGGCCTCGTAGGCGATGTTCACAGGATGCTTGAGCGGCAGGTTCCAGATCGGGAAGGTCTCGAACTTGGCGTATCCTGCCTTGATGCCCCGCTTGTTCTCTTGGTAGAGCTGGCTCAGACATACCGCCATCTTACCGCTTCCAGGACCTGGGGCGGTCACGACGACCAACGGACGGGTGGTCTCCACGTAATCGTTCTTGCCGAATCCTTCGTCGGAGTCGATCAACGCCACGTTGGATGGATATCCCTCTATGGTGTAATGATAGTAGCTTTTTATGTTGAGCCGTTTGAGCTTCTTGCTGAATGCCTTGGCGCTCTCTTGTCCTTTGTAGTGGGTGATGACTACGGAGCTGACCATGAGCCCTCTGCTCTTGAATTCGTCGCGGAGGCGTAGAACATCCATGTCGTAGGTGATGCCGAGGTCGCTACGCACTTTGTTCTTCTCGATGTCCACCGCACTGATGACGATGATGATCTCCGCGCAGTCGCTCAGTTGCATCAGCATCCTCAACTTGCTGTCCGGCTGGAATCCTGGCAATACTCTGCTCGCATGATAATCGTCGAATAGCTTTCCTCCAAACTCCAAATAGAGCTTGTCTCCAAACCTGCCGATCCTCTCCTTGATGTGCTCGGATTGAATCTTGAGGTATTTTTCATTGTCGAATCCGTAATCCATTGTGTCAATTAATATATCTTCTAATAAAGATACAAAGGTATGAAAAATTCGACAAATAAGGAGTCTTTTTCCTCTCTTATTTGAATGTTATTTTGCACTTGCAGGCCATCTTCCCGTCTCCTTTGGAGAGGGCGACGAGGTATTCGTCCGAGGTGGATTGTGTCCAAAAGGTTTGGATCCGCTCGCCGTAGTGGCACTCCTCGATGTATTCTATCTCGAAGCGGAATGGGGAGTTCCTTTCCATCACCTCGATGGGGAGCGTGTCGGTGATGTGCTCCACGTATTTCGCGCTGTTCAGGTGCTTGTTGATGTCGAGGTCGCTGTAGGTGACGTCGAAGGAGGACTGGGTGGTTTGCTCGGGCAGGGTTATCTTCCCAGGCTTCTCGATGGGACAATCCATCTGGTGGATATACTCCTCAATGCCTTGTCCGATGAGGCTGACGGGGTGGCGGGTCTCTGTGTCTATCATGGCCCAGATGCTCCTGGCATAGCCTATGACCTCTCCTTCCCCTGTCTCGAAGCGGAAGTTACGTTGGGTGAAACTTCTCATCAAGCCTTCGATCCACGTGTGGATGCGAAGGGTCTCCCCACATTCCGGACGACCGTTCAGCTCTATCGCTAGGCGGGAGAGCACCCATGTGTGGTTGTGCTCGTTCAGTTGTTGGATGCCGAACCCTCTTTCGTTGGCATGGCGACCCGCCGTGTTCAGCAGGTGGTTGACGATGAGGGGTAGGGTGATCCTATTCTTGAAATCCACCTCGAAGGGATGGATGCTCACAGTGTGGATGCCGACTTTTTCCATGTCTTCTCTATTCCTTTCTTACTTCTGTTGATGCTCCCTGTTTAGCTTGGCGAGCATGTCTGACAAACGTTCGATCTTGGATTTGTTGATGGCGATTCGTCCTGAACGGATGAACTGCAGGATGGTGAGCTTCTCGCTCAACTCCTCGAAGAGCCCCTGCGTCTCGTCGTAATGTCCTGTCTTTTCGAGCACTACGCAGTTGGTGGTCATCTCAAGGATGCGTATGTTGTATTTGCGTATCAGCTCTTCGATCGACCCCAAGGCGAGGAACTGGTCGGTCGCTACCTTGTAAAGGGCGATCTCCTGATAGACAAGCTCCTCGTCCGTGTTGTAGAACGATTTGATGATGTCCACCCTTTTGTCTATCTGCTTCACGACCTTCTCTATCGTGTCCGTGTCGGAGAAACTGGTGACGGTGAATTTATGGATGCCCTCGATGGCGGAAGGTGACACGGAGAGTGTCTCGATGTTCAATCCTCTACGCGTGAAGATGTTACTGATCTGATTCAACAATCCCACATGGTTCTCCGAGAAGATTGTCACGGTGTATAGTTTCTTGTTCTCCATCATGCTTTCGGTGTTAAAATGTTGGTGACTGTTTCGCCTGCGGGGATCATCGGATAGATGAGCCCGTTCTCTTCCACATCCACGACGAGGAGGTATGCTTGGTCATCCTTCAGCATATCTGCCACGGCTTCGTCTATCTCGTCCCTTTTGGTGACGTGCCGGTTGGCGATGTGGTAGGCGTTGGCGATTAGGTTGAAGTCGGGGTTGGCCATCGCGGTGGAGGAGTATCGCTGGTGGAAGAAGAGCTCTTGCCACTGACGTACCATGCCTAAGTAGTTGTTGTTCAACAATATCATCTTCACACCTATGTTGCTTTGCATGATGGTGCCTAGCTCCTCGATGGTCATCTGGAACCCTCCGTCTCCCACGAAGAGGCAAACGGTCCGTTCCGGGGCGCCTACTTTGGCTCCGATGGCGGCTGGTATGCCGAAGCCCATGGTGCCTAATCCGCCGGATGTCACGATGCTTCGTGTCTGCTTGTATTGGAAGTAGCGGGCGGAGGCCATCTGGTTCTGTCCCACGTCGGTGACGAGGACGGCCTCTCTTTGTGTGGCGTCGGATACTTTCCGTACAATCTCACTCATGGTGATGCGCTCGCCTTCGTGGTGCAACTCCTTCTCGATGACGGTCTCCTGTTCCTTCTGCTCGTATGGTTCGAAGGATTGGATCCAAGCCTCGTGGCGGGCTGGGTTGATGGCTTGGGTGAGGGCGGACAGGGTCTCTTTCGCGTCGCCCAGCACCTTGGCTGTTGTCTTGACGTTCTTGTCTATCTCCGCAGGGTCGATGTCCACATGGATGATCTTGGCTTGCTGCGCATAGGTGTTCGGGTTACCCGTCACACGGTCGTCGAAGCGCATACCGATCGCGATCAGCACATCGCACTCGTTGGTCTTCATGTTGGGCGCTATGTTGCCATGCATGCCGACGAATCCTTTGTTCAGCCTGAAGTCCGTAGGCATGGCGGAAAGGCCCAACAACGTGGATGCCGCAGGGATATCGGCCTTCTCCAGGAACTGCAGGAGTTCATTCTCCGCATTGCCGAGCACCACACCCTGACCTACTATGGCGAGTGGCTTCTGCGCCTCGTTGATCAGTCTTGCCGCCTCCTTGATCTGCTCGGGACAGACGTGCGGGGCGGGGATGTAGCTTCGGTAGTAGGTGCATCGTTCGTAGTGGAAGTTCGCCAGCTCGTTCTGCGCATTCTTCGTGAAGTCCAGCACGACTGGTCCGGGACGTCCCGTGGTCGATATGTAGAAGGCCTTGGCGACAGCGTCCGCTACCTCGTCGGCACTGCGTATCTGGCAGGCCCATTTGGTGATAGGCTGCGTGATGCCCACCATGTCTATCTCTTGGAAGGCGTCCGTTCCTAACGAGGAGGTTCCCACCTGACCTGTGATGACGATGATAGGGGTACTGTCCATCATGGCGTCACCGATGCCTGTGATGGTGTTGGTGGCTCCCGGACCTGAGGTGACAATGCACACGCCTGGTTTCCCTGATACTCTCGCGTATCCTTCCGCCGCATGGACGGCGCCTTGTTCGTGGCGCATGAGTAGGTAATTGAACTTGTCCATGTAGTCGTACAGTGCGTCGAATACGGGGATGATGCTTCCTCCCGGGTATCCGAATATGGTGTCAACCCCCTCTCTCAGAAGGGATTCCATCAGGATGTATGATCCTTTGATTGGGTCTGACATATTGTTTTTATTAGTTTTATTCTATGATTCTGATGCCTCCCTTGTCTGCGGAGGCTACTGTGCTGGCGTATGCCTTCAATGCTTTGGAGACCTCTCTGTCTCGCTTCGGCTTCCAGGCATCTTTACCTTTCGCGGTCTCTTCCGCTCTACGTTTCGATAACTCCTCGTCGCTTAGGCGTACGTTGATGGTACGGTTAGGGATGTCTATGTCGATGATGTCTCCGTCACGCACGAGACCGATGTTTCCGCCCGATGCGGCTTCGGGTGAGATGTGCCCGATGGAGAGTCCCGACGTGCCGCCCGAGAAGCGTCCGTCTGTGATCAGGGCGCACTCCTTGCCCAAGTGCATGGACTTGATGTAGGAGGTAGGGTAGAGCATCTCTTGCATGCCTGGGCCTCCCTTAGGTCCTTCGTAGGTGATGACGACCACGTCGCCCGATACCACCTTGCCGCCGAGGATACCCTCGCAGGCATCTTCCTGTGATTGGAAGACCTTCGCCGGACCGCTGAATTTCCAGATGCTCTCGTCCACACCGGCCGTTTTGATCACGCAACCGTCGATGGCGATGTTGCCTTTGAGCACGCCCAATCCACCGTCTTTGGTGTAGGCATGGTTGAGGTCGCGGATGCACCCGTTGGCGCGGTCCGTGTCCAAGGTGTCGAAATAGCACTCTTGGGAGCCCATCACGAGGTTGAACTGGCGGGCTGGAGCGCTCTTGTATTTGTTGATCGCCTTGTCTGTGACATTCGGTGAGGTGATGCCGTATTGGTCGATGGCCTCGCCTAAGGTGAGACCGTCCACCCGTTTCACGCTCGTGTTGACTAATCCTCCTTTGGCGAGTTCGGACATGATGGAGATGACACCGCCGGCACGGTTGACGTCCTCGATGTGGTATTTCTGCGTGTTAGGCGCCACCTTGCATAGGCATGGTGTCTTTCGGGATAGTTGGTCGATATCATCCATGTGGAACTGTACCCCCGCCTCGTGGGCGACGGCCAGGAGATGGAGCACTGTGTTGGTGGAGCCTCCCATGGCGATGTCGAGCGTCATGGCGTTGAGGAAGGCCTCGCGTGTGGCGATGGAGAGCGGCAGGACGCTTTCGTCTCCGTCCCTATAGTATTTGTAAGTGTTCTCCACGATGATCTTAGCCGCGTCCACGAAGAGGTTCTCCCTGTTCTTATGGGTCGCCACGATGCTACCGTTGCCGGGCAGGGCGAAGCCGATGGCCTCGTTGAGGCAGTTCATGGAGTTGGCGGTGAACATTCCCGAGCAGGAGCCGCAAGTAGGGCAGGAGCAGTGCTCGATCTCCTGCAGGTCTTTGTCGGATATGGTGGTGTCCGCCGCTTTGACCATGGCGTCGATCAGGTCCAGGTGCTGGTCTTTCCAGACACCCGCCTCCATCGGACCGCCCGATACGAAGATGGTAGGGATGTTCAGACGCATGGTGGCGAGCAGCATGCCAGGAGTGATCTTGTCGCAGTTGCTGATACAGACGAGCGCGTCCGCCTTGTGTGCGTTGACCATGTACTCCACACTGTCTGCGATGAGGTCCCTGGAAGGCAGGGAGTAGAGCATACCGTCGTGCCCCATGGCGATTCCGTCGTCGATGGCGATCGTGTTGAACTCAGCGGCGAAGCAACCTAGCTTCTCAATCTCCGCTTTGATTTTCTGTCCAATCTCATGAAGGTGGACATGTCCTGGTACAAATTGCGTGAAGGAATTCGCGATGGCGATGATAGGCTTTCCTATCTGATCCTCCTTCATTCCGTTCGCCCGCCATAAGGCTCTCGCTCCTGCCATTCTCCTGCCGAGGGTGCAGACTGTGCTTCTTAACTCGTGTTCCATTATCGTTACTATATAAAACAAAAAAACTCTTTCCGTTGAGAAAGAGTGTCAGATTTTCGCACTTAACATGTCTTTCTCCTGCTAACATCGGCACACGACCAACGCCAGAATAGAGATAATAATATTAATGCGAATCGTTCTCATCATTTTTTTTTGCAAAGTTATAAAACTTTTTCGATAAGAAAAGCAACTCTTTGCGAATAAAGATTATATTTGTATTGGATTTTGGCCGTTAGAATGTCAAATGTGGGTTTGGCTTATTTTTCAAACTTAGTTTATCATCTCTTCCCCATTATCGGAACGTATTTATTTATTTTAAAAATTTTTTAATGAACATTTTTGTTTCAAATTTGAGTTACGCTGTTACGGATGCGGACTTGTGTGAATTGTTTAAGGAGTATGGGGAAGTCTCTTCTGCCAAGGTCATCTTGGACAGGGAAACGCAAAAATCGAGAGGTTTCGGATTTGTGGAGATGCCGGACGATGAAGCTGCCAGAAAAGCCATATCAGAGCTGGAGGGTGGCGAATTCGACGGAAGAACCATTCATATCAAGGAGGCTCAGCCTCGTGAGGAGAGACGTCCGGGTGGCGGTCCCCGCGGTAATTTCCGTGGTCCTCGCAGGCAATCCTTTTAGTAGAGTTAGAGAGGCGATGTTTTTGCATCGCCTCTTTTTTTCGGGTGCCTATGAAACCAGTTTTGTCATTTCTGGTATTCTTTCTGATGCTTCTCCCATTCTCGGCTAAAGCTCAAGTTGTCACGCTCCCACAAGAGGATTTTAGGGTTGTCAAGAATTCGGGTAGTGTGACGATTTCGGTAAAAGATTTGTTTCCTGACTCTGTTATTTCCCTGTTTCATTCCTTCTATGATACTTATCCCTGTGGTTGATTCTATGAATTACAAATATTAGTAAGGTTTTCAGACTTCGCGGAATTGAACTGCGAGCCGATGAGTGCCTTTTTGTTTTTGATATGAAGAAATTTAAACCTATGAAACCTGCTGCGAATGACCATGTCGATTTTGGGTTGCGCCTGCCTTAATTGCTGGTGTGAAAGCAAAAGATTAGCACTCGAATGGTATAGTCTAATGTTATGCCAATAAGGAAAAATAGGCATGTCAGGAACAAACTGGACAAGAGAATTGTGAGACTTTTCATGACCCGTTTGTCGTCATCCTTGTTCTTCCTATAAAAAAGAAATGTGCCTGTCACGATGATGAAAACAGGGAGAATAAGTAATAATTTAGCGTTGATTTCGCAGAAAAACAGCCAATATTCAAACTCCACCATCAAGACTAATAGTGATAGCAATGAGTATTTGAGTGTCTCTTTGAGCATGACGCTTTAAGTTTAGAAAGTTTCCCCCTTTTAGTTGACAGAACAAAAATATAAAATTTCTGCGGATGGTGTGATTTCGCTAGAGGCAATACACCGATTGTTTCGCTGATGGCAACTCTGTCCTTCCATTTTTTTTACGTCAAAATTCCTAAAAATTTGTCTTGTCGGTTTGTTTTGTTATTTTTGTGTGCTTCAAAATATATGGCAAGGAACAATTTTTTCATAGGGTTACTGGTTTACATCTTGGCGATGCCTATGCTTGCATGGGGCGAAGAGTGTTTCGATCCGACGGATGAAAGTTATAATGACTTTCTCTCGGAGCGGGCGAAGGGTGTTTCCTTGTATGATCGTGGCAAATATATGGAGGCGATCCCTCATTTCGAGAAGGCGTACGAGATGTGCCAGATGGATTCCGTCCTCAATGAATACCTCTATTTTTCCTACAAGAATTCTCTCCGTTCCATGGACGCCAACCGCATGTTCTATGGCGTGCCTGCCCGTTCCGTGGCTTTGTACGGACTGAAGCGCAACAAGCCCGTCTCTTCCATTTATGCGGAGGGGGGCGCTCTTTTCGCGGACAGCAAGACGGCTTGGGACGATTCCTACATCTACTTTGAACGCTATCTTGTCGGCAATGGTGGTTTCGCTTCCGTGGACGTGGACAATGAGTTGGGCTCCTTCTGCGAACTGAACCATCATGTGGGCGTCACTTCCAGAACCAATCCTGTGGAGATGAAGGGCTCCAATTCGTCGTATTTTAACTTGAAATCCAAATATGTGGGGGTCGAATATGAGGTCTCCGCTAAATTCAACCTCTCTTCCCGCTGGAAAGTGATGCCTTACGCGCGTGTCAGTCATGAGTCGTACGATGAGGTGCGTTTCTTCTTGGATACGGCCGATGCCGCCTCTTCTGGTGGAAATTCTTTCGGGGCGTGGAATTTTCCATGGAACCTGAACCCCGAAATCACGCAAAAGGAGGATGACCCGAATGGCTCTTCTAACGGAACAACCCCAGAGGAGAAAGGCCAGAACCCAGTGGAATGGGATCCGGCGAATGGTGGCGCATGGAATACCGGAGGGGAAATCCCGGGTGATAATAATAACACCAATCACAATAATAACAACTATTACAACAATAACAACAATAATTATTGGCAGAATGGTTCGGAATGGCAAGGCTTCGATCCTGCTACCAATGAAGGCAAAGAGAATACCAAGGGGGATGAGCCGCAGGGCGGACAAAACCACAACTACGATTATAATGGCTTTTATAATAATTATAGCAACTATGTGGGTTGGTACAATCCTTGGTGGTCTTATCTCTATAATCCTTACGGGCAATATTATGGGAACTATACTTTCCCTCAGTACACGCAGCAGTTTTGGCAGACCCTCTCCAATTCCACGTATAAGTATAGCCACTCTTCCACGAGGCATAGCCGCATGGACTTTTTAGTGGGTTGCTTGGTCTCCTACACCTACGGCAAACACGTCGGCGCGTTCAGTGCCTCCTTCTTCAAGGGTGAGACGCTGAAGACGATCCAAACCAACCTTTCCTACTGCTTCTATCCGTTTGGAAACCTGAATTTCTATATTTCGCCAAAAGTTTCGTATATTTGGCGTGGTAATGATTACTATCCGATAGGTGAACTGCCAGGTAACTGGATAGGCGAGGTCGAGGTCGGCGGCAAGTTGCTGAACCGCCTCTGGGGTAGCGTCTCCTACCTTCATGGCAACCTCTGCGATTCCCATGAACTGGGGAGCCATACGTTCTATTCCTTGTCCTGCGAGACAAAGTTCAGATGCTCCGCCCGCTTCATTTATTTGCTGAATACCCGTTGCGAACTGATGTTGACCTATAAGTATCTGAGAAAAGAGTCTAATCTTTTCCTTGTGGATGTGGATGGAAATGCCGGGTTGAATGTGTTTAGTCAGAATGATAATGTGATTGCTGGAGGTGTTCAATGGAATTTCTAAGCGGAAAAATAAGTAGGATGCTGTCATCCCTCTTCGTGGCGGGATGTCTGCTCTTCGCATCCTCCTCTTTCGCCGCGGAGCCTACCCGTAGTTCCATCTTCGCGAAGAGCTACGAGTATGAGTCCAATAAGCAATACGACCAGGCCATCGAGGTGCTGAAGGAGGTGAAGGCGGATATCTATGCGGTGAACCTCCGCTTAGGGTGGCTCTATTACTGCAAGGGAAACTATCGGGTCTCCATCATGTATTATTCCAAGGCTATCCAGTTGAGGCCCACCTCTTTGGAGGCGCGTTTCGGTTACGTGTTGCCGGCCGCTAAGATGAAGGACTGGATCAAGGTGGGGAAGCAGTACGACGCTATCCTGAAATTGGACCCTAACAACACGAAGGCGAATTATTACCGTGGATTGATGTATTTTAATGTGGGTGAATATGCGAAGGCTGAGCCTTATTTCGATAAGGTCGAGCATCTTTATCCGTTTGATTATGATATCGTTATACTTTCCGCATGGAATTCCTATTACCTGAAAAACAAGGAGAAAGCCAAGCTCCTTTTTAACCAGGCATTGCTGATTCAGCCTAATAGCGCCTCCGCCGCGGAGGGCCTCTCATTGACGAAATGAGTCGGTATATGGTGCGTGTGTCTTGAGCGGAATCCTTTCCCTTCTGATGGCTCAAGAGTTGGATGTTGATTGTAATGTATTGTTTTATAGTTAATTAAATATTTATGTAATGAAAAGAGTATTTATTTCATTGTTTTCGTTGGCGTTGTTGGTTGTGCCTTGTTCTTGTGGAGATGATGATGATAATGATAATGATGTTCGTAAAGAGGTGAAAAACGATGACTCTAACGATGAAAAATCTGATAATCAAGAAGATGAAGAAAAGGGAAATGGTTCGAAAAAGAAGGACCAGTTTGTCTGTGATATACAACCGCTAAGTAGGACTTTGTATTTTGCGGGCGAGGATGAGCTGGATGTTTACGTGCAGACCAACCGCCCGATGGCAAGCCTACAGGTCTATGTGGAGGATGAGAAGGGGGAGAAGTATGAGGTGGAGAGGGATATATTCCACAATTACATCCGTGTCCATTCTCCTATGGTCGCCGGTAATCTTTTTGTGGTTGTCGCGGATTCGAACGGTACCAAGCCGAAGAAAGTCCCTTTCTGTAATCTTGACGAGATGAACAACCACGCCATCCAAGCTCATCTGGAAACTCCTTATATCGACCTCCTGAATGGTGAGGCGATGACCGCTGAAGAGGCTACGGCGCAACCCGGTAAGGCTTGGCTGAAGCTGGATGGTGAAAAGGGTATCATTGCGGCGGAAGGTTTCAAAGTGGAGTTTGATGATAAGTCCTCTTCGTTCGACCAAATGGGTCAGGTTAGGCAATTCAAGCTTTCCAACGGTCGTGAGGGTTTGATCGTCTTGATACTCATAAAGTATGAGGCAGGAAAGAAGGAGGCTTTTGCCTTCACCTATTGTTTGAAATGATTGGTGGGGCTTCCTTCGTGGGGGCCCTTCTTTGACGAGGAGGTGCATTGCCCGTTCCTTGGTTGTCCGTAGGGTGGGAGCCTCTTCCTATTGACTGTAATTCGTTGTTTTGTAGTATGCTTTATATGAAATGGGCGAGGATGAGGTTTTTCCCCTTCCTCGCCCATTCGTTGTTTCAGTTCCGTTATTCCTGTGGTTTCATGACCACTTCAATCCTATTGTTTTGCTCACGCAACCATTTGAGCGTGTCGAGCAGTTCGTCACGGGTGATGGACTCCAGCGTGCTTAGGTAATCCTTGGCGAGGTCCTCGTGGTCGTTGTAGTAGGCGACCATCGCATTCAACTGCCAATTGTTCTCCTTCTGGTTTTCGGTGAACTTGTTCTTCAGGTTCAGCACCGCCTTGTTGAAGTCAACCACCTTCGGACCGTCGGTGATGAAGGAATCCACCTCAGAATAGATGATCTTCTGTAACTTCTCAAATACCTCAGGGTCAGTGTCGTAGCGCATCTGCAGGGAAGCGTACTCGACTGGTTTCTTGGAGAGTGATCCGCGCACGGATACACCGTAAGTGCCGCCCTCGTTCTCTCGCATCGACTCGAAGTAACGGATATCCAATATGTCCCCAATGAGTTGCATGATCAGTCTGTTCTTCAATGTATAGCGCATTTCAGCCCCGTAGACGACGAAGCTGGACGTCTTCTTGATCTCCAACTCTCTGGAGAAGGTGTTGTTGACGACTCCGTTAGGCCTACGTATCTGGCGGTCGATCCACTGCTCCTCCTTCATCTTCTTCTGGGCAGGGATACCACCGAGGTAACGGGTGATAGGCTCCTTCATCTTCGCTAAATCAACGTTGCCGACAATGAAGACGGTGAAGTCTTTCGGGTCTAAGAACCTGCGGGTGAAGATGTCCAGGGAAGTCTTCTGGTTCACTTGCTCCAGCTGTTTCAGACCGAAAGGTGTGGTACGTTCGTGATGTCCATTCACCGTCACTTGCACGGAGTCGCTGAAGGTTCGGCTTGGATCCTTGTCCGCATTCACCAAGGCCGTGTGGTATTGGTTGATCAACGCTTGGTAGCTTTCATCGTCCGTACGGGTACCCGTGAAGAGAAGATAGACTAATTGCGTGAGGGTCTCGAAATCCTTGACGGAGGATGACCCGGAGAAGGACTCATTGTAGGCGCTTACGGAAGGACTCAGCCTTACCACCTTGCCCGCTAACTTCTTGCTGAGGTCAATCGCATTGAAGGTTCCCTTTCCGTTGTTCTGCGCAACTGAGACGCAGAGGTTGGCGGAAGGCATATCCGACACGTTGTCGATCATGGACAAACCGCCCTCACTGTAACCGTAAAGGATGATTTCGTCCTCCTTGAGTTGCGTCGGGCGGATGACTACGCGCATGCCATTGCTGAGAATCCACTCCGTCACATTCTCCAATTCATTCACCTTCCGTTCCTTCTTCACCTTCCCCTGCTTTGGCGTTTTGTCGACGAGCGGCGCCTGCAGGTCATTTTCCGTGTAGGATTCCAGCGCCATCGAGGAGGTCTCCTGAAGCATGGCAAGCACCCTTTCTTTGTTAGGGAAACGGACGGACTCTTTTTCCGGCCCCGTCATGAGGACGGTTATTTCCTTCGAAGATACAGCTGTCTTAGCGTGTCTGTTAACCAAATCCAAGGTGATGGTCGGCAACATCTCCCGAACCGTTTTATATTCCCACTCGATGCCTGGCACAGGTTCCTTATCGAGGAAGTTACGGATGTACTCCTGCACATAAGAGCCATTCTTTGTCTTGCCCCTTTCGTTATAGGCCTTCTCCATGCCGCTGAGGAGGCTCTCCTTCGCCCTGTCCAACTCGGCTTGCGTGAATCCGAAACGCTTCATCCGTTCGCCCTCCGCCAGGAGTGCGGCGAAACTCTGCTCCTCCTGTCCCTCGACAGGGACTGCCAAGAGGATGAAGGCATCCTTCGAACGGACGATTTCACCATATCCGACGGAAGCCCCCGCGAACGGAGCGTCCGCCTTCTGCGATATCTCGTCGAGACGGTCACTTATCATGGACTCGATCAAATCCCTCACAATGGATATTTTATAGCCAGCCTTGCTACCCACCACCTGATCGGAGAGCTTATCCATACGGTAGTCGATACGGATGGAGGAGGTCTTCGCCTCCTTGTCTGTCAGAATCGCCACAACAGGTTCGGTGACACGTTCCAGTTGATAAACCACACGTTTGTCCGGGTTCACCCGCTTAGGGATGTCGGTCCACATCCGTCTGATGGTGTTCTCGACACTGTCCACATTCACATCTCCCACAATCACAATGGATTGAAGGTCAGGTCTGTACCATCTGTGATAGTAGGCGCGCAAGGTGTCGTATGCGAAGTTGGAGATGATAGCCGTGTCTCCGATGATGTCACGTTTCGCATATTGCGAGTTTTTGTAGAGTATAGGCAGGGAAGCCTTCCACAGCCTACGTTTCGCATTCTGGCGACTCCTCCACTCCTCACGGATCACGCCACGCTCCTTGTCTATCTCCTCCGATTTGAGGGAGATGAAGCCAGACCAATCGTGCAGGATGAGCAAGGCTGTATCCACAATGCTTGCCCTCATGGTAGGCACGGACTTCAGGTTGTAGACGGTCTCGTCCAGCGAGGTGTAGGCGTTGACGTTGTTGCCGAACTGCACGCCGATGGTCTCCAAGTAGTTGATGATGCCCTTTTCCGGGAAGTTCTTCGTGCCATTGAAAGCCATGTGTTCGAGGAAATGCGCCAGACCGTTTTGATTGTCCTCCTCTAAGATCGCCCCCACATTCTGGGCGATGTAGAAGTCAGCCCTTTCGGGAACCACGTCGTTGTGCCGGATGTAGTAGGTCAATCCATTCTCCAACTTGCCGTAACGGATGGCCGAATCCATAGGTATTGGGTCTAAATCACCGAAGTTGACTGGCGTCTGGGCCATCAAGGCCGTCGCGCATAGAAGTGCGGATACCGCACAAATGATTTTTTTCATGTCATCAACAAATTAATAAAACGTTCGGAAACGCTGTGATAGTAAGTGTCATTAATTCGAAAGGAAAGCCTAATGAATAGGCCCGAACATTCCTTTTCTTTGCAAATATACATAATCCCTCTTTATCCTTTTCCTAAATAATCATAAATAAAGTCAACACACGTCGCGCCACGAAAGCGTTTCAGGGAATGACCTGCGACATTATTTTTCAGGCGGGGAGTGGGCAGAATCGTATGTGCCATAAGCGGTTATTATTTTTGGTTTGTCGTTGTTTGTTTTTTTTACTATATTCGCGGTTCGAAATAGTTTTTTTAGATTTTTTAAGATTGTTGTTTAATTAAAATATACAGCGACATTAAATGGAAAGACGAGTTGTTATAACTGGAATGGGTGTTTACTCTTGCTTGGGCAAGAACCTTGAAGAAGTCAGAGAATCACTTTACAATGGTAAGTCTGGTATCATTTTCGACCCTGTGCGTAAAGAGATGGGTTTTAGGTCCGCGCTCACCGCATATCTAGAAACTCCTGATTTGAAGGGTCAGGTAAGCAGAAATCAACGGGTATACATGCCAGATCAAGCTAAATACGCGTATGTTGCCACGACAGAGGCATTGCGCAATGCTCGTCTCGACCAAGACTATATCGACAGTCATGAGATCGGCTTGTTATACGGAAACGATAGTACTGCCGACGCTGTTGTGAAGAGCGTCGACATCATGCGTGAGAAAAAGGATACCACGCTGGTTGGTTCTGGTGCTATCTTCCAATCCATGAACTCCACCGTCACCATGAACTTGGGTTGCCTTTTCAGACTGAAAGGTATTAACTTGACCGTTTCTGGCGCATGTGCCAGCGGTTCCCATGCGATCGGTTTGGGCTCCCTTCTCATCAAGTGGGGCTTGCAGGACTGCATCGTTTGCGGTGGCGCACAAGAGGTGAACCCTTATTCAATCGGTAGTTTCGACGGTATCAACGCATTCTCCACAAGGGAGAGCGATCCTACCAAGGCTTCCCGTCCGTTCGACCGCGACCGTGACGGATTGGTCCCTGGTGGTGGTGCCGCTACGGTCATCATCGAGAGCTACGAATCAGCTGTTAAACGTGGCGCACCAATCTTGGCGGAGGTTGTCGGCTATGGTTTCTCCTCAAACGGAGACCACATGTCTGTTCCTAACGTGGACGGACCTAGCCGCTCCTTGGAGATGTGTCTCCGCGAGGCGCACGTGGACAAGAAAGACATCGCATACATCAACGCGCACGCTACTTCCACGCCTGTGGGAGATAAGAACGAGGCGAAGGCAATCTCGAACGTGTTCGATGGTTATAAGCCAATCGTGACTTCCACTAAGGCAATGACAGGACACGAGATGTGGATGGCTGGATCCAGCGAGGTGATTTACTCCATGTTGATGATGCAGAACGACTTCATCGCACCGAACATCAACTTCGAGAATCCGGACGAAGACTCCGCAAAGCTGAATATCCCTGCGAAACGTCTTGACACTCACTTCGATATGTTCTTGTCTAACTCCTTCGGATTCGGAGGAACGAACTCCACATTGATTGTAAAAAGATTCACGAAATAATTGTGATGATGGATAAAGAAACGTTTATCGAAAAATTGAACGAATTGCTTGCCGAAGAGTTTGAGGTGGATATTCAGACCATCCGCCCTGAGGCGACAATTAAAATCACTTTGGCGATGGACAGCCTTAGCTTCGTCGACTTGATCGCTGTTATCGAGAATGATTTCGGGGTCAAGATACCGGGGCAAGAGTTGAAGGAACTGAAGGTGTTCTCCCAACTCTACGATTACATTTACGAAAAGATTCAAAAAGGATGAGTTTGGATAAACCATTGTACCAAGGCGAACAAATCAAGGAATTGATACCGCAGCGCTTCCCCATCATGATGGTGGACACGTTGTACGAGGCGGACGAGTGCGACTGCCTGACGGGACTGACGATCGCGCAGGACAATATGTTTTGCGTGGAGGGTGAGTTCATCGAACCAGGTCTGATCGAGCACATCGCCCAATCCGCATCCGCCCATGCCGGCGTGAAGGCTAAGCTGAAAAACGAGCCTACCCCTGTCGGATACATCGGAGAGGTGAAGAAGTTCAAATTGGTCGCCAAGCCTAAAGCGGGCGCTAAACTCCTCACCTCCATCCATATCGTTTCGGAGGTGCAGAATGTCTCCCTCATCAAGGCGGAGACGAAAGTGGAGGGTGAAGTGGTCGCTTCCTGCCAAATGAAGATATTCATCAAGGAATAAAGACCATGAAGAGAGATTCCTCACGACTGAGCGTGGATTATTCCGGCGAACCGTTGACAAGCCGCATCGAGGTGAAGGTTCGCTTCTCGGAAGTGGACTCCATCCGTGTCGTCTGGCATGGTAGCTACGTCAAGTACATGGAGGACGGACGTGAGGATTTCGGGGAGAAGTACGGACTCGAGTACATGACCATCTTCAACAACGGATATACGGCTCCCATGGTGGACATGAGCCTGCGTTATAGGCAAAGCGCCACTGTAGGCGACACCGTTATCGTGGAGACCCGCTATGTGCCGACGAAGTCCGCAAAAATTATATTCGAGTACAACATCTTCAGGAAAAGCGACAATGCTTTGCTGTTAACCGCCACGACGATGCAGGTCTTCATGAACAAGTCCGACGGCAACTTGCAGCTCAACAACCCTCCTTTTTACGAGGAATGGAAAAAGCGTTGGGGCGTCGAATGATTTAGCAATTGTATGTATATGCTTCAAAATAGATACTTTACGATAAAAGAGGGAAGAGAAATCGAGTCCGGTTCCGAATTCCTAATCGCCTTGAACCCTGACCATCAGGTGTACCAAGGTCACTTCCCGGGAGACCCGATTTGTCCGGGCGTGTGCAGCATCCAAATGATACGCGAATGCGCGGAGGTTTCTTTGGGAAAGAAGCTTACCATCGGTTCGATCTCACAATGCCGCTTCTCGGAATTGTTGACTCCCACGAAAAACAAGGAACTGCTTCTGAGAATGGCCCTCAACGACAAAGGGGACGGAACGGTCGGCGTAATCGCATCCCTGTTGTCCGACGATGCGCAAACATCTTTCTTGGAGTATAAAGGGGACTATTCCCTGTAATGCTAAATGACGTAACAACATGGCTAAATTCACAATAGCTGTCTATAACTACTTCAAGCAACACAAGATTGTCTTCTATGCGGTCATGTTGCTGAGTTTCGCCTTCTTCGTATTCTTCGGGCGGAAGATGGTCTACGAAGAGGACATCACCAAACTTCTCCCGTCTGACAATGGGGGAGATAACTCCAAAGAGATGGTCTTCGCCAACCTGAAGGTGAAGGATAAACTCTTCGTCATATTTAAGATGAAGGACGACAGCAAGGATGTCCAATCCTTGAAATCCGCCTGCGACACTTTCTGCGAAAAACTGATGGAGTCTGAGGTCGCCCAAGGGATGATCACGGACATTCTTTACAAAGTGGACGCCGACCTCATTCAGTCGGGGGTGGCTTCCCTATACAACTATCTGCCTGTCTTCCTGGACAGTACGGATTACGTCATGATGGATTCCTTGACCACCAAGGAACACATCGATATGCAGATGCAAAAGAACCTCATGACGCTCTATTCCCCTATGGGGGCGATGCTGGGACAAGTGATTGCCCAAGACCCGCTCGCCCTGCGGGAAATCTTCGTGAGCAAAAAGGATGCTTTGAGGGATGGATTAGGATCCAATTACACACTGATCAGCCAACATTTCTTCTCGCCTGACTCCGCCATCGCATTGGCTTTCATTTCGCCGAATTTCAAGACGGTGGATTCCAAACAGAGCGCGAAGCTGATCGACGTGATCGATGAAGACCTTGAGGAACTTGCCAAGGCATTCCCTGAGGTGGAGGTCTATTACCATGGTGCGGCGCCACAAAGCGTCTACAATTCTAGGCAGATCAAGCATGACCTGGTCATGACCCTATCGATCTCCCTGCTTTTCGCATTGCTGGTGATTGGCATATGCTACCGAAACAAATCCACCCTGCTGCAGATGGCGATACCTATCGTGTATGGCTTCTTCTTCGCCCTTTGCGTCATCTACTTCATCAAGGGGCAATTGTCCTTGCTCGCTTTGGGAATCGGTGCGATTGTCTTGGGCGTCGCGGTCAGCTACTGCCTGCACGTCATCACGCATTACAAGTATGTGGGTAACCCGATCAAGGTGCTGGAAGAGCAATCCACTCCAGTCTTCTTGGGCTGTCTCACCACCATAGGTGCTTTCTCAAGCCTCATGTTCACTGACGCCGAACTGCTGAAGGACTTTGGCCTCTTCGCGTCTTTGGCATTGGTGGGTACCACAGCATTCTGCTTGCTCTTCCTGCCTCAGTTCTTCAATGAGGAGAAGAACAAACGCTACGAGAAGGCATTCGTATTATTAGAGAAGATTAACTCTTACCCATTCGAGCGTAAGACATATCTCATCAGCGCCATTGTGGTCGTCAGTCTCATCTGCTTCATCGGATCCAAATGGGTGAAGTTCGATTCCGACCTGACCCACATCTCCTACTACGACGACAAGGTGCTGAAATCACAGGAGATTCTCGCCCAACACACGACGAAGGATTGCAGGACCGTCTACTTCGCCGCTGTCTCCGAGAACTTGGATAGCGCATTGTGCTACTCGAAGAAGATGGAGAGTGTATTGGGTAATCTAAAAGACAACTATGGAAAGGTTAGGTCTTTCGGAACATCCAACAGCATGATTTTCATACCATTGGACGAACAGGAGAGAAGGCTCGACCGTTGGTACTCCTTCTGGACGGAAGAGAAAAAGGAGAAAGTGTTCGCCTACCTGAACGAGTCCGCCCTCAAGTATGGCCTGGACCCAACCGCCTTCATGGAGTTCCAGAATATGGTTGAGGAGGAGCGATCCACCCTGATTTTGGCGGATTCCGACATATTGCCTTCCTCCCTCAAAAGCAACATGATCGAGTACACGGACGGCAAATACATGGTCTTCACGCCTGTGAACTTGAAGCTTAGCGACAAGAAGGAGGTGTGTGACGAAGTGACCCAGATCCCTCACCTCGTCGTGATTGACCCTTATTACTACACGAATAACATGGTGAAGCTCATCCACGATGACTTCTCCACGACGTTGCTCATATCCTCCCTCTTCGTGCTTATCGTGCTGTTGCTGAGCTACAAGAGCGTTATTCTGGCGTTGATCGCCTTTCTGCCGATGGCCCTGAGCTGGTACATCGTTTTGGGTGTCATGAGCATCTTCAACATGCAATTCAACCTGATCAATATCGTCATCACCACCTTCATCTTCGGTATTGGTGTCGATTATAGCATCTTCGTCATGGACGGACTGCTCTCCGAGTTCAGGATTAGGAAAAATGTGCTTGTCTTCCACAAGACCGCCATTCTCTTCTCCGCATTCGTGTTGATCGTCAGTGTCGCGTCCCTGATGTTCGCCACACATCCTGCGGTTAGGTCCATAGGCGTTTCCACGCTGATAGGTATGACCACCGCCGTGATCATCTCCTATTCGCTGGAGCCGTTCTTGTTCTATTGGCTCATCAAGCGTCCGATCGCCAAGAAGAAGGCCCCTGTCACGGTTTTCAACATCTTGCACGGAGATGTCTACTTCAAGTTGGGGAAGGACCACATGTCGCTTAAGCAGCAGATACGCAACAACTACGAGTACAAAGGATATCATGTGGAGAATCAGCTGCGGAAGGAGTTGGAAATCACCCGTAACTACAACTTGTTCAATTGCATCTTCCCGTTGGAGGGCAATGTGTTGGAGTATGGATGTGGCTACGGATTCAAGTCCTATTGGTTCGGCATCAATAACAAGCATAGCGAGGTGGTCGGATATGACACGGACGAAGACAAGTTATTGCTTGCGCAGCATTGCTATCTGAACAATGATAGAATCAATTTCACTAGTTGCGCCGATGTGCTTCAACAACCTTATGAGACGGTCATCGTCAACGAGGAATGGAAGTTGGAGGATATTGAAGACGCGCTTGCTAAGACACGTTATTTGATCACATATAAGGGTTGTGAGAGCAATATTCTCAAGTCTGATTTCATCAAGGAGGACGAAGACGAGCTTTACACGTTGTACCGCGCCAAGAGATTTTACAAGTAATCTACGATGAAGTATGATGTAGTCATCATAGGAGGAGGATTAGGAGGTTTGGAATGTGGATATACCCTTTCCAAATGTGGGATGAACGTATGTGTGCTTGAGCAGGGAGTCGCTTTGGGAGGTTGCCTGCAGACATTCAAGAGAAAAGGAACAGAATTCGATACCGGCTTCCATTACGTGGGGGCGTTGGACGAAGGGCAGTCGCTCTGGCGCTTGTTCGACTTCTTCCAACTGATGGGGTTGCCTTGGCATAGACTCGACAAGGAGTGCTTCGACGAGATTATCCTGAACGGTGAACAATTCAAGTTCGTGTCGGGTAGGGCGGATTTCGAGAAAGAGTTGGCCTCCCGTTTCCCGAAACAGAAAGATAACCTGAGAAAATACATCTCCACATTATCCGATGTGGGCGACAACATATTCAAAAGCTTTGATACGGCGGACGCGGTGGATTTCTACCAGAAGCCTGCATTCGTCAATTCCGCGTATGATTTTCTGAATGAGACGATTACGGACGAGAAGCTCCGCAATGTCTTGGCGGGCACATCACTGAAGATGGAGCTCCATGCCAACCTGCCGCTCTATGTCTATGCGCAGATCAACGACTCCTTCATCCAAAGCGCTTGGCGAATCGAAGGGGGAGGACAACAGATCGCCGACTGCCTGGCGGATAGCATCCGTAGGATGGGGGGCACTGTGCGCACCAAGGCCAAGGTGACGGAGTTGGTGGAGAAGGATGGCAAACTATCCTGCGCGGTTGTGAACGGAGAGGAGCATATAGAGGCGGACACGTTCATATCCAACGCTCATCCTGTCGCCACACTGGATTTGGTGAGGGAGAGCCAGGTGCTGAAAAAGATTTACCGGAAACGAATCGCCGGCATCCCGAACACGTTTGGCATGTTTACCGCCAATATCAAGCTGAAGGAGGGCATTCCGTACCTCAATCGAAACCAATTCATCTACGAGACGGATAATATATGGGACTATGCCTCCTTCGACACGAGCCATCGTACGGACGCCGCATTGGTGAGCTATCAGGTCCCTACGGACAAATCGCCATACGCCACGAACATAGACATTCTTACCCCTATGAATTGGAAGGATGTGGAGCAGTGGGCCGGAACGAAGGTCCTGCGTCGCGGAGAGGAATACGAAGCCTTCAAGAAACAGAAGCTTCAGCAGTGTGTCTCGCTCGTTTCCAAGTATATTAAGGGACTGGAGGATTGCGTGGAGGATGTCTATACCAGCACACCTTTGTCCTACGCTGATTATACTTCCACGTATGAGGGAAGCGCCTATGGCATCAAAAAAGACTATCAAAAGCTGGTGTTCACCATGTTGACGCCCCGCACACCATTGCCTAACCTGTTGTTGACTGGACAAAACCTGAATTTGCACGGTGTCTTGGGTGTTTCCATGACCTCGTTCTTTACGTGTGCCGAACTATTAGGCATGGAAAAGATTAAAGATTTGTTAAAGCTTAGATAAGTTTTATAAAAATCTGTTAAAATTCAATTGTATTTGTTAATAAGTGTGAAATTCTTAAATTTTGGCATGTTTTTTGTACTATTTATAGTGTACAACAAAAAAGACATACCATTAGAATAAATTTCAATTCGTTTATTGAGTAATTCATGTTGCATCCATCAGTGCGAGAGCATAGATGGATGTTTTTTATTATGTTTATCTTTATCTTTTTATATCTTTGTGTCGGATTAGGCGATATATATACAAAGTGAGGGTTTTTAGGGTTCGTATTTTGTCGTTGAAAATTATGCTTATGAGAAATATGAAATATATATTTGTTGTGGCATGTCTGTTGATGCTTGGACCTTTAGGTTCTGCGCAAGATATTGACAAGGAGATTGTCATTAATGAAATCATGCCCAACAATGTGAATACGGTCATTGACGAAGATTATAAATTTCCTGAGGGGTGGGTGGAGTTGTACAATCCCACAGACAAAGAGATAAACATCAAAGGCTGGTATTTGTCCAATGTGAGGTCTAACCTTATGATGTGGGAAATTCCGGTGGAGTGTGTCATCCCCTCCCATGGGTACAAAATCATATACATGGATAAGGAGGAGACTGTCTCGTCCGAAAATATACATGCCCTTATTGATTCAGACAACACGAGCGGCAGGTTCTACCTCGTCCGTGATGATGGTTCCGTTGTGGATGAGATTCCTAAATACAGGGATGCCCCCATCAATCATAGCTATGGACGTTGCTTGTCCGATACGTCGAGTTGGGTTTGGTTTGAACATGCCACCCCGTTGCAACCTAATTCGGACGATTGCGAAGAGAAGGAGTCGGCTCCTGATGTCGAGTATAATCATCAGGGCGGTATCTATTACGGCTCGTTGACCGTGACGTTGTCTGCTCCCGATCCGTATGGGCATAACATCCGTTACACGTTGGATGGTGGCGAACCAACGGAGCACTCTCCGCGTTATGTTAGTCCGATTGTAATCGATAGCTCTACCGTCGTTAAGGCTAAAATCATAAGCGGGGATGTGCTGAGCAAACCATCCAATGCCAACACTTATATCATAACTGATAGGGATTTCCCGATCCCAGTTCTGTCACTTTCCCTAAATCCCGAATATCTTTGGGATGATACGTTGGGGATATATGTAGTGGGGAAAACTGGCTATTATGATGATGGCTTAGGGGGCCCCAGCAATTACAGGACCAACAGAAGGAGACCCCTCAACATGGAGTATTTCGTGGATGGGGGAAGGGTGCTTAACCAACTGTGTGAGGCTAGAATATCCGGCGGATGGACTCGTAATGAGGAGGTGAAAAGTCTAAAGATATATGCGAAGAAGAGATATGGGAAGAATCATTTCTCTTACAAATTCTTTTCCGACAAGAAGCCTAAGGATGTGGATGGATACAGGTCTATCCTTCTGAGAAATGGTGGAAATGACGCTCAGTTGACGATTCTGAAGGATGCATTCTCTCAGAAATTCTCGGGAGGCAAGGTGGATGTGGATTACCAATCATCCCAATCTGTTATTGTGTACTTGAACGGACAGTATTGGGGCATAGAGAATATTAGGGAAACCGATAACGACGATTATTTCCTGGCCAATTATGGAACCGAGGACGTCGATATATTTAAGAACTATGAACTCAAGACTGGCACTTATGACGCATACAATGAATTGTTCGATTTTCTAAAACAACCGTCATTCTCCTATGAGAAACTTTCTTCCTGCATCGATGTGAATGAGTTCCTCAACTATATGTCTCTTGAGGCTTTTGTCGGAAATTACGATTGGCCGAATAACAATCATGTCTTTTGGCGAGATAGAAAAAATGGAAAGTGGAGATGGCTGTTGAAGGATTTGGATGGCGGATTCGTTTATTGGCCGCCTTCTACGGATGCGGATATTAGGGGGGTGAATTTTAATCCATTCAATTTCCTTTCCAGAAGGGAGCCTTATTATAACTTTGGAAACAAGGACTGGGCGACTTGGATGTTTGAACAGATATTGTCTAACCCTGTCGCCCAAAGAATGTATATTGAACGGATCGCTGTCCAATTGGGAGATATATTCCATAAGTCCGAAATATATCATGTGGTTGATTCGATGACGTCAATTATAAATGATGAATTCCCTTTCCATGCTACAAGGTGGGACAGGTCGCAAACCACGTGGAACTCTTGCTTGAATAAAATGCCGGATTGGATAGAGTATCGGAACGATATCCTTTACGAAATGCTTGCGGAATATTACGCTTTGGGCGAGGTGATTCCTCTTACCATTAAGAGCTACATGGAAGACTCCCTGGAAGACTCGACGAAAAAGGGCAATTTGTATCTTTGCGGGGAACAATTGTACCGCGATAGGTTTGACGGGAAATGGTTCCAGAACGATTCCATCACTGTAGAGGCTGCGCTTCGGGTGAATGACCATATCTTCTTGAAATGGGTGGTCGCCAGTATGGATGGGGAGAATGAGGCCGATGTACAGGAGTTGTTTGACAATAAGATAACCATTAAGATACCCAGAAAGACTTCGTATTCACTGACGGCTGTTTATGCGGGAGGAGCTTCTGTCCCAATGGTGAAGAACATAGTTCACGATCTGACTTGCTATCCTAATCCTGTGAAGGATATCTTGCATGTTCAAATCGATAATTTGATGAGTCATTGCACCTTGGAGGTCGTGGACATCTCGGGTCGTGTCATACGCAAAGAGAATGTTGTGAACGACGAACATGCCATGGATGTGAGCAAACTACAGCCTGGAGTCTATTTCCTTCGCATGGAGACGAAGGATGGAAAGAATGCGAGCGCATGTAAGATCATCAAACAGTAACGGTTACTCTTCCACGGACAATCCCCGCAACCAGTTCACCAGTATCTTGTTGAACTGTTCCGGTTGTTCCATGTTGACCATGTGCCCACAGTCTGGAATGCTTATCTGTTCCGCATTCGAAAGGTAGTTCAGCATTCGGCTCGGTTTTTTCCCCTCCAACTCTCCATAGACAATCAGTGTGCGCACGTCGGGTTTGTTCTTCTTCAGTTGAAGGAAGGCTTCCTGACCGTAATAGATGCGGGCTGTGACGTGTGTCACTTGCCATGCTCCCCATTCCGTGATCATCTCTGTCAGGGCGTCGCGCATCTCTTCTCCTCGCGAACCCGCCCGTCGGATCAGGTCCTCCACCCGGTCTTGCTTGTATTTGTCCAATCCTTGTCGTAGGATCCTTTCGTTGCCTATTCGTTGACGTTCCTTCTCTTCTTTCGTCTTTGGGGAGGATGGCCCTGGCCTGCCGCAAATCTCCCCGGCCACCATCATGCAGGAGAGCAGCCTGTCGGGATGCATCGCAAGCAATTCACCTGCCACGTAGGCACCCATGGAGAGTCCGACGACATGCGCCTTGCCGATGGACAATGAATCCATCAGGGCGATCACATCATCCGTGTAGGTGAACTGTTGGGCGGGTCGCGGATCGGAGGAGAGTCCATAGCCTCGGAGATCGGGTACGATCACCCGAAAACTGTCCTGCAGTAGCTCCACCTGACCCTTCCACATGCGCCTGTCCAAGGTGTGTCCGTGCAGTAGAATGACAGGTTCCCCTTGCCCGTATTCCTCGTAGTAGATCTTCTGACCTTTCCCCACAGAAATCTTCCCGCTCTCTGCATTCGCGAAAAGCGGAAGGAGGAATAAGCATATAATGGCAAACCATCGGCTCATTGTCCAATCATTTGTTTATCTTCCTGGCGCATAGCCAATTGGAAGGGTTGTTGTAGCCTATGCGGAAATTCAGGGTCCGTACGGAATCCGTCTCGTACCGCTCCATCAAGTCGTTTTGGTAAACATATTTGCCGAAAAGTTTCAGCGGCTTCATGTATGTGCCGTACAGTGTGACATTCCAATCCTTCAAGTATTTGTATGGAATGCCTGAATCATCCTCGAGGATGGCCAAGGAGTGTTTCATGATCGCATCCCTGATCTTGGAGAAATAGGGCTTGTGCATCAGGTAGGAAGCGGCTTTCAGGTAGGTGACCACTTGGTGTTGGGGTAGGGTCGTCTCCAGAAAAGCGTTGAAGGACTCCTTGTAGCTGCGGTCGTGCAGATTAGCCGACATGTAATAGAGCGTCTGCTCGTGGGTCGGAGACTTGGGTTGGAAGAACTTGATCTCCGCCAAGAACGGTTTCTTCCCGCCTGTGGTGTCGGTCAAGGTGCCGTCCTCCGCGATGTCCAAGAAGCGGGCCGAAATAATTTTGCAGTCCCTGTGGGCCATCAGCATGGAGATGACAGGCAGTATACCGTCGATTTCCTCGCTACCAAAATCGTCGTGCATGGAGAGTGTTCGGAAGAAACTGCATTGCAGGTAGACGTTCAATGAGGAGGTGTATTTCCTGAAATAACTCTCTTCCGCGTTCATTGTGGTGTCAATCGTGCCTGTAGGTTCCAGTCCGGCTAGGAAATAGTAGTCCGCATCAGGGAACAGGGTGATTGGATAGAGGAAGTCTGGTCCGCTGAAAGGATAAAAGACGAAGTCGCACAAGTTGCGCAAATCGCCCATGTCCTTGGACATCAGCGTGTCCGCCTTCCTTAGCGTGTTGGAGCTTGTCTTGATGAGCCCTCCGATTTTTTTCGAGTAGGACTGCCACATGTTTAGCTCTTCCTTCGTCAGTTTTGAGCTGTCGCACTCGATGCCCGCATAGAAACGGGCTGTTTTGTTTACCGCCTCATCCTCAACCAATTCTTTCACAATCGGTTTCTTCAAGGAATCCGGCACGATCTCCACCGTTGTGGAGTCTATATTTCCCCTGGGATTCTTCCCTAGGTTGGCATCCGCACAGCCAAGCAGTAGCGCCAGGCCTATGCAAACCAAACATTTCATCAGTTTATTCATACTCATTTGTTGTATATCTTTTTGTTAATCCAATATAATATCAATCCGGAAAATATGGTGGCGAAACTCAGTATCGTCGTCCATGGGATGTTGTCACCATTCGTGAAGTCCTCATAGAGCATATACGTGACCGACCATAAGATAATCACCGCGAAAAAGAGGATAGGCCATGGGTACGCCCATGTTCTGTATGGACGTGCCGCATCGGGGTATCTATGGCGGTGGACAATCACCCCGACGACCGACAGCAGTGCGCAAAGCGAAAGGACCACTCCCGTGTATTGTGTGATGGCCCGGAATGAGCCGGAAAGGAGCATGACGGTGCTAACCAGCCACTGCACCCAAACCGATACGTACGGGCAACCCTTGTCGTTCTTTTTCGTCAGGAACCGGAAGATCCGATGGTCCTCGCCCATTGCGGCGCCGACCCGTGGACCCACGAAAACCATGGAACTGATGCTGGAAATGAGCATTACGGTAATCAGAAGTCCCATGATCTCACCACCATTCTCTCCGAAGATATGTTTGGCGCAGATTAATCCTATCTCTATCTGCCCTGTCAGTTCCGACACGGGGGCGGTGCGCAGGAAAACCATGTTCAGGAAGAGGTACAGGACAGCCACGAAGGCGGTGCCGCAAAGCAAGGCGCGCGGGACGGTCCGTTGAGGGTTCTCCACATCTCCGGATATATAGGCCGCCGCATTCCACCCCGAATAGGCATAGTAGACCCAGACGAGGGAGATGGCGAATTTAGGGGAGAAGACCTCCTGCAGGGAGAAGTCGCTCCATCCGCTGAAATTGGCTGCGCCGCCTGGCTCAGCGATAAACCCGGCCACAATGAAGACCACGATGATGAAGATCTTCAGCAGGGTGAAGAACCGTTGCAACCGTGTGCCTATCCGCACGTCGAACGCATGGATTAGGGTGATGAGCGTCAGCACGATCATGGCGAACAGTTTCGCGTTGAGCTGCGGAAATATATTGCCCAAGTAGGAACTCATGGCCATGCACGTCAATGCGACCGGTGCGGAGAATCCCACCACTAAGGAGGCCCAGCCGGAGACGAAGCCCAATGCGGGATGGTAGATGACGGAAAGGTAGTTGTATTCCCCTCCGGAGCGGGGCATGGTGGCGCCCAATTCGCTATAGGCGATGGCTCCACAGAAGGCCGTCAGTCCTCCGATGATCCATATGAATGCGATGGTAAGGGGATTGGATAAGCCGACCAACTGGAATCCCAAGGAGGTGAAGACTCCCACCCCCACCATGTTGGCGACAACAAACGCCGCCGTCGTTTTAAAACCTATCTTCGTGCCTGACATACACTGAATGTTAGATGAATAAACCGTTAGGTGGGTTTCTCAATACACAATCCGATTAGGTGGTGAAATCAATTCGCAAAACTCACCTGAAATAATGAACAAAGATACATTTTTATATCGAAAAAACATTAGCGTCATGATTTAATATATTATATTTGCAATGTTTATGAAATGTGTTTGTTATGGAACAATACAGTGGGGTGGGGTACATGTTAAAAAAGTGGTAAAATAAGAATGAGAAAAAAAACGTTTTCTTTAGTATTTGCTGTCATTTCTATCCTGACGGTGAGTCGTGCAAGTTGGGCGCAGCAGTGTCCAATTCCTGATTTTGATGATGTGATCGCGTTTTGCACGCAGGATAACGAGTATGGTATTACATATCCGGCTGATACTACGTCCTTAAATGTGGATTTCTGGGGCACGAATGCCCTCGGTTGTTTAGGTTCCACACCTTCCCCCGCATGGTTTGCCATGCAGATTGCGGAGGATGGCCCTATATATATTGAGTTGTCCCATTCTGAATCGCAGGACATTGATTTTGCCTGCTTCGGACCTTTCGAAGGAACTTCGAAGATTGACATGCTTAAAAAGGTCTGTTCGGCGTCTGAATATTATATGCAGCTTGAGACCCCGTGGCTGTCCGGGGGCGATCAATTCCCGTCCGATTGTACGTATTCCCCTGAATTTGAGGCTATAAATGACTCGATTCAGAAATATCAAGACTTGATTGATGAAACATTTGTGAAAATGGATGAGCTGGAACAATTGTATTACGATGATCAGATAACGTATGAAGAATACGACCAGATGGTTCTAACCCAAATTGATTTGTACTATTTGTACGATTCCTTAGTCTCACCATTCCTGTCATTAGACCCCCGGTACTATGACATCACATCCAATTGTTTCAGAAGCAAGTGGGATCAGTTCCCTAATGGACATGTGGTCGATTGTAGTTATAGTACGAATGCCAGGGAGATATGTCACATCGAAAATGCGAAAAAGGATGAGTGGTACATATTGCTTGTGACTAATTTCTCTCAAGTGGAGGGGACGATCTCTTTTTCGAACGTTGGGCAGTCTGTCCCGACGAATTGTGATATTATCATTGACGCAAGCGTGAACGATGTGTGTGAAGGTGGCGACATCAGTTTTTATGTCAACAATGCTCCTAAAAACGCGACTTTCGTCTGGACTGGCCCTAATGGATTTTACTCCACGGATAAAAATCCTGTCATACCGGACGCTAGCAAAGAGCATGAGGGAACCTATACCGTTCAGATGTGCGCTAACGGAATTTACTCGCCTGTTGTTCCTCTGGAGGTGAAGGTCAATCCTATTCGCCATGTGGATACGACCGTGACCATCAAACGGGGAGAGTCTTTCCTGATTGGTGGTGATGCGCTTACCGATGAAGGTACTTATTCTTACCAATTGACCACGAAGGAGGGGTGTGACAGTCTTGTGACCCTCCACTTGAATGTCACATTGTTGGATATGACTTCCAATGGCCCTTTGTGTGAGAAAGAAACGCTTGTTTTAAGCGTGGAGGGCGGTTCTCCTGACGCTGTTTTCAGTTGGACCACACCCCGCGGGAGTGTGTTGAATGGTAGTTCCATCTCTATCCCTGACGTGACAAGATACGATGGGGGACAATATCAGCTGACGATGAGTGCGAATGGTAATGTTGAAAATGTCGGTAGCATTGATGTTGTGGTGCATCCGTTTTATATCGTGCAGATGGATACGGTTCTCCGCAGTGGTGAAACCATCACTTTGGGAACGCAGAATATCGTAGCTGATGGGATGTATACGGAAACACTCAAAACACTAAGCGGATGCGACTCGATTGTGACGCTTTTCGTGACAGAGGTGGGAAAGAATTCTTTCTGCAATGCACCTCTCTGCGTGGGGGGCACTTTGACTATGTCTGTGTCTGACTTCTATCCGGAGAGTAGCCTCCATTGGTATGGACCGAACAACTTCACGCAGGATGGTGGCTTGGAGGTCACTATTGCGGACGTCAAAGCGAGTGATGCGGGCGAGTATGTGGTGAAAACGGACGTGTTCCTGAGTACGACGGGCGAAATGCTCGAATACTTCCGCATACCTGTTGAAATCTACGATAAAATCGAGGTCGACACTACCGTCACGATATTGACCGGGCAATCCTATGTCTTCGGATCCAAACAACTGACCGCGGAGGGTACATACACCGAGACTTTCTCCTCTGCACATGGCTGCGACAGCACTGTTCGCCTTACGCTTCAGGTGCTGGATCCAAGCGCTGCCATAAGCGCTAACGGACCGCTCTGCGAGGGTGATACCTTGGTGATTTCTCTTGCCTCCTGCAATGTTCCAAGTAGCGAACTGCTATGGTCCGGACCGAATAACTTCACGCAGGATGGCGGTTTGGAACTCACTATCAAGGGTGTCAAGGCAAGCGATGCGGGCGAGTACATTGTCAAGTCGAAGTTGGCCTTGGGCCCGACAACTAATCTGCAGGAGATAGCCCGCACGGTTGTTGAGGTATACGGTAAGGTTGAGGTTGACACTACGGTCACGATATTGACCGGGCAATCCTACACCTTCGGTTCCAATCAGTTGACTACGGCGGGTACATACACCGAGACTTTCCTCTCCGCACAGGGGTGCGACAGTGTTGTGCACCTCACGCTTAAGGAGGAAAATCCAGATGCCTCTATTAGCAACAACGGACCGGTTTGTGAGGATGAGACATTGTCGATAACCGTCGTTTCCAACCATTACCCGGAAAGCAGTCTCCATTGGTTCGGACCGAACAACTTCACGCAGGATGGTGGCTTTGAACTCACTATAAACGGTGCTAAGACAAGCGATGCGGGTGAATACATCGTCAAGACGGATCTCTTTCAGGGTGTGACGGGCGAACTGCAGGAAGTGGCCCGCACGGTTGTCGAGGTATATGGTAAAACCGAGGTCGACACTACGGTCACGATATTGACCGGACAATCCTACACCTTCGGCTCCAATCAGTTGACTACGGCTGGAACCTACACCGAGAAGTTCCTTTCCGCACACGGGTGCGATAGTGTTGTGCACCTTACGCTTCTGGAGGAGACTCCGGAAGCTACCATCAGCAACAACGGACCGGTTTGTGAGGGTGATGTGCTCTCGATCATAGTCGCTTCCAAACATTACCCGGAAAGTAGTCTCCATTGGTTCGGACCGAACAATTTCACGCGGGACGGTGGCTTTGAGCTTACCATAAACGGGGCCAAGGCAAGCGACGCGGGCGAATACATCGTCAAGACGGACCTGTTCCAAGAGACGACAGGCGACCTGCAGGAGGTTGTCCGTACGGTGGTTGAAGTGTTTAATAAAATCGATGTTGATACTACCGCCACTATACTGACAGGAGAGTCTTACCTGTTCGGTTCCACGCAACTGACAGCGGGCGGAACGTACACCGAGACATTCCTTTCCGCTCAAGGGTGTGATAGCACTGTGCACCTTACGCTTAAGGAGGAAACGCCAAGCGCTACCATTAGCAACAACGGACCGCTCTGTGAGGATGAGACTTTGTCGATTGTAGTCACTTCCGATGATTACCCGGAAAGCACTCTACACTGGTTTGGACCGAACAACTTCACGCAGGATGGCGGTTTTGAAGTCACTATAAACGGAGCCAAGGCAAGCGATGCGGGCGAATACATCGTCAAGACGGACATGTTCCAAGGCGAGTTGAAAGAGGTTGTTCGTACGAAGGTCGATATATACAGCAAGAGCGACATCGACACTACCATCTCCATTCTGAGAGGGGAGTCTTACCCGTTTGGCTCCAACCAATTGACGACGGAGGGAACCTACACCGAGACATTCTCCTCCGAACATGGATGTGACAGTACTGTCCGTCTCGCCCTTAGGGTGGAGGAGTTGAATGTCACCATTAGTGATAACGGACCGCTCTGTGAGGGCGAGGCCCTGTCTTTGTCCGCCCAAGAGATCCCGGAGAGAGTGCAGGTTCAGTGGATAGGCCCTAAAGGGTTCGTCTCTAACGATCCTGACGTGACGATTACGAACGTTTCCGCAAGGGACAGCGGAACATACCAATTGGTGGTGTCTGTCATGGATAAAAGCCTTGACACGTTCTCCACCCATGTGGATGTCTACACCAAGGACAAGGTGACGCTGTTAGATTCTATGAGTGGCGACAGCTATATGTTCGGTGACATGCTTATCGAAAAGCCGGGTGTATATACCCTCTCTTTCCAAAACGAGCATGGGTGTGACAGTGTCGTCACGCTTCATTTGTCATGGGTGATGGATACTTTCCAGATCATTCCAGACCCCTATTTCACGCCGAACGGTGATGGCGTGAGGGATTCTTGGTACATCGAGAACATCGCCAAATATCCATCCACTGTTAAGATATTCGATAGATATGGAAAAATTATCAGACTCTATGAGATGTACGAAAACGAGAATGGCTGGGATGGAAAGGATGAAAACGGCAAGGATGTGCCTGCTTCCGATTATTGGTATCTGATCAATAATAGCTATCAGGACACTGTGTTCGTGGGTCATGTCACGGTGCTGCGGTGATCGATTAATTGATATGATGATAAACGGAAGGCGGAACTGCTATGGAAAACAGTTCCGCCTTTCTCATTTGCCTTGCCCGATGGTGGGGTAGGCAAACTTGGCCATGTGTTGTTACTTGTTGTTGATCAACAAAGGATAAACCTTACCTGCAGTATTCATAAGGAAGTAATAGCCGGTTTTCAATTGGTTGCTGTAGGCGTTTTTCACGTTCACCGAACGGATGAACTTGCCATTCGCATCGTATGCATTGTAGAAACCATCAGGAATATTATTCGAATCAGCCGCTACATCATCCAAATCGTTGGAGATTGGTTCCGGGTCTGCCTCGAGCAAGTTGAACTCCAACTTATCCAGGTCAACCCAGTCGCCCGTGATTTCCACCTTCAGGACATGCACACCTTTGGTCAGTTTATTCAATGATGACTTTACAGTTGTGAAATCCTCCCAGCTGCCCGTGTTAGGCACCTCGATGAAACCGCCCGGTGTTCCGTCCGCACCAGGGATGATGAAGGTGTTGTCCATGTAGAGGGTGAAGGCGGATCCGTTCGAGCCAGAGGCGACAGTTGCCACCACCTCGTAGGTTCCTGTTTTCTGCACATCGACAGTATACTCGATCCATTCGCCCGTTTGGGTATAACCGACAGCCGTGTTGTTCATATCCACACCCTCGTTGCGGTCGCCTCCGTTTCTGTTTTGCTCGTCGCTGTCATGGTAAGCGTTTCCCTCGCCACCATAGTCGAACTCCTCCGCTTCGATCACACCAGGGATTAAAGCAGGTGTGCCGTTGAATGGAGTCTGAGGCTCAAGGATCTTGATCTTCTTCTTGGATGTGGTGTATTCCTTGCCGTTGGCGTCATAACCCACCACCCAGATGGAGTGTTCTCCGCGGGAGACATCCTCCCAGATGAACTCATCCTGGTCGCTCGCGATGATTTCATTATCCGCATAGATGTCGAATCTGGTAATATCCTCATTCTCCTTGTTCACACCGATTTGCACCTTGCCAGGCTCCGACTCGCTCAGCAATATTGTGGAAACGGATAGGTCCACGGACTGTACCGGGTTGTCACCCAACAACTCCAGCATCTTCTCTGCATACCTCTTACCCAATTCCTTGTATCCCTTTACGGAGAAGTGGTATTGGTCGCTCGCAGACTCACATCCATCCGAAGAGATGACGTAAGCCGTAGGGATGACATTCGGCACATTCGCGATGATCTGGTTGTGACCGCTACAAGGACCGGAGTGGCGCACCTCGCCCACCAACAACGGAACCTCTTCCGCATTCAAGCCCACATCGCTCAATATGGTGCCATAGACACCCTTCAGACGGTCTGGCCAATCGGTCTGACCAGAGTTGTTCTCTCCTTGGTGGATCAAGATACCCTTGATGACACCCACCTCTTTGGCTAGTTTAGCCATCTCGATCATACGCTCATATGGGTTTCCTCCGTAGTCCCTCGCATAATTTTTCAACCAATCCGCCGCTGAGTTTATGTAGTTTACGCATCTGCTCTTCTCGAACAATTCGATGTCACATCCTCCACAAGCGACGACAACGACGCCCACGCGGATCTCCGGGTCAAGATTCTCCACCAGCGTGCGTCCGAAATTGTCGACAGGACCATAACCGATGCCATTGCCGTGGAAACAGCGGGCCAAAGGAGGAACCGCCGTATACCATTGCCCCTTTTTCTTTCCGCAGGTTGAGCAATCATCCGCAGTGTAAATCCTTTGGAAGCGTTCACTCACACCTTGCGTCTCCGAACTAGGCACGGAAGCGTTACCCTCCATATTGGATTGTCCGAAACAAATGTAAATGTGAAAATTCGGGTCCGGATCAGCTTGAGCCAATGCCGTCATGCCGAAAAAGCATAGTGTAAACACTATGCGGAATAGTTTATTCTTTTTCATGGTATACCTATAGCTTATTTGCTTTTCGCAAAAATAAGCAAACTTCCATGTTAAATATGTAATTTTTTAGGAGCGGAATAGGACATTTATATTAGTTGGCGTTTTTAATGGAATAGACTTCGAACAATTGTACGTTGTTTTTCCTCCAATTTTATTAAATTCGCGTCAGAGAAGAACGTTGAAATTTGAAAGATGATGAAGGTAAAGGATAAAAATTTTGTCGAGATGCTCTCCAAGGAGGATATCTCCAGCATTGTGGATCGTTTGGCGACGGCTCTGAATGCGGACATGGCGGGGAAGAATCCCTATTTCCTTGTGATGATGAACGGGGCTGTGTTCTTTGCGACGGATCTCCTGCGACGGATCACCATACCTTGTGGTTTGGCTTTCGTGAAATACACTTCATACGAGGGTATGCGCTCCACGGGAAAGGTGACGGCTGTTCTTCCTGTTCCGGCGGATGTGAAGGGCCGGAATGTGGTGGTCGTGGAGGATATCGTCGATACGGGCGAGACCATGAAGGCTTTCTTGACGGAGGTGCAGCGTTATGCGCCGGAGTCGGTCCGCATCGTCTCTTTCTTGGCGAAGCCGGCCGCGATGAAGCATCCGCTCTTGATCGATTATGTGGGGAAGGAGATCGGAAACGAGTTCGTCCTAGGCTATGGCCTCGATTACGACGGCTTGGGCAGGAATGTTCCTGAACTGTTGGTCTATGACGGAAAATAAAAAGTGAAACTGATTTAAATAATAGAATAATGAAAAACGTAGTTATTTTTGGTGCCCCAGGTTCTGGAAAGGGTACTCAGAGTGAGAACATTATCAAGAAGTATGGTTATGCGCATTTCTCCACAGGTGATATCTTGAGGAAGCAAATCGCCGATCAGACTGAGTTGGGCAAGATCGCCAAGACATTCATCGATGAGGGTAAGTTGGTCACTGACGAGCTGATCATCAACATGCTCGACGCTGAGTTGGATTCCGCAAAGGACGCTAAGGGTGTCATCTTCGACGGTTTCCCACGTACTTATGCGCAGGCTGAGGCTTTGAAGAAGATGTTGAACAAGAGGGGCACGGATGTGGCTGTGATGTTGAACATCCACGTTGACGAGGCTGAGTTGATCAAGCGTCTTCTCGAGAGAGGTAAGACTTCCGGCCGTTCTGACGACAACTTGGAGACCATCACCAAGAGAATCAAGACTTACAACGAGCAGACTACTCCAGTGATCGACTTCTACAAGAAGGAGGGTACTTGCGTGGATATCCAGGGCGTTGGCTCTATCGATGATATCTTCGCTTCTATCTCAAAGGCAATTGATTCAGCGAAGGATCTATAATTAGATTTTTTATATAAAGGGAAACAGGAGGGGCTAGGCTTCTCCTGTTTTTTTAATGCTCGGTAAGCGCAATGTCAGGAATTCGCATAGGAGGAGAACCCTACTCGTCGTATGCTCTTGAGACAATGCCGATGAATTGATGGTTACTTATTGCGTTAGGCCTAAACCTTTTATTATGCTTTTTGGGGGATGTTTGGGTTATTGTGAAATAAAAATTACCTTTGTGCGCTAAGACTTTACCATAGGTTTGGAATGCAAGGGAAACGTAAATTAGTGTTTATTGATACTGAGGTAGGTATGTTAGACAAGAAAGTCCATGATGTGGGTGCATTGTCTGACGAAGGTGCCACATTCCATTCCAATTCTATCCCAGAATTTTTGCGGTTCGTGTCTGATGCTGATTTTTTGTGCGGACACAATGCTATTCACCATGATTTACAGTACCTTTTCGGTGATAATTCGGCAACTTATGTGTCGAAAACGATAGACACACTCTATCTCTCTCCCTTGCTTTTCCCAAAAAGGCCTTATCATAAGCTGTTGAAGGACGATAAGCTACAGGTGGATGAGTTGAATAATCCTCTGAACGATTGTTCCAAGGCTCGTGATTTGTTCCATGATGAGATTGCGGCTTTCTCAGCCTTGCCTCTTGACCTTCAAATCATCTACTGCACTTTGCTGTATGAGAAGGAGGAGTTTAAATGTTTCTTTGATTATGTCGGGTTCACAACAAGGGGTGATGATCCTGCCACATTGATTCACACTTTCTTTAAAGACCGTTTGTGCATTCATGCGAATGTCCGTGCAATGGCGGAGAAGTATCCTGTCGAGTTGGCGTATTCGCTCGCACTGATTAGTGTGGGGGATACTACATCCATTACACCTCCTTGGCTGTTGCGTAATTTCCCCAAGATAGAGAATGTGCTTTGGTTCTTACGCAATAATCCTTGCGAAGATGAACATTGCTCCTATTGCTGTGGAATGCTGGATATACATGCTGGACTAAAAAAGTTCTTTGGCTACGATGCTTTTCGTACGTTTGACGGGGAGCCTATGCAGGAACAGGCGGTCTCTTGTGCGGTGAAGGGGGAATCCCTGTTGTGTATATTCCCTACGGGAGGCGGTAAATCCTTGACGTTTCAGCTGCCGGCTTTGATGGCGGGTCGTACGGTGCAGGGGTTGACGGTTGTGATTTCTCCTCTTCAGTCTCTTATGAAGGATCAGGTAGATAACCTGGTGGCGAAGGGATGGGAGGATGCGGTCACAATCAATGGAATGTTAGATCCAGTCTCTCGTGCGGAAGCGTATGAGTGTGTGGCGAATGGTATGGCGAAGATCCTTTACATCGCACCTGAATTACTTCGCTCTAAAACATTGGAGAAACTGTTGCTTGCGCGGAATGTGGTGCGAATCGTCATCGATGAGGCTCACTGCTTCTCTTCATGGGGGCATGATTTCAGGGTGGATTATTTGTATATCGCCGATTTCATTAAGAATCTGCAGGAAAAGAAACGGATGCAGACACCTATCCCTGTCTCCTGTTTCACTGCGACGGCAAAGCAAAAGGTCATTTCGGACATCCATGACTACTTCATGAAAAAATTGGGCATTGAGTTGAAGCATTTCGCATCTTCCTCTGACAGAAAGAATCTGCGCTATTCTGTCATGTTCGCTGAGTCTGAAGATGAGAAGTATAACCTATTGCGGAATTTGATGGTCTCGTATGAGTGCCCAACCATTGTGTATGTCTCCAGGACATCCCGTGCGAAGATTTTGTCTGAAAGATTGACGAGGGATGGCTATCCTACGCTCTATTTCCATGGTAAAATGGATTCGAGCGAGAAGGTGGCGAACCAAAACGCTTTTATGACGGATCAGGTACGGTCTATCGTGGCGACCAGTGCATTTGGAATGGGTGTCGATAAAAGTGATGTCGGCCTGGTTGTCCATTATGATATCTCGGACTCGTTGGAGAATTATGTGCAAGAGGCGGGTAGGGCAGGTCGGAATCCTGAGATGGAGGCGAAATGCTATGTTTTGTACAGTAATGAGGACTTGGATAAGCATTTTATTTTGCTGAATCAGACAAAGTTAAGTATCGGAGAGATACAGCAGGTCTGGTCTGCCATCAAATCAATGACTAAACAGCGGAATTATATGGCTTGTTCGCCTTTGGAGATCGCAAGGGCGGCTGGTTGGGACGATTCTGTTCAAGATATGGAAACTCGTATACGGACTGCTGTCTCGGCGTTGGAAGATGCAGGGTACATCAAGCGTGGATACAATATTCCTCATGTCTTCGCAACGGGTATAAAGGTTCGAAACATGGATGAGGCTACTTCCAAACTGAACGCTTCCCGTTTGTTTAATCCGCAAGATAGGGAGAATGCTGTCCGTATTATAAAATCTTTGATTTCAGCTAAATATGTTCTGAAGTCTGGTGTGGAAGAGGCAGAGGCGGAGTCTCGTGTCGATTATCTGGCGGATAGGCTGGGTATGACGAAACAGACTGTGATTTCTGTTATTAATTTAATGAAACAGGAACAGATTATAGCGGATGATGTCATGGACATGTCTGCCTTTATCGACAAGTCTGATTCGGAGTCTAAATCCAATAAGATTTTTCAGAATTTTATTAAGTTGGAGGAGTTCGTGTTGGATAAATTGTCGGATTCGAAGGATGGTTGCGTATTTTACAAGGAATTGAATGATCAGGCGTTGAAGTCTGGATTATCCTTCTCTTCCGTGAAGTCCCTCCGTACGATATTGTATTTCTTGTCGGTGAAGCGTTATCTGAAGAAATCGGAGGTTCCTGCCAATGGCGGTTTTGAGTTCTCTTTTTGTCTTCCTTTGGATAATTTGCGGGCGAAGTATGAGAATAGACGCTCTATCTGCTCGTTTTTAATCAAACGGTTTTATGAACAATCCGCTAAACAAACGGATAGTAATGGGAAGAGTGTGGTTCAATTTTCTTTGGTTTCTTTGCTCTCTGAATATAAAGAGAATCAGGAACATACGCTTTTCGCTTCTCAGTCGTCCGTTTCTCTTGAGGAAATGGAGGAGTCCATCTTGTATTTGTCGAAGATTGGTGCCCTGAAATTGGAGGGTGGCTTCATGGTCGTGTACAATACAATGGAAATCAGAAGGTTGGTGGATTCCAAGTATCGCTATAAGATGGAGGATTACCGCTTGTTGGATGAGTTCTATAAGCAGAAGATACGTCAGGTACACATTGTTGGCGAGTATGCGAATTTGATGGTGAATGATTACAATGCGGCGTTGCAATATGTGCGTGATTATTTCCAAATGGATTTCAAGCGGTTCATTTCTAAATATTTCGAAGGAGAACGGGCTTTGGAGATAGAGAAGAATATTACTCCTAAGAAGTATGAGGAACTCTTTGGTAGATTGTCTGGCAAACAGTTGGAGATAATAAAGGATAGTGAGTCGAAGTACATTGTTGTGGCGGCTGGACCGGGTAGTGGAAAGACGATGCTTTTGGTGCATAAGTTGGCCTCTTTACTTTGCATGGAGGATGTGAAGCATGAGCAATTATTGATGCTCACCTTTTCGCGCGCTGCGGCTACTGAGTTCAAGAAGCGTCTTTTGTCGCTGATTGGTAATGCGGCATATTTTGTGGAGATTAAGACGTTTCATTCCTATTGCTTCGACCTAATCGGTAAGATTGGCAATCTGGATGATGCGCAGGATGTGGTCTCTCTTGCCACCCAAATGATTCAGAACGGAGATGTTGAGGCGTGCAGGATCAACAAGTCTGTTTTGGTTATTGACGAGGCGCAGGATATGGATGCGAATGAGTTCGCTTTGGTAGCCGCCTTGATGCAAAAGAACGAGGACATGCGTGTCATCGCTGTGGGTGACGATGATCAAAATATTTACCAATTCCGAGGGGCGGACTCTAAGTATATGCGTTCTTTCATCGATGAGTTGAAGGCGAAGAAGTATGAGATGACGGATAATTTCAGGTCGTGCCGTTCAATCGTTTCTTTGTCGAACGAGTTTGCGAAGGGCATTTCCGAGCGGATGAAGACGGCTCCTATTGTCTCTATGTCTAACGACGATGGATTCCTTTCCGTGACGCAGCATGTGAAGGGGAATATGTTCCTTCCTTTTGTTGACCATGTCGCCTCCACCTATCATGGGGAAAATGCTTGTGTGCTGACGAATACGAATGAAGAGGCGCTTCTTTTGGTGCTTTTGCTCTCCCGTAAAGGACTGAACGCAAAGTTGGTGCAGTCTTTGGATGGTTTCCGTTTCTCTGATTTGGCGGAAATACGTTACTTCTTGAAGCAGGTGAATGTACGGCCTGGTGTCTCTTCCATCACCGATGAGGAATGGAACAGGGCAAAGGAGAAGACAGTGGATATGTACGAGAAGAGTGCCTGCTTGGAGCTTGTGCGGAATTTCTTCGAGGAGTTCGAGGCTGTCAGTGGTAAGGTTAAATACAAAAGTGACTTGAATGAGTTCGTGTTTGAATCTAGTGTGGAGGATTTCTTTAAGGATAAGGATGCCACAATCTATGTTTCCACGATCCATAAATCGAAGGGTAGGGAGTTTGATTCAGTCTATTTGTACCTGTCGAATGTGCCTTCCCTCAATGACGATGTTAGAAGACGTTTGTATGTCGGATTGACTCGTGCGAAGCGTAATTTATATATCCATTGTGAATCGGGTTTGTTCGCTCCTTTCAAATATCTTTGCACAGTGTATGATGTGGATAATAACACGTATTCAGAACCGAATGAATTGGTCATTCAATTGAACCATAGGGATGTGTTTTTGGACTTTTTCAAGAATAAAAAGAAGGAGATTCTCTCGCTCAGAAGCGGTTCTTCCTTGTGTTATGAACATGATGAAACGAAAGGATATGATTATTTGAAAACGATGGATGGGGTCCGTGTGGTTTCATTGTCGAAAAAGAAACAGTCTGAATTGGCTCCTTTCTTGGCTAAGGGATACAAGATCACCTCCGCCACTGTGCGTTACATTGTCGCATGGAAAGGGAAGGAAGATGAAGAGGAGTCTGCTGTGATATTGGCGGATTTGCGATTGTGCCGTGACTGACGTGACCATCATGCACGGTGGTTCCATTTATTGCATTAGATATCATACGATAATTTACTATTTGTTGTTTCAGAATTGCAGAACGAAACAAAAAACCGAAGAGGATATGCTCCCATGAACATATCCTCTTCTGAAAAAAAGTCTGATTGGCTTTGAATTAGTTCTTAATCAAAATCTTACGTCCGTTGGTGACATAGACTCCTATAGGTAGTCCCTCTATGCTTTCATGTTTGCAGCGGACTTTCACACCCAATAGCGTGTAGATGTCTCCTGGGGCCTTCCCGTCACTCCTAATCGTCAGGATGCCTGTCGGTGTGGAGATCGATAGATGGCCTGCCACATAGGTGAAGCTGTAGTTCTCCGCCTCGGCTCCGTCAACCGTGATCTCGTAGAGTCCGGCAGGGGAGCTTGACGTGGCTTGCGTCTTGCATGTCGGTTGTATACTGAAGACTTCCTCAGCGCTTTCTCCGTTTTTCAAGCCGGATACTTGCCAGGTCAGCTTCGGTAATTCATTGCCTTCATACATTTCCGCATCGTCTGCCGTGATGGTCAACTCCGCTTTGCTGATGGTGAGGGTTCCGTCCGTCACTGTCAGGATCGTGTTGCTGATACTGCTTTCGTCAAGAGAGATGGTGTATTCTCCGACGCCAGAGGTGGCGGTCGCTTCCGTCTTACCGACAGGTGTGCCCGCTAAGAGGTCCGGACGGCTGGTCACGTAGGTGAAGGTCGGATCATCTTCTCCGTACTTGCGTTCCTGGTTCTCGAAGGCCAGTTCAACTGGTACGGTCACCCTGATGGTGTCTTCCAATCCCTCTTCCGCCGCACTGTATGCCAACGCATAGATGGTGTCGCTTGGCGCTGTGAGGGTCACTACCGCCTCTTCGTCGATGAAGTCCACTTCCGCTGTCAGCTCGTTGCCTTCCTTGTCGTAGAAATCGATCCGTTGGCTTCCTACATGCATGAACCAATAGACTTTATCCCCCGGCTGGCACCTGAACTGGTAGCCTTGCAGCTGGCACCCTGTCGGGGAGGCCGCCCTGCTTTCTTGCTCAATCTGGAGCGTGGTGAATGGCACATCTATGACGCTGTTGTGATCCTTGAGGGTGTCAATGACCGCCGTTGAGCCTACGCCCGCCCGGTTGAAGGCTTGCATGCCGAAGAGCACATCGTGCGTGTAGATGACTTGCTTGCTCTTTGCGTCGAATCGGTAGTCCGCCAGCACACTGTCTGGTTCCGCTCCTTCGACGTCGATGTCCGCATCGAAGGTCACCGTATTGGCTGCCTCCACCTCCACACGCTTGCGTGGTTGCTTGTTGAACCAATACTCGAAGGCGACGATCTCGTCAGGGATGATCTCCTCTGGTACGATGAAGTATTTCGTCAACGCTGGACTGTAATGCCCCATCTTATCCTTCGCCTGGTAAGTGATGGTGTGCAAGCCTGGTGCTAGGCTGGAGAGCTCTACATCTATGTCGATGACGCCTCCCTCCGCGAACGGTACGGAGACTCGCTCGGCTTCGTTCTTGTCGATCCAGTACTCGTAGGTCTCAATAGCGTTCTCCTGCAAGGACTCCGTCTGCGGAATGATGAAGTGCTTCAGCACGACTGCGCTGGCGTGCCCGTTCTTGTCGAGGGCGCGGAAGGCGATGCTGTGCAGGCCAGGGGCAAGATTAGAGAAGTCTATGTCCATGTCCACAATGCCTCTTTCGTCGAACGGTCCGGAGACACGTCCCGCGAAGTCCTTGTCGATCCAGTACTCATACTTGTCGAGCGTGTTCTCCTGCACGGATTCCGCCTGCGGGATGAGGAAGTGCTTCAGTACGACAGCGCTGGCGTGTCCGTTCTTGTCGAGGGCGCGGAAGGCGATGCTGTGCAGGCCAGGGGCAAGGCTGGAGAAGTCTATATCCATGTCCACAATGCCTCTTTCATCGAATGCGCCGGAGACACGTCCCGCGAAGTCCTTGTCGATCCAGTACTCATACTTGTCTAGCGTGTTCTGCTGCACGGATTCCGCCTGTGGGATGAGGAAATGCTTCAGCACGACTGCGCTGGCGTGCCCGTTCTTGTCGAGGGCACGGAAGGCGATGCTGTGCAGACCAGGGGCAAGGCTGGAGAAGTCTATGTCCATGTTTACGATGCCTTGTTCATCGAATGCGCCGGAGACACGTCCCGCGAAGTCCTTGTCGATCCAGTACTCGTACTTGTCGAGCGTGTTCTCCTGTACGGATTCCGCCTGTGGGATGAGGAAGTGCTTCATTACGACTGCGCTCCATTGCCCGTCGTCTGTGCCGGCGCGTATCGCCAAGCTGTGTAAGCCGGGCGAAAGGCTGGACAGATCCAACTGGGCGTCCCAAGAACCCTCCGTCAGTTCTGTTATGGTTTGTCGACTGTCAAACCGCTGGTCAAGCCAGTATTCATACTTTGTGACGGGCTCACTCGCCGTCGCAAGGATGCAACAGAGCAATGCCAGCAAGGACAGTCCTATGTGTTTCGTTCTGTTCATTGTCTGTCTCTGTTAAGTGGTTACTCGGTTACTGGTCTCGCTTCAGCCTTGACGGTCACGTGCAGTTTGCCGCCGACGGTCTTGTTGCCGATCTTGCTGCTGATGATGCGTGGCGTGGAAGGGATCTTGTCCCAAGGGTAGTCTCCTCCTGCAGGTCCCACTGCGGTGCTGTCATCTGCCATGAGTGTTTCTGGGTCGGCAATCTCCCATCTTCTTGGTATTGAGGTGCCGTCTAGTGTGTAGTTGAGATTCTTTTGCCCATCGGTGAAGATGGTGCCTAAATAGTCACCCAAGTTGGAATAGTCGGTGTAGCAGTGAGCCAATGTGTTTTGATCGCTGTTGGACAAGGAACCTTTCCCTCCTATGCAGTTGACAACAGTGGCTCCCACATCCAGCGTTAAATGATCATCGTTAATGATAGAGTTTTTATATAAATATGGGCCATGACTGGACCAGCCCGCGCCTAGTATACAATGGTCAATTAGGACTGCGCTTTTGGTGTCAAACCACTGTACTCGATCTGTTATATAACAATTTTGGGCAATAAAACCTGTCGCTACGGCGTTGTTCCCGTGAATGTGTCCGTTTATGAAGCATTGACGGAGAATGGTCGCATCCGAGTTGTTTTTCATGTTGAACGTTCCCATTCGGCACTTGACGAATTTGGTGCCTTGGATAAGCGTGTCGGTCTCCAAATTGTTGATGTTTATATTTCCGTTGATCCAAACTCCCTCCATATAGAAGTAGTCCGGATGTTGTCCATCCAAACCATTCATTGTGACTCCTCCCGCTAAGAAGGTGCGGGCGACTCCTGTCAGCGTGTCGTCGTCATAGCCTGCTCCGTAGATTTTGACGGACTTGTTGAAGTTGTCCGGCACACTGAATGTTCCCGAGGAGAGGGTGATGATGTTCCCTTCTTCTGCATCCTCCAATGCCTGTTTCAAGGCGTCCGTGCCGTAATAGACTGTGGTGGATTCTCCTCTTTGAAGCGTGGCGGATATCGCCTCACTTACTACCTGCGCAAAACTTGTTGCAGTCATGAACAATGCGACTGCCATTGAGAATAAATGTTTCATGGTCGTAGAATTTAGGTTAATATATTTGTTTCTTAATTCACTAACATTTTAATATGGCTATTCCTGGAATTTCATGACATACCGTACACATCATACACTCCATACACACCATTGACATACCTCTTTTCGTTTAGTTCTTTTCATCTAATGATCAGCCTATTAACACTGCTCTCTTTTTGCTGGTAGAACTTATGCAAACGAATTCATTCTATATCACCTCGAAAGGCTATATTACAAGTATAGTGATTTTTTTTTGAAATAGCAAGGAAACGGTTCTTTATTATATTGATGAATATTAAGTACTGATTTTAGGTTAGGTTTTATGCGATTGTTTCTTTTTTAGTTAAGGTATATGTTCAGGTGCGGATCATCCCGACCCGCACCTAAACATTGGAATTTTATTTTTTGACACATGTGTTCAAATAATCTTCGAACGCTTTGTTGCGCGCCTCGTCTTTGTTTTCCTGATTGACTTTGGCCGCAAGTTTCGCCAACTTGTTCAACTTGCTTCCCTGCTTGCTGGAAACGTTCGTGTATTTGTCGTTTTTCCAGTTCTCGACAATCTGTGGGCAACGTTGCGCATAAAATTCTTCCGGCTTTTGGTCTTCGATAAGAATCACTTTGTCTGTTTGTGGATTGTATATCGCATAGTGCGACCGGGTGAATGGTTGCAACTCTTCTACGGTCGGAGAGCCGGATACGTTCGCCTTGAATGGGAAATAGTATTCGCAAGCATATTCTCCGTTGGGAAGTTCTTGGTTGAACTTCACGAAGGAGTCTCCATTGTAGGTGAAGTTGCCGCACTTGACGTATTTGGTCCTGAAGATAAGGTTCTGGCCCGTGTAGTCGTAGATATATCCTTTTATGTCCTTCGGCGTATATTTCTTGAACATGGAGAGCTTGATCTTCTCTGAATTGAAGTCTGCCTCGCTGATGAACTTGATCTTACATCCCCATTCCGTATCTGGAACAACAATGGTTAAGATCGCAGGTTGTTCTGGATTATAGCCTAAGTCGCGAAGGGTAGGGGTGTGCATCGCCCTTAGGAATCCTAACAACGTGTCTCCCTCTTTGGTGATGATCTTGGATGGAACGACGTTCTCTTTCCTGATCTTCTTTAATTGCTCTTCTGTGAAATCTTGCGCATAGATTATTGTGGCGAAAAATATTGCGCTTAAAAAGAATAATACTTTCTTCATCTTTTTTCTGATAGGTTCTGATGTTATGTGTTTCTCATGCGGACCGGCAGAACCAGTTAACCGGTTGGTATGAGTCTGATATTGTTTAATACAAATATAATAAAAAGGTTGATTTCCCATCTTTTCGGGAAAAAAGAAATCGATGGATTCCTCGGTCAACGAATCCATCGATTGTGCGTATGAGGGTTCCCCCCTCAAATTTTAATTTGTTGTTTCTCTTGTCGTTCTACCCCTTTCGATAGCGGTAGACGATATTCTTCCCTTCGCCCACCTGCTCGAATAGTTTGCCGGTGCGTTCTGGTGCGGCTGTCCCTTCTTTGAGTTGGAGTCCTGCTACGACCTCTACGTGCATCTCGTCCCATTGCCCGCTCTCGATGAATGATCGCAGGGTGGCGCTTCCTCCTTCGACGATGAGGGATTGCAGATTCCTCTTATATAATTCGTGCAGTAGGGTAGTGACGGGTAGTTTACCCCCCTCGAATGGTGCGGTGACGAATTCCGTGTTCGGTGCGCTGAAGGTTGGTTTCGCTTCCGTGAAAACGAGGGTCGACGCTTCTCCATTGTATAAGTTGTAGTCGCTTGGCACGCTCAACTTCCTGTCTATGAGGATGCGGGTCGGGTTGTTGCCTGACACGTGGCGGACCGTCAGCGAGGGATTGTCCAACAATGCGGTGCGTGTCCCTACTAGGATGGCGGCCTCGTTCGCCCTCAGTTGGTGTGAGATCCGTTGCGTCGTTTCGTTGGAGAAATGGTAGGCGGGCTCTCCGTTTCCTCTGGGCAGGTCCATGAACCCGTCTTCGCTCTGCGCCCATTTCAGGATGATGAACGGACGTTTCTTTTCGTGGAAGGTGAAGAAGCGACGGTTGACGAGCCATCCCTCCTCTTCCAGCAGACCGATGCGTACTTTCACGCCTCCCTCTTGCAGCATCCGTGTTCCTCTTCCGCTCACCTCCGGGAAAGGATCCTTATTCGATATCACCACTTCCGGTATTCCTTTTTCTAAGAGGAGTTTGGCGCATGGAGGAGTCTTCCCGTAGTGGGAACAGGGCTCTAGGCTTACGTAGATGGTGGACTCTTTCAGCAGAGTGGGGTCTTGTACCGACGCGATCGCATTCACTTCGGCGTGCGGACCTCCCCATTTCATGTGGTATCCCTCTCCGATGATCTTCCCTTGGTGGACGATGACTGCCCCCACCATCGGGTTGGGCGCCACGTCTCCGATGCCTTTCTGCGCTAGCTCGAAGCATCTGCGCATATATTGTTCGTCTTCCATTCTCTAATTTTTTTGTAAAGATACTCTTTTTGAGACTATATCTATGGGAAATAAATAGTAAATAGTAAATCACCAAATTGTAAATATCTAAATAGTAAATAGCAAATTACCCCAACGGTAAATCGTAAATAGCTAAATAGTAAATGTCTAAATAGTAAATTGTAAATAGCTAAATAGTAAATATTATATTTTTTATTAGTAAAATTTTGTGTATTTTTGTCATAAGCATTCAACGCATATGACAGGAGCGATTATAGGGGATATCGTAGGCAGTGTCTATGAGTTCCGAAACACAAAAGATTATGGTTTTAAGATGTTTCCCAAGGGGGCATCTTATACGGACGACTCCATTTGCACGATAGCTGTCGCTGACGCTATCCTTAGGGGCGTTCCGTATCGTGATAGTCTGGTGGAATGGTGCAGGAAGTACCCTCATCCGAAAGGTGCGTATGGAGGATCTTTCGTGAAGTGGATTCATTCCGAGGACCCCCAGCCGTATGGTTCTTACGGCAATGGCTCAGCGATGCGTGTCGCTGCGGTGGGGTGGGCCTTCGACGAATCCTCCCTTGTGATGGAGGAGGCGAAGCGGTCCGCTGAGTGTAGCCATTCGCACGAGGAGGGCATCAAGGGAGCGCAGGCGATTGCTCTGGCGATTCACCATCTTGCTCATCTTCAGGGAGGGAAGGATGATGTGTTGGCTATTTGCAGACGGTTTTATGGTGAGGATTATGAGGCTCGATTGCCGAAGGCGGGGCAGTGGAATGAGACTTGTCAGGGGTGCGTGCCACTTGCGTTGCACCTTTTCCTTCAGTCGGACAGTTTCGAGGATGCGCTGAGAAAAGCGGTGTCGTATGGGGGAGACTCGGACACGATGGGTGCGATTGTGGGCTCCGTCGCGGAAGCTTATTATGGAATTTCTAAGGATATGCTGGATGTTGCGCTCTCGTATCTTCCTCAGGATATGTTGGATGTGGTACAACGATTCGTGGATTTATATGTGCGAAAAGGGTAGGAAAAGTTTCCTCCTCGAGGGTAAATATGGTGAGAACTCCTCTTTCATGATGAAAGGAGAGGTGCATTCGAGACATTTTTTTTTGATTGTTTTGCCTGTTTTCGTGCTTATTTCTGCAAAATAATGACAAAAATTGTTGCCGATTTATTGTGGGGGAGAGCCTGAAAGGGCGGATTTCTTTCCCTATATGCCATGGTTGGTGCATTTATGATGTAAATTTTTTATTTTGATTTTCAGTTGATTGTGAATTATTTTTGTTTTTCACGTAAAAAAGTTGCGAAAATATTTTGTTTGTATTTCGTTTGATACTACTTTTGCACCCGCTTTCGAGAAACAACGATGGCAAAAGAAAAAAAGCCAAGAGGGCTTAAAAAAATATGTTAAAAGTTTTGGAGGATAAAAAGAAAAAGTTTTACCTTTGCATCCGCAAAACAAAAAACGACCCACTGAAGTGATGGGGAACTATAAGAGAGATCTTTGAGGAAATGGCGATAGACGAAAAGGAAAGACAGGAAAAGCATTACAAGTAAGTCAATTTCAACCTACGGATGTCCTAGAGCTAAAAATAAAAACAATTCATACAACGGAGAGTTTGATCCTGGCTCAGGATGAACGCTAGCGACAGGCCTAACACATGCAAGTCGAGGGGTA